>CAZJLW010000045.1:0-2478 GCA_964546895.1 uncultured Eubacteriales bacterium | reverse complement strand
GACACGCCGGAGGATATGACGCAGCTTAATTTGCGGATAATGGAACGCATAGACAAGGAAGACCCGATAGAGGAATGCAAGCTCATAGGCGAGGTCGAGATAAAGGGCTTGCCGGAGCGACCGAAGGGCAAGACGAAGCTGAAAATAACGCTGCTCGTCGAGGAAGAAGGCGGTTTGGTGAAGGGTAACGTCGAGGACTTGGGCTTCGGCGACGAGTACGCGCCGAGCGGTTACAAGGAGAGCTTCGACCCCGGGAGATTCGTCAAGACGGTCGTCGAGGGATAATACCCGAAAATTCGCTTACGGTTTACAAAACTGAATCAAAAGCGAATTTTCGTGCACGAGGATGGTTGCGCGCGAAGCAGTGCAACCGTGGATTGATAGGAGGCAGTTAAATGGGATATTTGGGCATAGATTTAGGTACGACGAACTCCGTCGCCGTTATTTACAACGACAAGACGGACAGCATGGACGTCGTGAAGGTGGACGGAGCGGACGAGATTCTGCCTTCCGTCGTGAGCTATACCGAGGACGGCGTAATAGTCGGCAGCGAGGCGAAGTCCGGCGCGATTATTTACCCCGAGACTACGGTTATTTCCGTCAAGCGGCTCATGGGTTCGAGCGAGCGGATAAACATCGGCAGCTTCGAAAAAACGCCGGAGGAAATAAGCGCGGAGATATTGAAGAAGCTAAAGGGCGCGGCCGAAACGCAGTCCGGCGAGCAGTATAACGAAGTCGTTATAACGCACCCGGCGTATTTTAACGACCGGCAGATATTTGCGACGCAGCAGGCCGGTATTGCGGCGGGTTTTCGGAACGTGTACCTGCTGTCGGAGCCGCTGTCGGCCGCTATTGAGTACGGCTACCGCCAAGGCTACGGGCAGACGCTGCTCGTTTACGACTTGGGCGGCGGCACGTTCGACGCGTGTGTTTTGAAGGTGTCGCAGGACGCGAACGGGCAGGAGATTTTTCAGGAGCTGTCTGACGTCGGCGATATGAACCTTGGCGGCGACGATTTCGACTCCGAGCTGATTCGGTGGATGAAGGAGAAGTTCAAGGCGGAGAATAATTTCGACCTGGATACGATAGAGCATACCGAGCGCAAGCGCGTTATGCAGAAGCTGAAACAGGAAGCCGAGCAGACTAAGAAGAAGCTGTCCGGCACGAACAAGGCTACGATTAGGATTAACCCGCTTATTATTGATAATGGTGTGCCGAAGAATCTTTCTGTCGAGCTGACGCGCGAGGAATTCGAGGCGATGATACGCAAGTACGTCGACCGCAGCCGCGATATCATCGAGGAGGCGCTTAAGCGCGCGGACAAGCAGGCCGACGAAATTTCGAAGGTCATACTCGTGGGCGGCTCGACGCTTATACCGATGGTGAAGCGCATGGTCGCGGGGTATATTAAGGAGCCGTATAGGGCAACCGACCCGGCGAAGAGCGTCGCTATGGGCGCAGCGATTTATAACTATCTTATTCATTTGCCGAACAGCAATGTTAAGGTCGGGCAGATTACGCGCCAGATTTTCGGGACGGAGGCTGTCGTGAATGTGTCGACTATGGAGCGGCGGCTTATCCCGATAATACCGATGGGCAGTCCGATTCCCAGCAAGTTCTCGGACAGTAATTTCGCAAGTATGTCGGGCGCTTCGCGGGTAAATGTTGACGTGTTCCAGTGGGAGCAGGGGCATGAGCCGGAGAAGAAGTATATCGGTAGCGTTGCCGTGTCGGGGCTGCGCGGGACTACGCAGCTTGAAATTACGTATGCGATAGACGAGAATAACTTGTTCGAGGTATTCGTAAAGGACATGGCGACGGGGCGCACCGAACGCGCCGAGTTCGACCGGACGAAGTTCGCCGCGCCTCCCGTACGCGAGGAGTACGCGCCCGGTAAGACGGATCGCGTGAATGTTGTGTTTTTGATTGATACTACCGGTAGTATGGATACTTACATTAACGGCGTGAAGGATCGGGCTATTGAGTTCTCGAATATTCTGCTTTCGAAGGGTGCAAGCTTTAAGCTTGGGTTGATTGGCTTCGGGGATTTGAACGAGAAGGAGAAACCTAGCGTTTATAATTTTACGGATGATGTGCCGAAGTTCCAGAAGCAGGTTAAAAATATACCGAGAACGTATGGCGGGGATATTCCGGAGTCGTCATTGGATGCGCTTGAGACTGGAGTTGAACTGCTTTCGTCGGCTAAGCTCGAGGAAGGCGCTAAGAATATTTTTATCCTTATTACCGATGCACCGCCGCATGTGCCTACTAAGAGCGGGAAGAGTGTCGCGGATATTTGCGATATGCTGATTGGACGCGGGGTTACTACTTATGTCGTGGCTCGGAAGGATCGAGAGAGTATCGAGGCGTATGATCCGGTAACTAAGCCTAGCGGGAAGTATTATGATTTGAATGATAAGTTTTTTGATATATTGGATAATATTGCTATGAGTATTGCGGAGTTGATACGGTTGTAGG
>CAZJLW010000044.1:0-23103 GCA_964546895.1 uncultured Eubacteriales bacterium | reverse complement strand
ATAAGCAGATCAAAAACTTTTACGAGTCGCTTGCCAAAGGTGTCAGCCCTGATATTACCGGCGAGACGGTATTAAGAACCCAGAAAATCGTTTGCGCCATTTACGAATCCGGCAGAAGCGGAAAGCGGGTCGAGTTTTAATCATGCCTTTTCCGATGGTTCATCTTTGCATAGCGTACGACATAATAAAAACCGCTCCGCGAATAAAAAAGCCCGATGATTTTGTGCTGGGTTCAATCGCGCCGGATTCTGTTCATTTCCGTGAAGGATTTAAGCACGACATGAAAAGTCAGACGCACTTAGTCATCGGCTGTAAAAATTTACGCCAGCACACAGACAACGACAAACATTTATCCAATGTGCGTGAGTTTTTAAAGCAGCGTCATGACGGCGTGAGCGAGGATTTCATTTACGGCTACAGCGCGCATATTCTGGCGGATATAACGTGGAATATAAAATTTTGGACGCCCTACCGCATCGCTAACGGGGCAGCACTTAATAGTGGTGCGCCAAGCGTTTTGCATCAAGAAGCGTCTGTTGTCGATTACGAGCTTTACATTAATAACCCAGACAGCGGATCGATATGGGAGCTGTTGAAAAAAGGCGATAGCTACGATATTCCAGACGTAGTTGTTAAGTCCGAAATCGACGCAATGCGTGCGTCAATTTTAAATGAGCAGTACGCGAAAAGCCGACTGGACGACACGCTGGTTAAGAAATATATATCGCTAGAGGTAGTTCGGGATACTATTGCAGATGAGGTTAAAAGGATTTCGACCGAATTATTTCGATAAGGAGGGGATTTTCATGAATAACAGATGCTTCTTAGTATTACTTTCCGGCCCACCGGGTACGGGTAAAACATCGTTCGCACGGTTTCTGAGCAGCGCTATGAAAATCCCTTTCGTATCGAAGGATTTGTTGAAGGAAGTGCTGTACGACACGGTCGGTTTCAAAAGCCGCGCCGAAAAAGTTACGCTTGGCGTCGGTGCTATGGATATCATGTATCATATGGCGGAGCGGCATTTGAGCATCGGCCTGCCTATTATATTAGAGAACAATTTCGAGAGCGTCTCGAAGCCCGGTTTGACTGCGCTTATTGAAAAATATAAATGCCCAGTCATAACTGTGAAATTTTCCTGCGACTGGGGCGTTCTGTACGAGCGCGTCGTACAGCGCGACAACTCGCCCGAACGTCATCGCGGGCATGTCGTCAACACGCAGTACCCCGAAGTCGCGGGCGAAGCCGAAGCCGACAAGAAAACGTTCGTGAGAATAACGCCCGAGCAGTTCAGGGCTGGCATGGAAAGCCGCGGCATGTCGAATTTTTCTATCGGCGGCGAGGTTATTGACGTGGACACGACGGATTTCACCTGTGTGTCGTACGACGAAATTCTAGGGAAAATAAAAGAATTTGAGGAGAAATGCATATGAAGCTTGCATTTGCGACGCTTGGCTGCCCGGACTGGGATTTTATGAAGATACTGACAAGCGCAAGAGATTTGGGCTATCAGGCGATAGAGATAAGAGGAATCGAAGGGATAATGCGCGCGGAGGAAATTCCGTATTTTAAACCGGAGAACGAGCAAAAGACTAAGACGCTTTTGAAGGAATATGGAGTTGAAATATGTGGCTACGGTTCGTCGGTTAAATTCCACGACCCGAACACTTACGATGCCAACATCGAAGAAGGAAAGCAAGCTATACTGGTTTGCCAGCGCATGGGCATACCGAATATGCGGGTTTTTGGTGATAGGTTCCACGATTATGACCACACCGACGTAATAAATAGAGCAATCAAAGGCTTCACGGAGCTTGTGCTTTTTGCGGCTGATAAAAATGTTAATGTTGTACATGAGATTCACGGTGATTTCAACACGCTCGAAGCTGTCATGCCCGTGGTAGAGGCGCTGGGAGGCTATAAGAACTTCGGCTTTATATGGGATATCGTACACAGCGATAAGATTTACGGCGACAACTATGCCGTTTTTTATGAGAAAATCAAACCGTATATTAAGCATGTACACATCAAAGATCATTTGCGTAACAACGGAGATTTCAAGCTGTGCCTTACCGGCGAGGGCGACGTGCCGATAGCTCAGATTATCGAAAGGTTAAAGGCCGACGGCTATAACGGTTACTATTCATTTGAATGGGAAAAGAAATGGCATCCGGAGCTTCCTGATCCGGAGGTTGCTTTCCCACAATTCATTGATTACTTAAAAAACAAAAAACTATTATAAAAACTTACTGAGGGGGAAATGTAGTGAAGGCATTAAAAGTCGGAATAATCGGTTACGGGCGCAGCGGACGTGACATTCACACGCATCTGTTTAAGCAGTTACCGGATATGTACGAGGTCGTCGCTGTTGCGGATAGCGACGACCAGAGACAGGGCATGATACAAAATGAGCTGGGTTGCAAGGCTTTCAACAGCTACGAGGAGTTTTATAACTGCAAGGATCTGGATTTTGTCGTTAACGCATCGTTTAGCCATATGCACAGCACTATTTCCAAGGCGCTGCTTAATAACGGGCTTAACGTTCTGTCCGAAAAACCGGCCGCCAATAACGAAAAAGAGTTCATCAGCGTCTTAGAGACGGCTCAGGCTACGGGTAAGAAGTATTTTGTGTTTCAACAGTACAGATTTTCGCCGTCGTATATTAAGCTCAAAGACGTACTCGCTTCCGGCTGTCTTGGGCGTATCGTGCAGATCGAGCTGCATTTCAACGGCTTCGCACGCAGATGGGACTGGCAGACGATTCAGGGCTTCAACGCGGGCAGCCTGTTAAACACGGGGCCGCATCCGGTTGATATCGCGCTGGATTTGATGAGCTTCCCGGAAAACCCAAAGGTTACATGCTTTATGGACAGGGCGCAGACGTACGGCGACGCCGAGGATTTTGTTAAGCTGCTGCTGTCGGCTGAGAGCGCACCGCTGTTGGAGATCGAGATATCGAGCTGCAACGCATTTTCGGATTTTACATATCTTGTGCAGGGTACGCGCGGCACGCTTAAGGGCGATACGAAGAAGCTTGACTGGAAATATTACGACGAATCGAAGCAACCGCATCAGGAGCTTACGAAAATTCCGCTGAGAAATGAAAAAGGTGAGCCGTTGTATTGCCGCGAGAAGCTTGAGACATCGACAGGTTCGTGGGAAGCCACGGGTGCGGAGCTGGACGATTTCAATTATAAGGGGCTTGGTTTTTACCGCAGCTTCTACGAAGCGTTCACGACCGGCAAGCCGTTTATGATCCAAAACGATCACGTTCGCAAGCAAATGAAGGTCATAGAGCAGTCACACTTACAAAACGACGATAAACTTAAGGCGTTCGTGAAAATGTAGCACCACGGAAAGGAACTGATAGCATTGAATGCACCTATAAACAAGGTACTCGTAATAATCCCCGATGAAAAGCTTGTGCAGACTATCTTTAACGACGGCGTAAAGCAGAAGCTGAGCGCGATATGTGGCGGCAATGTCAAATGGATTACGTCACATGTCGAGAAGGACGTGTTTATCGAAAACATACGCGACTGCGACGCATGCATAATCGGCTGGGGTTCGCCCAAGCTCGACGACGACGTGCTTGCGGCGGCTGGGAATCTCAAGTTCGTCGGTCATACTGCCGGAACGCTCGTGCCGTATATCTCACCTGCGATTTACGACAAGGGCGTAACCGTCGTGAACGCGAACAAGTCGCTTGTTTACTCGACTGCGGAGCTTGCGGTGCTACTTATGCTGTCCTGCGCTTGGAAGCTCAAGGGCTTCGTCGAGGAGATGGCCGGTGGTACTTATGTTCACCACAGAGATAATACTGTGCTTGGACTTTACGGTCGCAAGGTCGGATTGATCGGCTTCGGCGAAATCACTAAGGCTGTAATTGGCTTTATTAAGCCGTTCAACCCCGAAATATTCGTCTACTCATCGTTTTTATCCGACGAGGATGCGAAAAAATACGGCGTGAAGCTTGCGTCTAAGGATGATATTTTTAAGAACTGCGATATTATTTCGTTGCACTCGACGTACACGGAGCGCACGAAAAACATGGTAACGAAGCGCGAGCTGGATATGATCCGCGACGGCGCGGTGTTCATCAATACGGCGCGTGCGCCGCTTGTCAATGAAGAAGATTTGATGGCGAGCTTGAAGGAGAACCGGTATTTCGCCGGGCTTGATGTGTTCCACAAGGAGCCGTTGCCCGAGGGCAGCCCGCTTTACAATCTGCCGAATGTTATAAGCACGCCGCATGTCGGCGCTTACAGCAGTTACTGGAAAGGTAAACAAGGCGAGCTGGTCGTGGATGATTTACAGCGCTTCGTAAACGGCGAAGCTATGCATGGACAGATAACTAAGGAAGTATTTGACCGGCAGTCGCCGAAATAAGAATGCAAAAGACCCACAGGTATGATGGATTAGAATCATCGCCTGTGGGTCTTTTTATAGTATCTCGAATTCGTTTCGGTTAAAGTGGATTATCCCTTCGTCTCTCATTTTGCTCAGCTCGTTAGACATTGCGCTGCGGTCGACACATAGATACTGCGCCATTTCTTCACGGCTAAACGGTATGGTGAACTTTTTACCCCCACCCCTCTGCGTGTCGAAGAACAGTAACAGCTTTTCGCGTGTGGTGCGTTTTGAGAGGATATCGATCTTTTGGTTGAGCATAAGGTTTTTCTTCGCTATAAGCTTTAGCATGTTTTCGATTAGTTTTGAATGAAAGCCGCAAGCGGAAGAACACGTGTTTATTATTTTTTTGTAGTTGATGAAAAGCACTTCACTGTCTTCGACGGCTTCGACCGTTACGGGGCTATGGTCGACACCCGCACATGCGAATGTCTCGCCGAAAAGCTCCGACTCCGACAGCTCGGTTAGTATTGCTCGGTTGCCGTCTTGGTTTTCTTTGATTACCATCGCTCTGCCGGACAGGATTAGTCCGATGAAGTTCACGGTGTTGCCGGATAGCAGTATTATGTCGGACTTTTTATAGCTTGCTGTTCGCGCTTCAATGCAGCTGAACATAGACTCGAAATCGCTGTAACCTATTCCGATGAATAACGGATTGTTTTTGACTGTTTCAAAAATATTTTTCATTTTTCGCTCCGTTTGTTGTATTTACAACAGATTTATTTGTTTCATTATATTATACTGGCTTTACTAAAACAAGCGGAGGTAATGAATATGATAAGACAGATTGTTAAGATAGATAAAGACTTGTGCAACGGCTGCGGATTGTGTGTGGCTGCATGTCACGAAGGAGCTATCGGTATGGTAGACGGAAAGGCGGAGCTGCTGTGCGATGACTACTGCGATGGGCTTGGAAACTGTTTGCCGGTTTGCCCGACCGGGGCGATTACATTTGAGAAGTCGGCGCCGCTAACGACAGTCTCGGCGGAAACGTATCTTAACCAGTGGCCTGTTCAGATAAAGCTAGTGCCGCCTAATGCGCCTTATTTTGATAACGCTAACTTGCTCGTGGCAGCTGATTGTACGGCGTTTGCCTATGGCAATTTTCATTCCGAGTATATGCGGAATAAAATCACTGTTATTGGCTGCCCGAAGCTTGACGAAGGCGATTATTCGGAAAAGCTGACTGCTATATTAAAGATGAACGATATAAAATCTGTGACGGTTGCCAGAATGGAAGTACCTTGCTGCGGCGGTATTGAGAGAGCTGTGAAGACGGCTTTGCAGAATTGTGGCAAGATGATTCCGTGGCAGGTTGTTGCGATATCGACAGACGGTAAGATTTTGAAATAATAAAACCTCACATGGTCAGCTTTGTTTCGGCTGATTATGTGAGGTTTTTTGTCTAATTCACAAACACCGTAGTCCCTTCCGGCATATTTTTATAAAACCACTCCGCATCGGCCAACGACATGCGTATACACCCACTCGACTGCATTTTGCCAAGCGTTTCGTCCGTAACGACTTTATTCTTGTCCATCGGCAGCGAATGGTAAAGGTACGCGCCGTTAAAGCGCACCCAATACTTCGCACCACTCTTTAAGCTTTCATTATAGAACCAAGTTCCACGCTCTGAAATTTTAAATAAACCGCGAGTCGTAGGCGAGACGTTCTTCCCGGTTGAGGAGTTTATGGTGTGAGACAGCTTCCATGCATTCCGGCAACCCATAAAAACATACGTGAACTGCCGATCAATATCCGTCCAAACAAGATACTCCGTGTCGCTTGCAAAATCTGAAATATTTACGTAAGCCTCTAAAATATACTTGCTTAGCTTATTCTCGTTTGTTTCCTTATCATCGGGGATATCCAGAACCTCGCGCTTCACCCAGCCGCGCGTCCCTCCCTCTCCGAGCGAAACGAAGTACCATTTATAAAGGCTGTCACGCAGAATCTCAACGTCGGAATCGGCTTCGAGCGTTTTTATGACGCGGGATTTTGAATCCTGCGACGCATACAACGGCGCCGCTCGGTTAATTTTTGCAAAAACAGGCACAGGCTTAACCTGCGATAACACCAGCTCGCGTTCGTATTCATCATAAGTTTTTTTGCCGGGCAGCGGCCCCATTCCGAAAACAGTATGCGTAAACATCATTACGGCAAAAACAACTGCCAACAGTTTCACTGTGTTACCACCCTTTAATGTTTTATCTTTATTTAAATCAGGCCGGAGCTTTCCAGCTTCTCGTGTACCATTTTTACGGCAATATTCGAGGCTTCTAATACATAATCCCTGGCCATAACAACGTTTTCGTGCCCAACGACATCAAAAATACCGTCCTTATTAAGCTTATCATAAACCTCAGTGTGCAGCCCGGAAAAAACAACGGTCCCACCCCTATCCACTACCTTTTTACAGAACGCCTTAACTATTTCAAGCACGGTCGAGTCGATGTTGGTTACGCTTTTCATACGGAACACAAAGCCCTTCGAGTTATCCAATATTTTCGAAAGCTTAAAGTTAATATCGTTCGCACAGCCGAAGTACAAGTTCCCCTCGAACTGGACAAGCAATATATCCGACTTGTGCGTATCGATCCAGTTGATTTCGCGCTCCTTGAACATACCTTCGTGGCGTATTGAGGGCACAAGTATTTTGGTCGAAGCTGTGTTCGTGCTTTTCAGGAACAGGATTATCGATATCAACACTCCGATATAAACGGCTTCGTCCAACGAAAACACAAGCGTTGAAAACAGCGTGATTAATATAATATAAGCGTCTGAGCCGCCAATTTTAACCTCATGGCGAATCTCTTTAACTTTAACAAGCCCATAGGATATGTACATCATAAGCCCGGCGAGCGACGCGAGCGGTATATACGCGGCTAAGTCCGAAAAAACCAGCAGCGTAAGCGCAAGAAAAATACCCGTCAGAATACCGGACACGCGAGACTTAGCCCCAGCCATAAAGTTAGTGGCAGTATTTGAGAACGAACCTGACACGACAAGCCCCTGAAAAAACGACGCGACGATATTAGTAATGCCCTGCGCGCGAAACTCTTGATTAAAATCCACGTCCTCACCGGTCTTAACAGCCAGCGACTTCGAGATACTGACGGCTTCGACAAGCCCGACGATAGCGAGCGGAATAGCGGCAAGCAGCAGGTCCCTGTTCAATATCATCGAAAAATCATGTATTGTAAACGTCGGGAGTGCAGATGAAAACTTAGGCGTCAAGCTGACTTTATCAGCCCAGCCGAACAGTACGACGCAAATACTGGCAAACACGATAGCCAAAAAAGGCGACGGCAGCTTCGGCAAAAATTTTCTTAACACGGCAATAATAACAAACGTCGACAACGAAATAGCAAGCGCATAGAAATTCGTCTCTTTTAAATGCATAACGACATGCCACATCTTTTCAAGCGCAAACATCTCTGAATAGCCAGCGATTTTTATCCCGAAAAATGCGGGCAGCTGTCCAATCGCTATAAGAATACCCGCGCCGCTCATAAACCCGACCATAACCGAGTGCGAAACATAATCCAGCACCTTGCCAAACTTAAATACACCCATCAACAGCTGCATAAGACCGACCGTGAATGTCAGAAAAAACAGCATGGCAAAAAAATTATCGCCGGACGGAGCCATCCCGGGCGGCATGAATTTCGGAATACTAAGTGCCACAAGCAGCGCGAGAGCGTTCGTAGAACTGGTAATTAAATATTCTGAGCTTCCAAAAAGCGCCGATACAAGCACAGAAATAACAGCAGTGTACAACCCATAAACCGGTGGAATACCTACAATAAGCGCGCACGCCATGCACTGAGGGATTATTACGACAAGCGTCGTAAGCGACGCCATCAAGTCATATTTAAAATTAGCCTTCTTGTAAGACTTCAAAGTTGCGATAAACGGAAAAATATTTGTTAAGTTCATGAACATACCCTTTCTTATTCTTCTAATAAAGCTTAATACCACCTGCGTGGCATTTTATAAAAATTCCTGTCGCGGCGTCTGACGATGGCCGAGCGAATGACTATCGCAATAATAATAACAGCCAAGAACCCAACCCACACCGGCACGGCTTTTAGGGTAAAAATAAAGTTCTTGAACTTATTATAGTAATACGAAACATCGCTTAGTATCGTACGCTTCAGCACATCACGCGACGACAGCACATCTTCCTCAAACACCGTCTCTCCGTTAAGCGACACGGTCAATTTGCCTATAACAGCGTCCTTTGCAATGGGCGCTTTCAAGCGCGATTCGGCATCTAGTAGCCCGTCGCTGTATGTAATGGTTCTCTCCATCGCGGCAAGCTCTTCCTTACTAAAAAAACCCGTAAACTCGCCCGCAGAAACGGCTTCGAGCATAACACTTTCGCCAAGCCTGCTGCCGACTAGCGGAGCGTCGGCCAATACGCCTTCTTTTTTAATTATTGTCTCAAACGCGAAGTTATTAAACCCGTAATCGAAAAGCTTTTTGCTGTCGTCCCAGCGCCCGGGTTCCGGCGAGTAAAACACTACGCTGATGAGCTTCTTGCCGTCTTTTTCGGCGGAAGCCGCCAGACAGTCCGACGCCTCGTCCGTAAACCCGGTTTTTATTCCCGTGGCATAAGGATATGCGTATTTACTGTTGTTTATTAACGCATTATGCGATACCCACTTGTAGTTTTTCGTTTTCATGTCGGGCGTTGCGAACTGCCCCGCGCCGTTACCCTCGAAGCTTTTTTCGGCGGCGATAGCGCGCAGCACATCGTTTTCCATATATGCCTTGGAAATAAGCGCCATGTCGCGAGCAGTTGAGTAATGCCCCGGGTTGTGGTAGCCGTGCGGGTTTACGAAATTGGAGTTAGTCGCGCCGAGCGACTTCGCTTTTTCATTCATGAGGTCGGCAAAAATCTTTTCGCCGTTAGCGTAGCTTAGCGTGCTTTCGTTGCGCACGCGACGCGCCACATTAAGCGCGATTACACCGGCCGTTTCGTTACCCGACGGGATTATGAGCGCTCGCAGTAGGTTACGAAACGTTATCGTCTCCCCGACTGTGTGCCCGGCCTTGCTGGAGTCGCCGGGTACGAGGTTTATTTCCGTGCCTACTTTTATAAGCTCGTCCGGCGTAAAATATTCGGACGCGACGAGCGCCGTCAGCAGCTTTGTCATGCTGGCCGGAAACATGCGTTCATTTTCGTTCTTCGCGTAAAGCACCTTAAACGTCGTCTGTTCGACGAGAATGACCGCGCCGGATGTCAACTCCAGCTCAGCCGCGCATACCGTACCGCTCACCGCCATCGAAAAACACAGCGACGCCAATACACCGCAAATATATTTCTTAATCCTCAAAAATATCTCTCCTGCCGTGAAAATTTTCTATAATTTTAACATAGTTTACCCTTTTAGGAAACCATAATATTTTTTGATGGCAAGTGCGCCGAAGCGGCTGCCAAGCTTTCTCTATTGACAAAAAAGCGGGTTGGTATATACTAATCGCATATTGAGTTAGTCTCTACTAACTCCGAGAGGTGACAGAGCTTGACACTAAAAAATTTACAGATAGGAAAAAGCGGAAAGGTAATAAGCGTCGGAGGCGAAGGTGCACTTCGCAGACATCTGCTGGGCATGGGCATTACGCCGAACACGATAATCACAGTCAGAAAAGTCGCCCCGCTGGGCGATCCTATAGAGTTAAAGCTACGTGGCTACATACTGACATTACGCCTAGAGGACGCCGAAAAAATAGAGATCGAGGAGGTAAACGCATGATATTTGCACTCGTCGGTAATCAAAACTGCGGCAAAACCACGCTGTTTAACCAACTCACAGGCTCTAATCAGCGCGTCGGCAACTTCCCCGGTGTAACCGTCGAACAAAAAAGCGGTGTTATCCGCGGTCACAACGACAAAACGGTTGTTGATTTGCCCGGTATTTATTCTTTAAATCCGTATACTAATGAAGAAATTGTTTCGAGGGATTTTATTCTAAAGCAGAAGCCGGACGGCATTATTAACATCGTGGACTCGACGAATATTGAGCGGAATTTGTTTCTTACGCTACAGCTTATCGAGTTGAACGTGCCGATAGTGCTGGCTTTAAATATGATGGACGAGTTTAACGGTAACGGCGGCAGTATCAGGCTTAAGGAGTTCGCGGAGGAACTGGGTATACCCGTCGTCCCGATAAGCGCGTCGAAAAACCAAGGCGTCGACGAGCTTGTCGGCATCGCTATTCAAACAGTAGGCCGAAGAAGAAAACCGAAACGCATAGACTTCTGCGACGGCGCTTTTCACCGCTCGCTTCACGCTATTGCCCATCTAATTGAAGACCACACGGTTGCGGCTGATGTGCCTGTGCGTTTCGCGGCTATGAAGCTAATCGAGGGCGACAGGTTGCTAGAAGAAGCGCTTAGCTTAAGCGAAAACGAGCAGCACACAATCGAACACTGTATAAGCGAAATGGAATCCATACTAAAAACAGACCGCGAAGCGGCTATCGCCGACATGCGATACGCTTTTATTGAGAGCCTTTGTGCGAAAACCGTAACCAAGCCGCCGGAGAGCCGTGAGGAGCTGCGCAGTACGAAAATCGACAGGATACTTACGCACAAGTACCTTGGTATTCCTATGTTTTTCGGGTTGATGCTGTTGATATTCTGGCTGACGTTCGGCGTTATCGGCAAGGCGCTGAGCGAGGCGTTATCGTTCGGTATTAATCAGCTTTCGGACTTAACGCAGGGTGTTATGCAAGTTCTTGAAATCAATCAGCTCGTGCAGGATATGGTTATTAACGGAATATTTGCCGGGGTCGGCGCGGTGCTGTCGTTTTTGCCGATTATTGTTACGCTGTTTTTCTTCCTTTCGATGTTGGAGGACAGCGGGTATATGGCACGGGTTTCGTTTATTATGGATAAACCGCTGCGCAAGCTTGGCTTGTCGGGGAAAAGCTTCGTGCCGATGCTCATAGGCTTCGGCTGCTCCGTCCCCGCGATTTTGGCTACGCGGACGCTACCCGGCGAGCGCGACCGCAAAATGACGGTGCTGCTTATCCCGTTCATGAGCTGCTCGGCGAAGCTGCCGATTTATGCGCTGCTTTCGGCCGCGTTCTTCCCGGACTATGCCGCGCTTGTTATGATTACGCTTTATGCGTTCGGTATTTTTATCGGGATACTGGTCGGGTATATGTTCAAGGGTACGCTGTTCCGCGGCAATCCCGTCCCGTTTATTATGGAGCTGCCGAACTATAGAATACCATCCGCGAACAGCGTCGCTCTGCTCGTATGGGATAAGGCTAAGGATTTTCTGCAACGAGCCTTTACCGTGATTTTTATCGCTTCCTTAATAATATGGTTTATGCAGACGTTCGACTTCCGCTTTAATGTAGCGCAGGACGCCGGGAAGAGTATGCTTTCTTTCCTCGGGTCGCAAATAAGCCATGTATTCACCCCGCTCGGCTTCGGCGATTGGAAGGCTACTACGGCGCTGATATCAGGCTTTACAGCGAAGGAAGCCGTCGTCAGCACGATTGCGGTTTTGACGGGGACTACTGTGGATAATCTCGCCGATGCGCTGAGGTTAATATTTACACCGCTTAGCGCCGCCAGCTTTCTGGTATTTACGCTGCTGTACACGCCGTGTGTTGCGGCTGTTGCGGCTGTTAAACGTGAGCTTGGGGCTAGATGGGCGGTCGGTATGGTTGTTTTTCAAATAGCTATTGCGTGGTTCGCCGCGTTTGAGGTGTATCAGCTCGGCGGGCTTATTATGAAGTTATTGTGAGGTTAATATGAATATACAGACAGTTATTGTTTTGATTATTATTTTTGTTTTAGCAGGAATAGCAGTTTATTCCGCAATAAAAAATCGCCACGGCAGCAGTTGCTGTGGCGATTGTCGTAATTGCAAGTCCAATTGTAAGAAATAAAATCACAGTTTAACAAAATCCCCTGCTCCATGCTTACATATGGGGCAAACAAAACCCTCCGGCAATATCTCACCTTCATGCACATAGCCGCAGATGTTACAGCGGTATCCTTGCTTCTTAACCTCTTGCGGCTTTGGCTTGATGTGCTGCTGGTAATACGAATATGTAACGCTTTCGGTATTACTAAGCGCTTTCCCGTCTACTATCTCGGCTTTAAACATTGTATGCGTCCCAAAATCTATAGTGTCGCTCACCTTGAACGATAGGTAGGCGTTCGCATACTCCGGTAAGTAAATAAGCCCGTTCTCACTTCTCGCGACATTAGCGCAGCCCTCAAACTTGTCAACACCCCTACCCGACTGAAATCCAAATCTCTTGAACACATCGAACGGTGTTTCGGTTGTCAACACAGACACGTTAAACTCCTTCGACTTCATAATCATATCATGTGTGTAGTTCTGTTTGTTGACGGATATGACGCCGACTAGCGGCTGCACACTCGTTACCTGCAAAACCGTATTAATGATACAGCCGTTATCTTTCCCGCCATCTCTTGCCGTCAGTACGTACAAGCCGTACCCAATTTTAAACAACGCAGTGTTATCCATAATTGCCATTCACACCTTTCGTTTTATTGTAATTTGAAATCAGTAATCATTCCCAATTGAGTTTAGTAAATATTGGTATTCCTGTCAAGAAATATATAATCGCTCAACAAAATATTATTGCGCTATGGCGGTTTGTGAAAAAACATTGTAAAATGTTACACAGAGAAAAAATAATCGGAGGGATTTCTATGACTATATCAGAAAAGCTTCAGGCGCTAAGGCAGCAAATGGCCAGGGAAAATATACAGACGTACATCGTTACAAAGTTCGACCCGCACCAGGGCGAATACATGCCGGATTACTGGAACGGTGTGCAGTTTATCTCAGGCTTCACGGGTTCACAGGCTACAGTCGTCGTTACAAAAACGGAGGCTGGGCTGTGGACAGACGGCAGATATTATGTACAGGCCGAAAAGGAACTGGCCGGTTCGGGTATTAAAGTGCACCGTGCAGCCGAGCCGCAAACGAAAAGCTTCATCGACTACGCGAAGGACGAGACGCCCAGCGGCGGTGCAATAGGCTTCGACGGACGGACTATGAGCATGGAGCAGGCAAAAACTCTGCTGTCCGCCGCGGAATACAGAAACATTACGTTAAAAACGGACAAAGATTTGCTTAACGAGATATGGGCGGACAGACCGGCGCTCCCGACATGTAAGGTGTTTGAACACGCGCTCGAGTTCTGCGGCGTCAGCCGTATTGAGAAAATTAAAACCGTCCGCGAAAAAATGAACAAAGAGGGTGGCGGCGTTTATATAATATCATCGCTTGACGATATCGCGTGGTTGTTTAATCTGCGCGGAGATGAAATCCGTCACTGTATGTTGTTTTCTTCATACGCTATTGTTTCGGCGGACGAGGCCGTGTTGTTTATCGCGCCTGAGAAGGTCGATATCGTTAAGGCTCAGCTGGAAAGCGACAGCGTAACGGTACGAGGCTATGATGAGGTGTTCGAGTTCCTGAACAAATACGCCGACAAAACGCTGGCGTTACTTAACCCGGCAAAGACGAGCTACAGCATGTTCAATGCGTGCGGCCGGTTCAAAATACGCGAGCGCAAGCCGGATATTACGTCTGAGCTTAAGGCGGTCAAAAACGATGTGGAAATAAAGAACATAAAAGCAGTAAACATTCGCGACGGCGCGACTATGGTGCGCTTTGAAAAATGGCTTAAAGAAACGGTCAGCAAGCAAACACTGACGGAATATGAAGTCATGCAGAAAATAAACGAGCTGCGCAGCGAGAACGAGAATTTTATCAAAACAAGCTTTAATACGATTTGCGCGTACATGGCTAACGGCGCGATGATGCATTACCGCACCAGCTCCGAAAACTCCGATACCGTACGCAACGAAGGTATGCTGTTGCTGGATTCCGGCGGAAATTATTACGACGGCACGACTGATATCACACGCACATATATTCTTGGCAGCGCCACGGCGCAAATGAAGCGTGACTTCACGCTTGTGTTGAAATCGCACATCGCGCTGGCGCGGGCGATATTTCTGTACGGGGCTACGGGTGCGAATCTGGACACACTCGCGCGTATGCCCATGTGGACGAACTGCATGAATTATAAGAGCGGAACGGGACATGGCATTGGATTTTGCTTGAATGTTCACGAGGGGCCGCATTCGATTAGCCAGCTGAATAACCCGGTTAAGCTCGAACCCGGCATGATCGTAACTAACGAACCCGGAGTTTATAGAAGCGACGAGTACGGCATACGTACCGAGAATACTATTCTTGTTAAAGATTTTAAGGAGAACGAGTTCGGGCGGTTTATGTGCTTCGAGACGGTTTCGCTTTGCCCGATTGACTTGGACGGGTTGGATATGTCGATCATGACTCCGGAGGAAATTGAATGGCTTAATGACTATCATAAGGAAGTTTTTGAGAAGCTCAGCCCGCTGATGAAGGACGAAGACGAGCGAGAGTATTTGAGAAGGGTAACTAGAGCGGTATAACGCCTCGACATTTTCTGAAAATTAATTAGCATTTTACAACAAAAAACATTTCTGTTAGAATGAAACAAAACATTGGAGGGAGGGTGGTATTCCATGAAGGACGAGATATTCCGCCACATAGAGCAGAACGCCGGGGCGCTATTTGCGGTGGCGGATGCGATTTTTGATAAGCCGGAGATGTGTTATAAGGAAGCTTTTGCGAGCGCACTGCTGGCGGAGCAACTTGAAAACATGGGCTACGCCGTCGAACGTGGTTGTCACGGCGTCGAAACCGCTTTTAAAGCCGTATACGAAAACGGCGGGGGCGGACCGTCTATCGGGTTGCTGTGCGAATACGACGCACTGCCGAACGGTCACGCGTGCGGGCATCATTTGCAGGGGCCGATAATGATAGCCGCCGCCGAGGCAATACGGCACAACCTTAAGGATACGCCTTACAAGCTCGTAATCTACGGCACTCCCGCCGAAGAAGGCGGTCAGGGCAAGCTTAAGATGCAGCAAAACGGTGCGTTCTGTGACATTGACGTATCTCTTATGACACACGCGGCACCGAATACGACCGTCGATATTAAGTCGTTGTCAGGCTCAAAATGGTCGGCCAAATTTACGGGCGTAGCCGCGCACGAATCACTGACACCGGAGCTTGCACGCAGCGGGATGGACGCGATGCTGGTTGCGTTTTACGGCTTGGAGTTTATGCGCGGGCATGTGCGCGAGGACGTAAAGATCAGCTACAGCGTAAAGGATTGCAAAGGCACCCAGAACAATAAAAGCCCCGTAGATGCCGAATGCATAGTAGAGATACGTACATACCACGACGAGGATTTGCCCGGGCTTGACGAACGTATTTGTGCAGTGTTAGAAGGCGCTGCGCTTATGTCGGGGACGAAAGTCGCTTACGAAAAGCTGTCGACGATACGCGGCAAGCTGCCGTCTTATTCGCTTAACAAAATAATAATGGACAACGCGGCGCTTATCGGCTCGCCGCAGTTGCTTGCGTTCCGTGAGCGCACGGGCAGTACTGATTACGGCTTTGTATCGCATCAGCTACCGAGCGCCGTATCACGCTTCGCACTCGTACCGGAAGGCAGTACGTCGCATTCGCAGATATTCGTCGATTACGGCAAAACCGACCGCGCGCACGATTGTATAATAAACGCCGCGAAGATTATTGCCGCGTCCGTCTACGATCTCGTAACCGAGCCGGAAACACTTCGCGGGGTAACGGACGAGTTCGCCGAGCGCAAGGCCGATTACATCAAACGCAGCACCGGAGGTAAATATTAATGATTGATTCAAGCACAACAAAGAAAACAAAAGTTTTTGTGGACGGTCAGGAAGGCACTACGGGTCTGGAAATAAATCAGCGACTTGAAAAAAGAAGCGATGTTGAGATATTGCGGATTGACCCCGAGAAGAGAAAGGATACGGCTGAGCGGGCGAAATATATAAACGAGGCGGATATAGTGTTCCTCTGTCTGCCCGATGATGCTGCTAGGGAATCGGTATCGCTTGTTACCAACCCGTCTACGCGAGTAATCGACGCAAGTACAGCGCACAGGACGGCGGAGGGCTGGGCTTACGGCATACCGGAATTGAGTGCGAGTCATCGCGAAGCTATACGCACGTCCAAGCGTGTTTCTGTGCCAGGTTGCCACGCGTCGGGTTTTAATATGATTATGTACCCGCTCGTAAGCGGCGGCTTCGTCACTCCGGACTACCCTGCGACTTGTCACTCCGTGACGGGCTACAGCGGCGGCGGTAAAAAGTTAATTAGCACCTACGAATCTGGGGAAAACAAGGAACAGTTAGGCAGCCCATGCTTTTATGCGCTGAGCTTGCAGCATAAGCACTTGCCGGAGATGAAGAAGCATTCGGGACTTAACGAACCGCCTATTTTTACACCGATCGTGGCCGATTATTACCGCGGCATGACCGTGGCTGTTCCGTTGTACCCGCGACTGATGTCAAAAAAGACTGACGCCGCATCGGTTCACGCGTTCCTTAGCGAATATTACAGCGGTCAGCGTTTTGTCAAGGTAATGCCGTACGGAATCCAGAACGACTTTCCGCTGGGGTTTATGAACGAGGAAGCCTGCAACAACACGAACAACATGGAACTGCTAATTTTCGGAGACGAAAGGCAGATACTAGTGACGGCGAGGTTTGATAATTTAGGCAAGGGAGCTTCCGGCGCAGCCGTTCAGAACATGAACATCATGATCGGCGTCGACGAGGCTCTCGGCCTGTAATAAAAATAAAAACAGGGGGAACCAACTATGAAACATGGTTTAAAAAGACTAATCGGTATCGGCTTGGCGCTTACGCTGTCGATAGGACCGGTTGCGCAGACGGCACTCGCCACAGCTGCTGCGGAAAAGGTTTCAAACAAGAACTCGGCGATCATCGCTCTCGACCGTGAGCCGGACTCGCTCGACCCGTCCGGGCAGAATGTTGCCGTCGCGCGTCTTATCGAGCGTAATATTTACGATACGCTGCTGAGATTCGACGAAAAGATGAAGCCCGTCGCCGGACTGGCAGAGAAATGGGAGAAAGTAGATGCACTGACGTGGAAGTTCACGCTTCGTAAAAATGTAAAGTTTCACAACGGCGACACACTTACATCAAAGGACGTACTGTTCTCGTTCCAGAGAATGTACGACATCGCAACAGGAAATGAGAGCGTAGTCGAAATCGACAAGAACGGCTTCCAGACTCCGGACGATAATACGTTTATTCTGAAAACAAAGCGCGAATACTCGTCGCTTGAGCCGCTTCTGTGTTCACCGGCGCTCGGTATCGTAAGCGAGAAGGCCGTTAAGTCGGCAGCTAACCCGGCTGCGTTCGGCCGTAACCCGGTCGGCACCGGCCCGTTTAAGTTCGTTTCGTGGACGGCGGGCGATAAAATCGTAGTCGAAAGAAACGACAACTACTGGGATACGAACAAAGCGAAGCTGAAAACGCTTACGTTCCGTGTAATTACGGAGACAGCTACACGTACGATCGAGCTTGAAAGCGGCGGTATTGACGTTAACCTTGCGCTCTCGGCCAACGACGCAACACGCATCGACAAAAACAAGAACACGTCGCTTATAAAACATCCGAATGTTACGCTGCGTTATATTGCGATGAACACACAAAAAGCGGCTTTAAAGGATAAGCTTGTGCGTCAGGCTTTATTCCACGCAACCGATACAGAGTCTATCCGCAAAATCGTTTACGGCGAGTTCGAGTCCGTACAGCCTAACACGATGGTACCTCCGGGACTGCCCGGCAGAAACGAATCCCTTGTACCGTACAAATACGATACGAAATTAGCATCCGATTTGCTGACTAAGGCCGGTGTTACGAAGCCGATCGACCTGCAATTCCTGTATCTTGCTGGTTCGCAGAACGATATGTTAGCGCAGCTCGTTCAGGACATGTGGAAAAAGGTAAACGTAAATCTCATTCTTAAGCCGATGGAATCAGCCGCGCTGACCGCCGCACTTAACAAAGGCGAACACGATATATGCTCAGCCGGTACATCCTTTGCGTTATCTGACCCGGGCGAAGGACTGAATCGCTTCTTCCACACGAAGTACATGAACACAAGTGCCGATCGTTCGAACCTTTCTGTTCCTACTATCGACGAGTTGCTCGACAAAATCCAGGTCACGGCAAACCAAGCCGACCGCAACGGCTTAATAATCGACGCGCAAATGTTTATCCATGACCAAGCGCCGCTTATTTATCTTGCGTTCCCGCTGACATTAGTCGGTACAAACGCAAAACTGCGCGACTTCCCGAAGGACAGCAACGGGTACTATGATTTAAGAAAAATTTACTTTGTAGATTAATTTTAAAGGGCTGTTGCAAAATCAAGATTGCTTGCAACAGCCCTTTTTGCAGGCAGATGATCATTTATCAAGGGGGACACAAAATGAGGAAATACATTTTTAGGCGGCTGTTAATGATGATTCCGGTTATACTCGGGGTAACGCTTATAGTGTTTACGCTCATGTACATAACACCGGGCGACCCGGTGGATTCAATACTGGGCGACAGCCGCACACCCGAGGCCGCCGAACAGCTGCGAGAGGAGCTTGGCTTAAACGGCGGCTACGTTACTCGCTACCTGAAGTATCTGGGCAATCTCGCTCAGGGTAACATGGGCATCTGTTTCTCGACTAAGCAGCCCGTTACAACGCGCATTGCTCAGACTTTCCCGAATTCTCTCAAGCTAGCCGGAGCCGCTGTGCTGCTGTCGGTTATCATGGGGATGTTTCTGGGGATTATATCAGCCGTAAAACAGTATTCTTTTTTCGACTATATAGCAATGTTTCTGGCGATGGTCGGTAACGCTATGCCGAATTTCTGGCAGGGGTTGTTGCTTATGCTGCTGTTTGCGTTGAATTGGCGCATACTACCTGCGTCGGGCTTTTCGTCGTGGAAGCATATGATATTGCCCGCCTTAACAATCGGCACAAGCTCAGCCGCCGCCATCGCCCGTATGACACGTTCAAGTATGCTTGAGGTCATACGCAAGGATTACATAACAACCGCTCGCTCGAAGGGGCAGTCCGAATACAAAATAATTACGATACACGCTCTCAAAAACGCTCTTATACCCGTTATTACGACGATCGGTATGCAGTTCGGTCATTTGCTTGGGGGCGCGGTTTTGACGGAGTCGATATTCTCCGTACCCGGCATCGGCAAGATGATGGTCGACGCTATAAAATCCAGAAATTATCCCGTCGTGCAGGGCGGCGTACTCGTCGTCGCTATAGCGTTTAGCCTTGTTAATCTGCTGACGGATATTTTGTATGCATATGTCGACCCGAGAATACGGTCGCAGTATAGATAAGGGGGTCTAAGCGATGGTTAAAAAAAGAAGCCAGACCGCCGAAATAATCAGGCGGTTTTTCCGCAACAAGCAAGCCGTTGTCGGCCTGTGTATGCTGTTACTGCTCATATTCGCCGCTGTATTCGCCGACGTTATCACGCGCTACGACCCGCTCGAGCAAGACTTGATTCACCGCCTCCAGCCGCCGAACGCCGCACACTGGTTCGGTACAGACGAGCTTGGCCGCGATATTTTTACGCGAATCGTTTACGGCACGCGCATATCGCTGACCGTCGGGCTTATTGCTGTCGGTATCTCAACCATAGTCGGTATTTTTCTTGGGGCAATCGCCGGTTACTACGGAGGAAGATTAGACAACATTATTATGCGTTGTATCGATGTGCTGATGGCCATTCCCAGTATTTTGCTTAATATCGCCATAGTTGCCGCACTCGGTACGGGACTGCAAAATGTTATGATCGCAATAGGTATATCAAGCGTACCCGGCTATGCCCGCATTATCCGCGCGTCCATACTTTCGCTGCGCGACCAGGAGTTTGTCGAGGCATCCCGAGCCGCCGGTGCTAAGGATTTCTTTATCATATGGAATCACATACTGCCAAACTGCGTTGCTCCGCTTATAGTTCAGGCAACACTGCGTATCGGCGGCGCTATACTGTCTTGCGCCAGCATGAGCTTCATCGGTCTTGGCATTGTTCCGCCGACGCCCGAGTGGGGTTCGATGCTCTCGACGGGGCGCGATTTCCTGCGTAACGCACCGCACCTGACTACTTTCCCGGGCATGGCGATTATGTTCGCCGTACTCGCTATGAATCTCATGGGCGACGGACTGCGCGACGCCCTCGACCCGAAACTCAAAAACTAGAAACGGAGGACGATCGATTATGGATAATAAAAATCTGCTGGAAATAAAAAATCTGACCGTGCATTACATAACCGTCGACGGAGTCGTCCGTGCCGTTGAGAATTTGGATCTAAGCGTAGGCTACGGCCAAACGCTCGGACTGGTGGGCGAAACGGGCGCTGGTAAAACAACAACCGTAAAATCCGCCATGAGTATTCTGCCGCACCCGCCCGCAAAGATAATCGGCGGCGAAATACTCTTCGAAGGCGAGGACATACTTAAAAAAAGTAACGCCGAAATGCGAAAAATTCGCGGGCATCTGATGGCGATGATTTTTCAGGATCCGATGACATCGCTTAACCCCGTTATCACCGTTTCAAAGCAGATAATGGAAACGATTACGCTGCACAACAAGGGGCTTTCGACTAAGGAAGCGCACCAGAAGGCGCTCGAAATGCTTGAGCTGGTCGGCATAGACGCATCGCGCGGCGACGACTATCCGCACCAGTTTTCGGGAGGCATGAAGCAGCGCGTAATCATTGCGATGGCGCTGTCGTGTAACCCGAAGCTGCTTATCGCTGACGAGCCGACGACTGCACTCGATGTTACGATTCAGGCGCAGGTGCTTGATCTTATGAAAAAGCTGAAGGCGAAGTACAACACTTCCATGATTATGATAACGCATGATTTGGGAATCGTGGCTGAGATATGCGATTACGTCGCAGTTATGTACGCAGGTGAAGTCGTAGAATACGGAAGCAAGGAGCGCATTTTCCACAACCCGTCGCATCCGTACACGAACGGTTTGTTCGAATGCATCCCGAACCTTATGGCCGAGGAGAGTACACTTAAACCGATACTCGGGCTGACACCTGATCCAATGGATTTGCCGGAAGGCTGCCGCTTTCATCCGCGCTGCCCAAAGTGTTCCGAACACTGCAAGAGGGACGTCCCGGTAAATGTCGAAATTGAACCGGGACATTTTGTGAAGTGCCATTTAATGCAATCAACACAGTCGGTAAGGGAGGGATAAGCGATGCCGGATATGTTATTGGAGGTAAAAAATCTAAAGAAGCATTTCCCGACCAAGGCCGGGCTGCTACATGCCGTCGACGGCGTGAGCTTCTCAATCAAACACGGTGAAACGATGGGCCTGGTAGGCGAGTCGGGCTGCGGTAAGTCGACAATCGGGCGGCTGCTGCTTAGACTTATCGAAGCGACGGATGGTGAAATATGGCTGGACGGCACAAATATCCGCACGCTGGACAAGGACGCAATGCGCCTGATGCGTCGCAAGATTCAAATCGTTTTTCAGGATCCGTATTCGTCACTGGACGAACGTAAAAGTATCTTTGAAAGCATCGGCGAGCCACTGCGCGTTCAGAAGATATACAAATCTAAAGCCGACTACGAAAAACGCGTTTACGAGCTGATGGAAACTGTAGGCTTGGCGAAGCGTCTGGCGAATGTATATCCGCATGAGCTGGACGGCGGCCGCCGCCAACGCGTCGGCGTGGCGCGCGCGCTTGCGCTTAACCCGATGTTTCTTGTGCTAGATGAGCCGGTATCGGCGCTTGATGTATCCATTCAGGCACAGGTGTTAAATTTGATGGACGAGCTGCAAAAGGAATTGAAGCTCACATACCTGTTTATCTCGCACGATTTGAGCGTAGTTAAGCATATCAGCGATAACATTGCCGTTATGTATCTCGGGCATATCGTCGAGATGTCCGACTATAAATCGATTTTTACCAGCCCGCTACACCCGTATACACAGGCGCTATTGAGCGCCGTGCCGATACCTTCGATTGATATTGAGAATAAACGTATCATATTGGAGGGTGATGTGCCTAACCCAATAAACCCGAAGCCCGGTTGCAGGTTCGCAGGGCGTTGCTTGTACTGCAAGGATGTTTGTAGACAGGAGACGCCGCCTTTGAAGGAGCGAGTTAAAGGTCGGCTTGTGGCTTGTCATTTTGCTGGGGAGGTTGGGGTTTAAGAACTGAACATTTAATGATATGCTCCCCATTATGTAGACAGGTAAAAAATATAACTGTCAACTTAATGGAGGAGCATATTTTTATGGGCAGAAAGCAGAAGTGGTTGCCGGAGAAAAGTCAGATTTCTGATTAATCTTTACGACTTTACCATAATATGTTACCCTGTAGGTATAACTATAAGTAATAAAATTTTCGATCAATTATTTGTTACGCCTGCGAAGTTATCTGAAACTTAAAAGAGTAAATTGAGGTAGGTGCATAATGATTTTTTTGGGTTTGATTATATTTATCTGTGTAGCATACATAGTTGTAAACAGAACCATAAGCGGATTGTTTTCCGTTAGAAATACTTTTTTAATTCTCGGGACTGCTGCAACCGGAACTCGGGCAATTGAAGGGGGTTCGAGAATTATTAATGATTCGCTTAATGGCGATATGTTTTACATATATTTTTCTTTAATACTTTTGGCACTTTGGATGTTAGGAACACTTTATTATTATTTGTACAGAAA
>CAZJLW010000043.1:22492-23552 GCA_964546895.1 uncultured Eubacteriales bacterium | reverse complement strand
AAACGCGGGGTTTTCGTTATTAAAACGCCCAAAGGGCTGAGGTTATATGTCTTGGATAATAGGAACCGCCGATTACCTTACGGTTGCCGCATAAAATCTGATCAGAAACAGTAAGCTCTGACGCAGATACTTGAAACCAGTGCTTTAGCTCTACCATTACGGAAGGGTATTCTTTTTTCAAATCTATATCAAAAAGTTCTTCCATAACATAAATGCATAATATAACCTTGGAAGGCCAAGTGTTTTCGCTAGTGCTGCTAAGCTTTAAGCCTCCAAAATTTTGTTCTAAGCAATTACCAGGCTTTAAACATGTTTTGATATGCTTTTTAAAAAGCGACATAAGCGCTTTGTTTTTAAGCAGCTTCTCAGACAATCCTAAAAACAAGGGTACGGCTAAAGGTTCAATAGCGGCGATTGTCTTACTGTCAATATCAATAAATAAATTTGCTTTGAAGTAAGCTTCGTCTTCCACAAAAAACTGTTCAAGGCATTCTGCTGTTTTTTCAGCCATGCTTTCTGCACGGGCAGCAAGCAAAGGAAGCTCAGCCAGCTCGAAGTATTCCGAAAGCATAATAGCCCCGCACATAGTTTTTACAGCTATATAAATATTACCGATTGAGCTTTGAAGCGAATGATCTAAAGCGTCGTATGTAGTTATTTCATGACCGTTTTCGCCGCAGCGTGAGCTTTCGCCCTTCAAGATGCCGGTTCTTTGAGAAGGAATGAAGTTGTCCCTGTTTTCAAGGCTGATTAGCAACGCTTCGGCAGTACCGGCTCGACGCTTAAGCCATGCAGTATCCTTTGTGGATATGGCGTAGGAAGCCATGCAGTAAATTCCGTTTAGAAGCTCCTCGGTTGTCATGTAGGAATAATATTTGGTATTGCTCATTTCGTATCCGCTATAGCCCTCCGGGGAATAGGAAGTATAATTTCCCATGTCGTGAGTGAAGCACAACCCTCCGGCGTAAAATTTTTCAATATCCTCGGCAAATCTCACTTCGTCCGTATAGGCGTATCTGTCAATGTACAAATCTATTATATTTCTGACAACCCAAGGGTT
>CAZJLW010000043.1:3581-22392 GCA_964546895.1 uncultured Eubacteriales bacterium | reverse complement strand
GACGAAAAATAACGGCAGTATAAATATTTACTGTTCAAGCCTTGGGTAGCGTTTCCCTCATGGAAAAATCCAAAAGCCACCGGCAACGTCTTTTTAGTGTGCGGAGGAACTCTAAATGCAATTCCGCCTTCGTTGCCGCCGTTGTGAACAACCTTGTGAGCGTACTTAACATATCCGGCGATGAGGTTATCACGTATTGTGAATACTTCGTCGTCAACCATATGAGCCGCCATTGCCCAATCGCTCGATAAACCTATTCCGCAAAGCTTACTTTCGTATGACCAGTCAAGTGAGTGTATGCGGCCTTTTGAACGGTAAGAAAGCCCGATAAAACCCAGAGCAGGTGTGTCGTAGGCTGTATTATCTATTGTTAGCTCCATCAGGATTCCCGGACAAGCACTGTATTTTAACGAGTTGCCTTCCGCTGGGTCCGGCAATGAACAGTGTGGTGTGTAAACTTTAAGCACCATATCTCCGCCGCTAAATTCGTCCACACAAGCAGTCAAATTTCTTTTTAGCTGCTCCGGAGGAATGAAACTCCACTGTTCTTTAATTGACCAGCCGCTAGCCGCACCACCGGTTTGAACCATTTCGTTGTCGATGTTCAAAATACCTGACACAAACGGAAAGGCTTTTACTTCATTTGAATTTCTACTAACCGCCACAAGAAAATCCGCCGTGTTTTCAACAGCAGGACTTTCGTGGTCAATGCTGACGCCTTTTCCCGGCAAACCAAATGTAAAGCTTGACCATGAGCCTACAGGAGAATGATGCGTCATAAAAAAAGATGCTTCCGTATTATTACTCATACAACCACCCTTTCATTTATGAATGACTTCGCAGAAGGCTAACCTTATATTCCTTTGGAGTCATAAAATATTTTTCTTTAAACTTGCGGATAAAATATTGACTGGAACTAAAGCCCACGGCAGCGCTCACCTTTTCTATTGACAAATCGGTTTCCGACAGAAGGCTGGCAGCTTTAATCAAACGCACTGTGTTTATATATCCGGAAAGGTTATCGCCTGTTTCATCCTTAAAAATTTTACTTATATATTTTGGGCTGAAGTGGACTTGATCGGCTATGTTGTTTAGTGACAAATCGCTCGAGATATTTTCGTCTATGTATTTTTTTACATCTAATATTACTTCGTTATGTCCGGCGGATGCCGCTCTGGAAAATTCAATGAGGCTATGGCAAAAGATGCTTAAACGACAACAAAGCGTGTCTATATTTTCGTTATTTGCGACAGGGTCAGCAAAAGCTTGTTCATAGTCACCAAACTCAGGAAACCCAAGCCCATTTCCTACAGCGAGTAAAGCTCCGCATAAACGTCTCACGGTCTTTATGCAACCTTCGTATGAATACAGACCGCTTTTACAAGCGCGGTTAAACTCTGTGATGATTTCGTCAATAATATCATCAGCTTTTGCGATTATAGCGGGGACAAGCCGTTCCTCGTATTCTATAAGGGTTTCCCGTGACGACTGTGCTAATATTTCCGGCGTAATAAAGCTACGCATAGCAAAAAAATTGTGCTTAAGAGCATTGGCGCTTTCTCTGTACAGCGCATTCAACTCTAAAATGTTTGAAGTGAAATTGCCTGCGGAAATGGTCTTGCAGTAATCACTGTCTATTTTCGAAGCCAGAAGCTTAGCGAACTCGTGTTCTGGCTGATCTGTGTTGTGTACGATGCATATTTTGTTTTCGTCAACAGCGACGCTTAAAACAGTCCTTGTATTGTCCGAGTGGCTATTAATAAAATCCATTGTGCTATATTTACATATTTGTTGTTCTTCCAAAGAAAGACCTTTGGCGTTGCCGGTTAGTACAACAATAATTTGAAAATATTTATGGCTGAAATCAAAGTTTAAAAGGTTTTCGTATTCGGTTAAATCGTTGCTGTTTTTTATGCTGCCGTTTATTAAATGCATTACAAATGTGTTTTTAATAACCGGCTTTAGTTTTTCAATCTTATGCTTTTGGTAAAAGACCTCTATTTTGTTTGATATTACAAAAGCCAGAACAAAACCTATTACAAGCGTAGCCAACGATATAGAAACTATTACCTTCCATATTTTGTCGGCTTCGGCATAGTAACCACTCATGGATACGGTCTTAACAATATTCCAGTCGGAACCTTTTAAATAAGTAGTGAGAGCTATGTTCTTTACATTTTTAATGGAGATTGTGGCGTTGTAAGCTGCATTGTGAGAATCGATTTTGTCCTTAAGCTTATCATAATAAGGAAGCCTCGTAGATATAAGATCGGTGTTAGTGGAATAAACCACGATGCCGTCAGATGTAACTATATATGTGTCAGTGCCCATATAATTTTTTATAAGCTTTGAAATAGCATTCTTTTGTAAATAAATTATCATGTAGGCTTCTTTATCATAGGGGCCATATATCCAAGGATAAAGCGATATATAGGCAACCTTATTCAAATTCTGTAAGAATACCCATTTAGTTCTCGACAAGCCGATGCTTTGTATTTCGCTACGCAAAGAATACGCCTGAAAGCCTTCTTCATCTAATGGCATGGCTCCAAACTTTGAGGATATTAAGAAATCATTATCGGGGTAATAAATCATAATCTCCTCAAATATATCTATATTTGCAGCTACATAACGAGATAAAGTTTCATGTATACCGAAATCTTCAATATCTTTAAGCTTGCTTTGCGGATTATATAAGGGATATTCAAGGAAATACCTGTCGTGAAAGTTTTGAGAAAGCTCAAAGCAAATTTTTTGCAATTTGCTTATAAGCTCGTTTTCGACCACATCAGCGGTGTTTTTTAATTCAGAAATTTCTTTTTGCGCTACGGAATCCATAAACTCGTTCTTAAAATAAAAATAGGACATAGACGAAATAACCGTAATAATAAAAGTACACAAAAACACTAATAAGAAATATGTAATGTTAATGGTTTTCAAAAGGATCATTCCCTTATATATATGGCTTTTAATATTTATTTTACAGTTATTTTCAAGCATTACAATAGCCTAACGAAATAAATCCAAAAATTTTTATAGCAATGTGGAAATATTACTATTCCATTTTGTTAATGTTATATAAACAAAATGCACCTATGTGGAAAATTTACTATAATTATACTATTGTGAAATTGACTTGTTTCATAGGCTATAATATTCTGATTTTACAAAAAAATATATTTAAGGAGGATTTTTATGAAACGTAAACAAGTATTGGCAACAGCTTTAACCGCAGTATTTGCAGCGTCAGCCGCGCTGACAGGATTTGCGAAAGAAACGCCTGTAAAAACTTCCGAACTTGCTACAGCGGGAAAAACTACCATTAATAAGCCGGGTGTATTACCGCTTACAACAAGCAAGGTAAAGTTTTCTATCGGCGTTCAACAGCACGCACAAGTTAAGGATTGGGACACAAATCAGCAAACGGAGTATTTAAGGAAAAAGACCGGCTTGGATTTTTCGTTTGTTGTTTACCCAATGAACGAAATGAACACTAAGCTTGAACTTGCAATCGCAGCAGGTGGTAAGGATTTGCCGGACATATTGCTTGGGAACATTGGCCGCGATATTTATATGCCGTGGGCCGAAGCAAAAATGATTCTTCCTTTAAAGAAGTATTATGACACGGATTTATTCTGGTCAAAGGAATCTATCACAGATACGAAGGATTACAACATTGACAAAATTAAAAAATACATAACCTCCTACGACGGAGAAATTTACGGCATGTACGGCTTTAATGAAACCCAAAATAACCAATACAATCAGGCACGCTTAAATATTTATCAACCTTGGCTTGATAAATTAAAACTGGATATGCCAAAAACAACCGAGGACTTATACCAGTTTTTGAAAAAAGTTAAATCTACTGACTTAAACGGAAACGGCGTAGCCGACGAAGTAGCTATGAGTGGCTACAAAGATGTGCTTAACAGCTTTAGATATTTCTTAATGACTCCGTTTGTCTATACACAAGCAAACTACTGGACGGTAGAAAACGGAAAAATAGGCGTTGCTTTTAATACAGAAGGCTGGAGAGAAGGCTTACGTTATGTTAGAAAGCTTTATAAGGAAGGCTTAATCGACCCGGCTTCGTTTACACAAGACCAAGCGGCGCTTACTGCAACTTTGAGCAAAAAGCCGGAGCTTGTAGGAAGTTACATTCGTTTTTCAACAACGAACATGTCGGCTGACGACAGCAACCGTTACAAATTTACAAGACTTGAGCAGCTTACAGGACCCGACGGTAAAACAAGAACATCCGTAACACCGGCAATTCCTAACGTTTCAGGCTTTATCACTAAAAACTGTAAAGAACCCGAGCTTGCATTTATGTTTTTGGATTATTTAAACAGCTTAGAAATGTCCATAATAACCCGTTACGGCTTTGAAGGACAGGATTACAGCTTAAACGACGAAAAAGCCGAGGAAGAAAAGCTTAATAAATTCTGGGCTTCCCAGCCGGATAATCTTTTAGTGAAATATTACGGCGTAAATGCTAAACCAAGAGTAAACAAATACAACTATTCTGCTACTTCTTGGGGAACGTTGCAAAACACATGGTGGGCACAAGTCGGACCTACTACAATGAGTGATAAGGTAGGAGACTACTTTACAATATCCGGCAGCGTTGCCACTGAAAAGGATCAGCTTTCCTATACCAACGAATTCCGTGCTAGGTATATGCTTGAACAAGCTATGAAGTTCCGTGACGACAGCCTTATAGTCGCAGGGCTTGTTTACAACAGAAACGAACAAAAAACGATTTCTGACAACTATACCGAAATACTTTCTTACGTAAATGAAATGTGGGCGGCATTTGTCACTGGTAATCAGAATATTGACGACAACGGTGCATGGAACACATATTTATCCAACCTTGAAAAGCTTAACCTTAAGAAATGTGTTGAGGCTACACAGGCTTGTTATGACAGAATGAAGTAAAAAAAGGGGCTTTTGCCCCTTTTTTTAAAATAAGCGGGGGTGTTAATATGTTAAACTTTTTAAAGAAAAAGTATGGCCCGTGGTGGCAGCTATATATATTTTTGCTTATACCTTTGGTTTACATTATTACCTTTAAATATATTCCAATGACCGGAGTACAGCTTGCATTTAGAGAATACAACATTACCGGCGGCATATGGAACAGCCCGTGGGTAGGGCTTTATAATTTTGAACGTTTCTTTAGTTCGTACCAATTTGCAAGAGTTATAACCAATACTTTAAGGCTTTCGTTTTATTCGATTTTTATAAGCTTTCCGTTTCCTATAGTTTTCGCTCTTTTACTTAACACAGTTGATAACATTCATTTCAAAAAGGCTGTTCAGACTATCACTTATATGCCCCACTTTATTTCCGTTGTTGTGCTGGTGGGAATGATGATTCAGCTTTTTAATCCTAATTACGGCATATTCGGGGTAATTTTTCAGACATTGACTGGCAATAAGCCTACAGACCCATTTGCTACACCGAACGGTTTTGTAACACTGTATGTTTGGTCGGAGGTATGGCAGACATTCGGCTGGGGCTCGATCATGTATTTGGCGGCGCTCACATCTGTAAATCCTGAACTGCATGAATCTGCTCAAATTGACGGTGCTTCTCGGTTTCAAAGGGTTTTATATATAGATTTGGCGGCTATCATTCCTACTATAATAATCATGCTTATTTTGCGTACCGGCTCCATTATGAGCATAGGCTTTGAAAAAGTTTATCTTATGCAGTCGGACTTAAACCTTAACGCCAGTGAGGTTATTTCTACTTATGAATATAAGCGTGGGCTTGCTTCCGGAGGGAAAACGGACTTTTCCCTTGCAACAACAATAGGGCTTTTTAATTCGAGCATTAATCTGCTTCTATTGATTATAGTTAATTTTATTTCCAGCAAAATCGGCGATACAAGTTTGTGGTAGGAGGTGGTCTAATTGTCAAGGTCTGATAAAATATTTTACGCGTTTACTTATACATTTTTATTTTTAGCGACTTTATCTGTTTTGTATCCTATTATTTATATTCTGTCTGCTTCTTTTTCATCAGGTGATGCGGTTACATCAGGGCGGATAGTTTTGTGGCCGGTGGATTTTGGAATAGAGGGCTACAAAAGAGTTTTTACTTATGACAGAGTATTGATCGGGTATAGAAATACGATTTTTTATACGGTTGTGGGTACCTTTATTAACGTACTTATGACGCTTATTTGTGCTTATCCGCTTTCAAGAAAAGGTCTGCCACATAAAGGGTTTTTCATGTTTCTATTTACATTTACTATGATGTTCGGTGGCGGCCTTATACCTACATATCTACTTGTTAGAAGCTTAAATATGGTTAATACAATATGGGCTGTTATGATTCCCGGGGCTATGGGCGTTTATCAAATGATTATTGTCAGGACATTTTTTGTTAATACTATACCTGATGAGCTTCTGGAGTCCTCGAAAATAGACGGCTGTAGTGATTTCCGCTTTTTTTCGGATTTTGTAGTGCCGTTGTCAAAGGCGGTTATTGCTGTTATTTCGCTTCAGTATGCAGTCGGACACTGGAATTCGTACTTTGGTCCCATGATTTACTTGCAGAACAAAAATCTTTATCCGTTGCAAATCTTTTTGCGTGAAATACTCATTATGAGCCAAATCGACGCGCAGGACATAGTAGACGATGAAACCGCTGTGGCTATACAAGGAATGGCGAATCTGATAAAATATTCACTGATAGTCGTATCAACAGCTCCCATACTTTGTATTTACCCGATGATACAAAAGTATTTTGTTAAGGGCGTTATGATTGGTTCGCTAAAAGGATAAGAGTAGGAGATAAGAAAATGCTAAAAAACAGTTTTAATAAAGAGCCGTACCATTCGCCATTGGTACCGGCTATTTTTTTAAAGAAAAATATAGGAAGTGGCGAGCTTGAAAATTACATTTCTTTAAACGGCAGCTGGAAGTTTGAGTTTGTAGACAAGGACCATCCCGCCGGTGGCGATAGCCAAAATATTTCAGTTCCCGGAAGCTGGCAGATGCAAGGCTTTGGGAAGCCGGTGTATCTTAATACGAAATATGCCTTTTGCCCGGACAGCAAAAATTTTTATCCGCCGCATATACCGCCCGATGTTAACTCTACCGGTATTTATAACCGTGGCTTTTCCGTACCCGACGGCTGGTTAAACCGCAAAATATTTATACATTTCGGCGGTGTTGAAAGCGAGTTTTATTTATACATAAACGGCAAATTGGCGGGTTACAGTACAAACAGCATGGCCCCGGCTGAGTTTAATATAACGTACTTTGTGCAGAGCGGGGAAAACAATTTGACGGTTCATGTCAACAGATATTCCGAAGGCTCATGGCTGGAGGATCAGGACATGTGGCGACTTTCCGGAATATTCAGAGATGTATACATTTTTAATACACCGGAAATTCACCTTATGGATTTCTATGCGACTAGCGAATTCGACAGTGAATATAAGAATGCGACATTGAAGGTCAACGCCAAAGTAATAAACTACTCCGACAAATATGCAGAGCCGCACTATGTCCAAGTACAGCTGTTTGACGAGAATGGGATCGATGTTTTGCCGGAAACAAGCAGCTATACCGGCAACAAAAATATGGAATGGGAAAATCCTCTTACAAGGGTTTACGGTGATTTTCCAAAAGGAATTTATGCAAACACTGTACGCACGGTTTATTTGCGAGCTTTTGTAAACGATCCCCTAAAGTGGACAGCCGAAACCCCTAACCGTTACCGACTTGTTCTGACTTTAAAAAATCAAGAAGGCTTTGTTGTTGATACTGCGTGGTGTTACTTTGGGTTTAGGGAAATAAAAACTGATGGCGGCAAAATAACAGTTAACGGCACAGCCATAAAGCTAAAGGGCGTTAATCGCCACGATTTTGACCCGGATACAGGTAGATATGTAAAATACGAAAACATGCTAAACGATGTTTTGCTAATGAAACGCTTTAACATTAACGCATTAAGAGCCTCACATTATCCCAGCGACCCAATTATTTATGACTTGTGCGATGAGTACGGCATTTACGTAATGGACGAAGCCAATATGGAAACCCATGCAATATCTTACCGTGACGATGTTTTGCCGGGGAACGACCCGCGCTGGACTGACAAGGCTATTGACAGAATATCAAGCGTAGTATTGCGTGACAAAAACCATTGCAGCGTAATAATGTGGTCTATGGGTAACGAAGTAGGGTACGGTGAAAACATAGCTTTAATGGCCGCATATTGCCGAACAATAGACCCAACAAGGCTTATTCACAAACGGCAGATGAACAGTGTAGCCGATGTTGACAGCGAAACATATCCCGCTATTAGCTGGCTAAAAATGCGTGGAGAAAAAAAGCCCGATAAGCCGTTTATCGCTAACGAATATGCTCATGCTATGGGTAATGCGATGGGAAGCCTTTCGGAGTATTGGGAGGTTTTTAACTCGTATGATTGTATGGCGGGAGGGTTTATTTGGGAATGGGCTGATCATGGGATACGCTGTACCCATACGGACGGTAAGGAATATTTTGCATACGGCGGGGATTTTGGAGAGGAATACCACGATAAGGATTTTTGTTTGGACGGTGTAGTAGGGCCGTGCCGCAACATTACAGCTAAGCTTTGGGAAGTAAAAAAAGCTCACGAGTTTATTATGACGGAGCTTTTGGACGGCGGCACTGTAAAAATAACAAATAACTATTTTCATACAAACTTAGATGAGTTTTATGTTAAATGGGTGGTTATGGAAAATGATATTGCGGTGGAAGCTGGAGAAACCTCATTACCAAATGTATTACCCGGTTGCAGCTTTTGCATGGAAATACCGCATACAGTAAAAATTATTGCTGATTACGAATACTATTTAAATCTAAGCTTCAACTTGGCACAGGATACGGCATGGGCAAAAAGAGGTCATGAAGTAGCCTTTGGTCAGTTTAAATTAAACCATGCCGAAAATCCTAAAACGGTAATAAATGTCGAACAAAACCTCAGTGTTCAGGATACAGATACTGACCTAACGATTTATAATGATAGCTTCTCGGTCAGCCTTAGCAAAACACAGGGTATAATAACAAGCCTAAAATATAGCGGCTCTGAAATTATACATAGCGGGAATGGCTTTAGCCTAAATGTTTTTAGAGCGCCTACAAACAATGACAAATGTTCACCATATATTTTAGAAGAAAACGGCTGGTATAAGGCTGGTTTAAACGATCTTCGTAGCGAATTAAAAAGTTTAACCGTAAAAGAAAATAAAAGTAGTGGTTCAACGACAGCCGTACTTGTTGAAGTAAACCATACGTATTACGGGAAAATAGACGTAGGCTTTGAGCATACTGTGGGCTACAGTGTTTTTGGTAACGGCTATATTTACATAAGCAGCAAGGTTGTTCCCTTCGGAAAGCTGCCCGTTTTGCCCAAAATAGGCTTGCTGGCACAAATAAATCATGCTTACGAAAACCTTATATGGTATGGCAGAGGACCTCACGAGAGCTATGCTGACAGAAAAGCGTCTGCCAAAGTCGGAATTTATGAGAGTAAGGTTAGTATGTTGGGTGAGAACTATATAAGCCCGCAAGAGACAGGAAATAACGAAGATGTGCGCTGGGTTGCCTTGGCGAGCAACGAAAACAGCGGAGGGGTTTTAATAGCTGCCGACACAAAAGTGTGCTTTACCGCCAGTAACTATTCACCGGACGATTTGGATAAAGCAACTCACACATACGAGCTTCCAAATAGAAAAGAAATATATTTATCTATAGATTGGCGGCAAAACGGCCTTGGTAACCGTTCCTGTGGGCCGGAGGTTCTGGAGGAATATAAGCTTTATCCGGAACCGATGGTTTTTGGCTTTTGTATAAAGCCGATTACATCACATAACCCGAAGGACATAAACGAAACAGCTAAAAATGATATAAGTCCGCAAAAAAGGCTCGTGCAAGAATTAGTGTTAACAGAAAATGCGGCGACTACACATGATGCGGAAACGTACATAGACCCAAGCGATCCCGACGCAAGAAAGAACGCCGGGTTAGAATAATAAAAACAGGAAAATAGAAACCCCGCGTAACCGGCCATAAAACCGGTAAACGCGGGGTTTTCGTTATTAGTTCTCTTTAGGCTTGTCGTCGCAGCATTCGTCTGCGGATTGCTCACCACAGCAGCAATCTTCATCGCAGCACTCGTCGTCGCAACAATCATCGTCGCAACACTCGTCATCACAGCAGGACTGACTGTTCTGCTTATTGCAGCAGCAGTCACCCTCCATCGATTGGAGCGTATCGTTTAAGGACTTAGCGATGTCGTCGATAATCGACGCAGTTTTTTCAACTACTACAAACGTAGCCTTTTTAAGCTTCGGCTCAACTGACTTATAAGCCGTGTCCATCTTCTCGCCGAAATCCTTTACGAAGCCGTCGAAATTTTTAGAGAAGTTGTTGATATGTTCTTCGGCGGTGTCGCAGTCCCAGTAGTATGGCTCGAAGCCAGGCGATTTCAAAGTCTCGAGTAACTTCGCGGCTTCCTCGGCGGATATTTTTCCTTGTTCAAGCAGGTTTAAAACTTTTAAGCGTTCTTTTTTCATAACGTGTGCCTCCTATTATCAAGTTAGATTTTACAGAGATACGTTAAGCCGCGTATAAAGTTTGAAAAATTTTAAGATTAACTCAGGCTTTCGATGATGTGGGGGCTGATGAAGTTAATAGCCGAGTTCTTAATGCGTTCAAGGCTCTGGTCTTGGTTGCTAAGGCGCAGTATAACCATAGCCTCATGTTTTGCCGAGCGGCTGGTGAACGCGTACATGTACTCGACGGAAATGCCCTCGTCCTCGAGCTGCTTTAAAACATTCGCGAGAGAACCGGCCGTGTTTTCCAGTGCGACGGCTACTACATCAGTGATTTTTACGGTATAGCCGTTGTTTTTCAGTACGTCGCGCGTTTTCTCAAAATCAGAAACGATCAGCCTGAGTATGCCGAAGTCGGTCGTGTCGGCGATTGAAAGCGCGTGGATGTTAATGTTCGCTTCGCCTAAAATATTTGTTACCTGGGCGAGCCGCCCTTTTTTGTTCTCAATAAATACGGAAATCTGTTTAATCATAGTGCGAAGCCCCTTCCTAGTTAAGTTTACGGTTGTCGATGACACGCTTTGCCTTGCCTTCGCTGCGGACGATTGTTTTTGGTTCGACGAGCCTGACTTTGCAAGCGATGCCGAGAACGCTCTCGATTAAGCTGCGGATTTTATGTTCAAGCTCTTCCAGCCCTTTTACATGGTCGGAGAAGATGTTCTCCGATACTTCGATCTCGACGGTTATCGTGTCGAGATTGTCGATGCGGTCGACGATAAGCTGGTAGTGCGGCGATGCCTCGCCGAATTGCAACAGAACACTCTCGATCTGCGACGGGAACACGTTAACGCCGCGGATTATAAGCATATCGTCCGTTCTTCCGGCCGGCTTCGTCATACGCGCGTGATAGCGTCCGCATTCGCATTTTTCGTAGTGGAGGGCGCAAATATCGCGTGTGCGGTAGCGGATTAGCGGGAAGCCTTCCTTATTAATCGTCGTGAACACAAGCTCGCCGTACGTACCGGACGGTAACGGCTCGCCAGTGTCGCTGTTAATGACTTCCGGAATGAAGCAGTCCTCCCAGACATGTAAGCCCTTGTGATATTCGCACTCGAACGAAACACCGGGTCCCATAATTTCGCTCAGACCGTAAATATCATAAGCTTTAAGCCCGAGCTGCTCCTCGATTTGCAGGCGCATGTTCTCTGTCCACGGCTCCGCACCGAAAATACCGGCCTTAAGACTGAAATCCGACTTCGAATAGCCCGACTCGCGCATAGCTTCCGCCAAATACAGCGCATACGAAGGCGTGCAACAAAGCACCGTGACGCCGAAATCCTTAAGCATATTTATCTGACGCTGGGTATTGCCGACGGAAGCGGGTACGGTAACCGCGCCGAGGCGTTCCGCGCCGCCGTGAGCGCCCAAGCCGCCCGTAAACAGACCGTAGCCGTAAGCTACCTGTACGCGCGAGCTTGCATCCGCGCCGGTCATAACATAACAGCGCGCCATCAGGTCAGCCCATACCTGCAAATCCTTAGCGGTATAGCCGACTACGGTTTGTTTTCCGGTTGTGCCGCTGGAGGCGTGTACACGGACGATGTCGTTCATAGGCGACGCAAACAGCCCGAACGGATATGTATCGCGCAAATCCTGCTTTGTAGTAAAAGGGAGCTTAGTCAGATCGGACAACGACTTAATATCGTCCGGCATGATATGCTCCCTTTGCATCTTTTCCTTATAATACGGCACGTTCGCGTAAATTCTAGCGACAGTGTTTTTCAGCCGTTCCAGTTGCAGCGCGTTTAGTTCTTCGCGTGACATTGTTTCTAATTCACGGTTCCAATATGTCATTTCGCTCACCTTTCGCTTTGAGTATACTGTTCTTTCCTATTTATGATAACTTACACACATAAATAAATCAAGAAAATTTTATGTAAAACTATCAGCGAAAGCCGGAGTATTTCATATTTTTTCGCCGTTTGCGATTCTCATAAAAATCTCGGCGACATACGTATTATCGTGCTTATATTGTGGTATCTTGCTAAAAATTTCCATGAACCCGATTTGAAATATGTTGATCATTTTAGGATTATGCCCGAACATAAACTTATACTTCTCAGAATACTCATCTACGCTTCCGACTATGACCCAGTTCTCGCTTTTGTACCAGATGCCTCCGGGGTACGTTACGGATATGGACATAGGCATGGGGATAGGGCTGTAGTGAAGATGCACCTGATACCGGCTGTCCCGTAGCAAAAGCTTAGCTGTATCTCTAAAATGCTGCATGTATTGTTCGCGGGTCATCTGAACAGGCTTGCCTGCAACGGCGGATAGCACGTAGTTCGTAATAATCGGGTATGAAAGCGGTGATGTGACTTCATCTAAGACATAATAGAACCCTCTCATCTCGTCAAGCGTGCTACTCTCAACGTTGGTTCGGAAGGCGTGATAAACCTCATAACATATCCTCTTTTGATCATATGTAAGCTTGTTTGCGCATAGTATTTCTTCAAAAAGCTCCTCGCTCATTGTGATAAGGCTAAGCATCTTACCGGAATAGAAAAATGCGCCCGTTCTTGGAATTGACGCCCTTATGTGGGTAATAATTTTTTCGAGGTCGATTTGTTTTGATGTAATGATGGCTTTTTCTGACACCGCTTTGTATTGGTTAATGATTTTTTCGTGTGCTTCGGCGTATTGTGTATCGCGGAAAAGACTGCTTAGCATATCATCTGTGTTGCCATCAAACTGAAACCCTACTATGACTATTTGCTGGGGCATGAGATACATGCTGCACACATGCGCTTTATTCGCTTTGGACGAATAAATGTACAGATGCAGATTCTCATGAAAAGCTAGCTCAAGAAATATTTGATGAAGCTCTGAGTTTTTTACGTTGTAATCGTTTACTTGGAAGATAATTTCTACTTTATGCCCCAGACCCAGTACAATTTTCAGCTTCTTATAAAAAGCGATAGAGTATTGCATGTTGCACCCTATCCAATCAAACTGGCTTGCCTCAAATATTTTAATTACGGTAGGTTTTTCAGATTTTTCGGCCGCTTCCATGAGCGCTATAAACAAATCCAGCCTGCCTTCTGCACCGATTCGTTTTTTAAAGCTTACAATATCCGTGTTTGCCAGTCGTACATCAGGGATGTCGAGTATGAACGCCCGTACGCATTTCTTAAGATAATCCTTATGTATACGTTTTTTTATGGGGTACACACTTTCGATAAGGTTTTCCAGTAAACTGTTGCCCATGAGTTCGTTTTTTTGGATAAAGTAATCTACCATTTTTTCAAAGTACGGCATATCGGGTAATATTTTTTGAGCGCCGTGCCGCCATTTGCTTATCGAGCTGCGCTCAATAGCTATAATCCGAGCAAGTTCTACAGTAGAAACATTCAGTAAGTCCATTAAAACCGCAAGATTCGTCAGGTTTTTTTCTGCCATAATCCACTCTCCATTTCGTACTCAGCCACATATTCGCACCTTAGCGTTTGGTTACTAAATTATTATATAAATGAATGTATCACAGCTATTGTTGATTGTAAAGCGATTAGTTAAATAGCCTACCCACACATAGTCACATATTAGCGGTGTGCGATGTCGTGAAATTTCGCAAGATATATTGAATGTTTCTAAGTGTGTGCTAAACTATAGGTACAGTTTTATATTATATCGAAAGGGAGAGTTTTATATGAAAAACCTAAAAATTCAAGCAAAGCTTTTAGTAGGCTTCGGGCTTGTTCTTGTGATGGTTATTTTACTAGGCACAATATCCATAACCCGGATGAACGTGCTTAATAAAACCACCCAAGGGTTTGCAACGGTAACAGTACCGGCTCTTGATGACATTTGGATGACAAGACGAAACATGGTATCTATGGAGCGGTATCTGTTGCAGATTATAGGGTCTTGTGACATAACCGATGTTGCTGACTCCGATAAGAATATTACAACAGACAGGACAAATCTGATGAACTCATTGGATGCTCTGGTTGCACTGATTCCGGAATACAAGGCTACTGTAGACAAGATAAAAGGCTACGTAGAACAAAATGCTACTGTGCGTAAGCAAATCGTAGAATTGGCGTCTAAGCTGACCCCGGAGGATAACCAAAAGGCTTACGAAATATATACTGCGCAGTATACGCCCGTTTTCGACCTAGCAGCTAAAGAAATCATTAGCCTTTACAATGATGTAAATACCAGAATAGCCGCGCGTGTCACCGATGCTAATGCTACTGCGTCTAGTTCTTTTATTACTGTTTTATCTGTTATGGCTGTCGTAGTTATTTTGACTGTTGTCATGACTTATCTTATAACTAAATCAATCGTTACTCCCGTTAAGCAGCTCGAAACCGTTGCAAGCCGCATGACAAACGGCGATTTTAACGTCAGTATAAACTATCAAAGCAAGGACGAGTTGGGTGTGCTGATACGTTCGTTCGCCTCCCTGCGCGACATAATTTTCATGCTCATAAATAGAATCAACAAAATGGCTGACGAGCTGGACAAGGGCGACACTGATGCAAGAGTTCCGCAAGACGAGTTTAAAGGCGAGTATCAGAATATGGCTAACGCTATTAACAAAGCCGTCGCAGGGCTTGTGGATAATAACTTAACGGTTATGAACGGCTTCAGTAAGTTCGGCGAGGGCGATTTCAAAGCGAATCTACCGAAGTTCCCGGGCAAAAAAGCGATTGCAAACAAATATTTCGATGAACTAAAAGACAATCTTTCGTCGGTCAGCGGAGATGTTAACCGCTTAATCGCTGCCGCTATTGACGGCAAGCTTGATACGCGTGTAGATGCTAGCGCTTACAACGGCGACTGGAACACGCTGATTCAGGGGCTAAACAACTTGCTGCAAGCCGTAAGCACTCCTATTAACGAAGCAAACGCCGTATTGGCGCAGCTTTCCAAAGGCGATTTTAACGTAAGCATAAACAAGAACTACAAAGGTAGCTTCGCCGAAATGACTAACTCATTCGATGCAATGGTGACTGCTATCGGCTCGTACATAAACGAAATAACCCAAACGCTTGCCACACTCTCGTCGGGTGATTTGAGGGCGAATATCGGGCGTGAATATTTGGGGCAGTTCAATATGATTAAGGAATCAATAAATCATATTTCAAAAACACTGAGAGCTACTATGGGTGATATCAGGGTTTCAGCTGACAACGTTTTAAGCGGCGCGAAGCAGATATCCGAGTCTGCAATGAGCCTTGCAAACGGAGCAAGCATCCAAGCAAGCTCCGTAGAAGAACTGAACGCCTCCGTGCTAAGCATTAACGACAAAACCCACAGAACAGCCAAAGATGCACAGTACGCCGATGATTTGTCGAAGAAATCAATGGAGAACGCAAAAGACGGCAATGTAGAAATGAACAAGATGCTTACGTCAATGCTGGAAATCAAAGAAGCATCGGCGAATATTTCGAAGATAATGAAGGTTATAGACGACATAGCTTTCCAGACGAACCTGTTGGCGCTTAACGCCGCCGTAGAAGCCGCGCGCGCGGGCGAACACGGCAAAGGCTTTGCTGTCGTTGCTGAGGAAGTACGCTCACTCGCCGGCAGAAGCCAGCGAGCATCGAAGGAAACGTCGGTTATGATTGAGGACATAATAAGCAAGATAAACGACGGCACTAGCACAGCGCAGCTGACGGCTAAGTCGCTGCAGCAAATAGTTTCCGACATTAGTCTCGTTTCCGATACTATTACTAACATATATACAGCTGCGAAGGATCAGAGCGAGGGGATTTCGCAGATTACTATCGGTATCGACCAGATTTCTGAGGTTGTACAGCGTAATGCATCGACCTCTGAGGAGTCTGCCGCCGCCGCCGAGGAGCTTAACAGCCAGTCTGAGGTTCTGGCGCAGATGGTTTCAGGGTTTGTTGTGTGATCTAAAAAAGCCGGTGTATCCTTTGGGATGCACCGGCTTTTTTGTGTTTATTTAGTCGCGAGGTGTTCCTCCGCGGCGGCTTTGGTTTTGTGTACCGTGCCGTGCGGGTGTTGTGGCGGAGCGTAGATTGAGTACAGCTTTATCGGGTGATTCCCTATGTTTACAAGGTTATGCCATGTACCTGCCGGGATTATTATGGCATAATTACTGCTGACGTTGGCTCGGTAGTTAAGTTTATCGGGGGCGCTGCCCATCATACAATGCCCTATCCCCTGTTCAACACGCAAAAACTGATCAACGTGAGGGTGAACCTCCAAGCCGATTTCCCCGCCGACGGGTATACTCATGAGCGTAACCTGCAAGTGCTTGCCCGTCCATAATGCCGAGCGGAAATCATCGTTTTGAATCGTAGCTTTAGTTATATCGACTACGAACGGTTCCGGGCCGTAGTCGTTCTCGTACATAATATTTTTGTTACCGGTTCCCCAACGAAACATTTTGTTCTCTCCTTTGCCGATGTACCGCGCGAGTATGTTGCGGTGCGGTACACCGAGTTATATTTTTATAGTACAGTTTATGTTGGGCTGAATAAATGTTGATTGTAAATTTACTAAGGCTTAGCGCGCTAGCGTTACTATACGTTTGAGAGCGAAAAACAGGAGGTTAGGTAATGGACATTTCATCGCTGTATGCAAAAATGACGGACACGTATGCCGAGAGGATTTTGAACTGGGCTGTGCGCAAGGCGGGTAATCGTGCCGACGGGGAGGATTTGGCGCAGGAGGTTTTCTTGCAGGTATTCACCGCGGCGCGCAAGCACGGAGAAATCGAAAAGCCCGAGCATTTCGTCTGGAAGGTGGCACGGTATGTGTGGTGCAATCGCCTGCGTGAGCTGACTGCGCACAGCACGGGCGAGTTGTCGGAAATGCTGTCCGAGACGTTACCTGACGGTACGGATTTCGTACGCGACATAGCCGAGGACGACGCGCTGCAAGCTGCGCTTGCGCGTATGCGACGTGGAATTGCGGACTTGAGCCGGTTGCAGCGCGAAATGATGGTGCTGCATTATCTCGACGGACTGTCCGTGCGCGAGGTAGCGGCTCGGCTCGGGACGACCGAGGGCGCTGTTACGTGGCATTTGTTTGACGCTCGAAAACAAGTGAGGGAGGATTTTTCTATGAAAGAGGACAAAGCTATACAGTATCGCCCTGGGAGGTTAACGCTTAGCTGTAGGGGGGAAGCTCCGGCCTATCCCGATACTAAGAAGGTCAACGACAGTCTGTTGCGTCAGAATTTGTGCCTGCTTTGCCATTCGGACGGGAAGAGTATTGACGAGCTGGCCGAGGCTACGGGCGTTCCGAAGCCGTTTTTAGAATACGACCTTGACTGGCTTGTGGAGAAGGAGTTTTTGGCGCTGAGCGGCAAACGCTATCACACGACGTTTTTGATACTTAATCAGAAGTATTTTAGCAACCGTGTTGAGGTTTATCGGGCTACTAGGAAAAATTATATCGACGTGGTTATTTCGGAGCTGTGGAAGCAGGAGAAGAGTATACGCGAGATTGGGTTCTATGGTGCGGATTTTCCGGCTGAGAGGTTGTTTTGGTCGGTTATTATGATGTTTATGAGCTATGCAAGCCGAAATAGCGAGTTGATGCTTAGGTTGAAGGATACAAGCCGTTGCGAAATACGCCCGGACGGCGGGAAGTATTATGTGATGGCGGCTGACCGTTCCGACGGGGTGAAGGGTGGGTTCTCGCATCTTGAACCTGCCGGGTGGAATGATTTCTATGGGATTTGTTCCGACAGCTGTCAGACCGGCGGTGGATACGAGACTTATTACTGGTTGGGCGTAAATAATTATGCCGGAAAGCAGTATCATCCGGATATTGTTACCGCGAATGCGGAGGTACGGGCGGTTATTCATAAGGTGTATTGCAGTGTTGTTGAACCGGGATTTTCGGTGGAGAGATTGTCAGCAGATGAACGGGAGAAGCTGGCTGTGGCGGTGGAAGCGGGGTTGATTGCTAAGGACGGCGACGGGTACAAGCCGAATTTTGTAATATTCACGCCGGAGCAGCTTGATACGCTGCGAAATGAAATTTATGCGCCGCTGCTGGAGCGGATAACGCCGCAGTTAGAGGTGCTGAGCGAGAAGTTTTTTAGGCTGCACAGGGGGGATTTTCCGAAGGCTTCACAGTCTGGGCTGGAGCATCATGTGTATTTGGATTTGTGGGTTTCGGTTATTTATATGTTTATGTTTGCGGTGGAGGATGGGAAGTTGGAGTTGGGTGAGACGGCGAAGGACAGCGTTGCTA
>CAZJLW010000043.1:1662-3481 GCA_964546895.1 uncultured Eubacteriales bacterium | reverse complement strand
GTTGCTGGAAAATCAATACCCATTCTGCTTCATGATTTTAATCAAGCTCTGTGTAATCTTAGCCTTTAGCTCGCCGTATTTTTCCTCGCAGTATTCATATTCCTCGGTATAACGCTGCTCCTTTGGGTAAAAATAGCTCGGTCTGTATTTGTATTCGTCAGGTTCCCAGTCGTACCTTGCTTCAATATGTGTGTGAAGGTAGTGGTCTAGGTTCATTAAGGTTGAATAGTTTATCCTTAGCGGCTGACATGCTTCGATTATCGCGTCGCCAATCATCGTCATATCCAGCAAATACTGCGTTCGCTGGGGGATAGTCAGCTCATTTAATGAGCCTGCTTTCGGATATCCGAGCAGTACGCAGTATCCGGGTAGAAATTGGTTGTCCCCGATAACTACAAAACCGCTTTTCATTTTTAATATAACGGTCGGATTTTCTCCGCGTTCTGCCGAGCCTATTCGGTCAGATTTCCAGTTGGACATTTTAGTCGCCTCTCTTTTATATAGTATTTCCTAGCTCATAAGCCTGACGTACGAACCTTTCTTCATTCGCGCTTCTTCGCACATCGTTCCCATAACCGCGCGTCATTTCGTCAAATACAATCATCTCGCATGTTTTTGCCCTGTTGTTCATTCTGTCGCCTATCATAATGGTTTTCATGGCTTCAACCTGACGAATACGGATTTCATCCTTCATACTGCCGCCCATAGTCACCAGGAACAACGCTTTTTCCAGTGTCTTCATGCTTTTCTCACCGTAAGCAAAGCCATACGTCCAAACACGCTGAAACCAGCCGACGAGTAATGCAGGGGCTTCCGTCCAAAAATTCGGATAGATGAAAGCGATAACGTCCGCGCTATTTATTTTGTCCTGCTCAAGCAAAACGTCGTGCGGGGTTTCTTTTTTTTCGTCGTAAAAGGCCTCTCTTAGATACTCGTTTTCAGAGAAGACGGCATTAAATCTCATTGCGTATAAATCAGAGATAACCACCGAATGACCCGCGTCGGTAACGCCCTTTGCAAATGCTTCCTTTACTTTATACGTAAAACTGTTTGAGCTTGGGTGACAATATACAATTAATACATTCATATTGCTCGTCCTTTCATGGGCTGATATGTAAACGTGAACGCATTAGTTACTTAGTTATTTTACCTTTAATGAAACTAACGATTACGTCGGTTGCCTGTGTTGACATGGATGACCCGTTTAATACCAAGTCCGCACGCCATTTTGACGGCTCGACATACTCATCATGCCTATAGCGTACCAAATCAAGGTAAACGCTGCTTATCTCATCGAACGATAGCCCCTTCTGCATATTTCGCCTAAGCCGCCGCACGATTCGTTCGTCGGGCTTACAGTCGATAAATAGCTTCAAATCAAGCTTGCTGTAAATATTTCTATCCCACAATGTGAGCAATCCTTCTACAATAATAATATCGTGCGAATTGCTGTCAATGGCTTTCGTAAAATCATCTGCCAGTTTAGGTAAATCAACAGTTAAAGGGTGATTATCATCTGTGTACATAAATTTTGTAATGGGTGCTTCGGAATACGGTCTTTCGTTCTTTGGCTTAAAATATGAATCCATATGAATAGTAAATACGTTATACTCCGCTAATTCGTTTTCAAGAATACCCGTGAATGTCGATTTTCCGCTTGCACTCCCACCTGCAATCCCTATAGTAAATGCCTTATTCATTTTTGTATTAGCTCCTTTATTCGGTTTTTACAAATGAAGATACCGGCATCTTTTTGAATATCAATATACCCTTTTTCCTCAAAAACACGTTCAACGTATCTTTTAAACTCATCAATCTT
>CAZJLW010000043.1:0-1562 GCA_964546895.1 uncultured Eubacteriales bacterium | reverse complement strand
AGTTCTTTGAAATTATTCTCGCCAATCGTGGTGGCATAAAAGACACCGGTGGGTTTAAGAACTCGGGAAATTTCGCTTAGCGCTTTTCGTATATCGGGGACGTGGTAAAGCATGTGGTTTGCTATTACTACATCGAAGGTATGATCGGCGAAAGGGATGTTTTGTGCGTCAATTTGCTTGCACTTAACGAAATTCAGATGCTCGGTATTTTTTCTTGCTGTTTCAACCATTCCTTCCGAAATGTCAGATAGAACTAACTGGACATTGTCAGGTATTTCGAAAGCATGTTGCTTCCATAAGTTACCATTACCACAGCCAAGCTCTAAAACCGTCATGTTGGGTTGAATCGTATATTTTTCGAATACCCAATTCGACCAACCGGTTTTATTCGTACTGAATAGTTGGTGGAGTGCTATGCGGATGTTCAGGTTACTTGCGGTGGAGTATTGCTGATTTAGATTGCTGGTGTTGCTTTCGTTTGGCATGAGTTTGTCCTCCTTATTCAGTGATATGTGAATAATCATTAAAAGTGTGCAGCGCTGCTTTGTCTCTATCATAAATAAAAGCTGCCAAATCTCAATTTGACAGCTTTCTGCAAAAAAATATGTGCTTGCGATTCAAGAAAGCCAAAAGTTGTTTTCTAGTGGCAGCTAGCCACATTTAACAATTCTTCTCTCCCTTTATAAACTAACCCATCAAAATCTACCCGGATAACGTACGGCATACTATGCCATATCCGTTTAAAGCTATCGCAGTTAAAAGATGAATCATAATAGTTCAGTATTGTACTCATAGCCGTGCCATGCGTGCCGATTACTATGCTTTTGTTCAAGTATGTATTCAATATTTCGTTTAATGCTTCGATATTGCGCTGCTGCACGCTGTTTAACGATTCCCCTTCTTTTTCATGAAAGTCAAAATCATTCCACCGGCTTTCCAAATAATCTACAGAATACCCGTCTACACCCGGTTGGCGCTCTCTGAATCTCTCGTCAGTATGTATTGTCATGTTAAGCTGCTCGGCGCATTCGGAAATAGTATCTACGCTTCTTTTATATGGACTAGAAAAAAACATGTCTATCGGAAGCTGTTGAAGTAATGATGTCACCTTTTTTCTGTCTTGCATACCAGAGGCGGTCAGTGGTCTAGTTCTGTCATCAGGCCATATGCTGTGCGGCTGAGGTTGGGCGTGACGTACGAAAAATATACTTGTCATTTCACGAAATCCTCGATAAAAACTCCGCCATCATTATCAATTTTACCATCAGCAATAAGTTCTAGGTCAAATTTATCCGGCTCAACTTCCTGTGAAGCAAAGCCTTGTAAATTTTTTAGTAATCCTACCAAGAAGAATAGTTTTTCGTCAGGTATGTTATCAATAATATTGTGAGCTATGAGCCTTAGTTCGGACATTAGCAATCCTCCTGTTCTCGTTTATATAGAGAAAGCTGCCGAGCTCAAATCCGACAGCCTTCCGTAAAAACTATATGTTTGTGAGTAAAAAAACCTAACATCGGATTATGCTTATTATTTTCGTAGCCAAACTATAATAGTCTTAAAAG
>CAZJLW010000042.1:20486-23939 GCA_964546895.1 uncultured Eubacteriales bacterium | reverse complement strand
TATATAGTAAGCCCTGTCTCGGAATCAGTTCAAGACAGGGCTTAATTTAGTCACGTTCGTTTCAAAAACAGTATATACAGTCCACATCACGATTCGCACTCAGTTTCATAAATATTCTTTGCCCCCTTAAACACACCCACAAGTCGAGCCCCGTTCTTCAAAAACACCTTATTAGAAGCAACATTATCAACATTAATAAAAGACCGAATTTTCGAATAACCCAACAGTTTACACTTCTTTATCACTTCTCTGAACAAAATACTCCCATACCCATTACCGCGATACGGCTTTGCGATTCCGTAACCGAAATTTCCAACGCCCTGTTTTTCTAGAAAATCACTCGAATAATGCCTGATTCTGGCAAACCCAACCGGCCTATCATCTACATAAAGAAAATATATCGTTTGGGGTATCCAGTTCTCAGGAAGGTTTTTAGCTTTTGAAAAATCATCCTGCTGCACCAACCAATCACGGTACTTGTCATACGACATTCCCTTGACCTCGTTCGTAAAGCCGTTCTCGTTACTGTCAATTTCTTGAAGCATATCATACTCGTCAGCGCCGTTGTTAATTTCGAGCTGCCGTAACTCCACTCTCATACCCGACTCACCCCGTTCCGCACGTATTCAAAGTTTTTTTCCCAATCTACAAGATTATACATCTATTAATCGTATATTGGAACGCTTCTAAAAAAATTATATATAAATCTTTCAAGTTCTGTTATAATATGAACCTGAATTTGGGTACGCTTTTGTCAGCGGACTAATGTTGGAGATGACACCTATGAATTACTCACAGGAGGAAAATAAAAAAAAGCGGAAGGAACACGGCTCTAAGCGCAAACGCGTGAAAAACAAGGCCGTGCTGCTAACGTTTCGGATTGTGCTGGCGGTAGCTCTTATAGGAATGTTTGCCGCGGGCGGCGTGATGGCAGGGGCTTTTTTCGGACTGATTGAGAATGCGCCGAAGCTTGAAGTCAAGAAGATGGTGCCGAATATTTACACGTCCGTCATTTACGAAGGCAACACCGGCGTGGAAATCGGCAGGCTAAGCGGCGAGCAGAACCGTAAATACGCCACACTTGACAAAATGCCGGAGCATTTGAAAAACGCGTTCGTAGCTATAGAGGACGAGCGTTTTTATGGGCATAACGGGATCGATATGCGCGGGCTTGCGCGTATTGTCGTCGTTAACCTGACGACAGACCGGCGCGAGGGCGCGAGTACGATTACGCAGCAGCTTATAAAAAACAACGTAATGAAGATAATGCGCAACACATGGCAGACGAAGGTGCAGGAATGGTATTTGGCAATCGAGTACGAAAAACTGCTCGAAGCGGAGTATCACAGCAAACAGGAAGCCAAAAACCAGATACTTGAGCTATACCTAAACACGATAGCACTGGGGCATGGACTAAACGGCGTGCGTACGGCGGCAGAGTATTATTTCGGAAAGGACGTGTCGGAGCTGACGCTTTCAGAAAGCGCCGTAATAGCGTCGATAACGAACAGCCCGCAGAAGTATTCGCCGATTTTGCAGCCGGAGAATAACCGCAGCAGACAGCTACTTGTGCTACGGAACATGCTAAAGCTTAACATGATAACTCAGAAGGAAATGGACGACGCCTTAGCCGACAACGTCTACGAGCGCCTGAACGAATCGCAAATCGTCATCAGCGAGCAGAACTCGTTCAATAGCTATTTCACGGACACGCTTATTTCGGAGATATCGAAAGATTTGCAGGATAAGTTTAAAATCAGCTCAGAGGAAGCGATTTACAGGATTTACAACGACGGCTTGCAGATTTTTTCGACGGTTGATTCCGAAATGCAGGGGATTGTTGAAAAGCATATGCAGGACGACAAGCTGTTTTCGCAGACGGATTTCGAGCTTGACGTGCTATACATCGTTTCATATAAAAATAAAGTAACCGGCAAACTCACGAACGCTGAGAAAAAAGGCGTCGTAAAAAAATACTCCGAAGTGGACGCGCTTGTCGCAAAACTAAAGAGCGAGCTGCTGGGGCCGAACGACGAGGTTATAGCCGAGCGTGTCGTGAAAATTCCGCAGCCAAACGCGGCGTTTGTAATAACGGACTATCACACGGGCGAGGTAAAGGCTATCGTGGGCGGCCGCGGCGAAAAGGCGCTCGATCGCTCGCTCAACCGCGCGAAGAATTCGACGCGTCAGCCGGGCTCGGTTTTTAAGGTTCTGGCGAGTTACACAGCGGCGCTTGATTTGGGACTTATCACTCCCGCTACGGTTATAGACGACGTTCCTTACGCATATGGCGAAAAGCAGTTCAAAAACTGGTACACGACCGGATACAGAGGGCTTAACACGGTACGGCTTGGCATTCAGGATTCGATGAACATTTTGGCTGTAAAAAACCTGGTCGATACCGGCATTGAGCAGAGCTTTAACTATCTAAAAAATATGGGATTTACGACGCTTGTTGACCGTAAAACGATTAACGGACGCGTATTCACGGACAAGACACCGGCTTTGGCGCTGGGGGGTCTGACTAACGGTGTTACGCAGCTTGAGCTGACGGCTGCATTCGGTATGATTGCAAACGGCGGCGAGTACCTGGAACCGATTTTTTACACTAAGGTGCTGGATCACAACGGCGTTACGCTGCTCGAAAAAAAACGCGAACCGAAGCCGGTTATTAAGGCAACGACGGCGTATTTGCTGACAAACATGATGCAGGACGTCGTAACGTCCGGTACGGGCGGCAAAGCACGCTTTCAGAAATCCAAAATGCCCGTCGCCGGGAAGACCGGTACTACGACGGACAATCACGATCTGACGTTCGCCGGTTTTACGCCGTATTACGCCGCGGGCGTTTGGTACGGCTACGACCAATCGAAAAATATCCGTGACGACAAGGGCTATCACCTGACGCTCTGGCGTACGATTATGGAAGAAATCCATATAAACAAGGGGCTTGAAGTCAAGCAGTTCGTGAAGCCGTCGGGCATCGTGTCCGCACAGGTATGCCGCGACTCGGGCAAGCTGCCCGTCGAAGGCCTATGCGACGCCGACCCGCGCGGAAGCCGGATTTATTCGGAGATTTTTGCGGCCGATACTGTGCCGGAGGAATACTGCGACGTCCATGCGGCTGTAGATATTGATTCTGTCACGCGTATGAAGCTCAGCCCGTTCTGTCCGGCTGACTCGAAGGAGCATCTCGTCGGCATAGTACGTCCCGAGCCGCGCCCCGACGATACCCCGACTGCGGATTCAAAATACGAAATAGCGGCTATAATCGAAGGGCCGCAATGCACAGAACACAGCCTACCGACACTGCCGACACTACCGGGTAGTTGGCCTGACATCGGTTTGCCGGTTGATTCGTCAGGCAACATCGTTTTGCCATCATACAATCCGACCGTCAACCCGCCGCACGCACAGAACCCGACGGCCACGCCGGGTACTACCGTGACACCG
>CAZJLW010000042.1:14571-20386 GCA_964546895.1 uncultured Eubacteriales bacterium | reverse complement strand
GCGGATAAGCTGCCGGATATTAACCAAAGCTTTACGATAACGCCGCGTCCGCTGGCAGAGCTGCCGGTGAGAGACGAGCCGCTGTCGCTGGACAACTTCGCTCGCTGAATGGGCTAGGTAATTCAAAATTTAATATAGAGGTGATTTTCTTGGAAGCATTATGGGATATTACGCTGGGAGCTATGCTTGATAAGGTAGCTAACGAATACCCCGACCACGACGCCGTTATTTATACGGATCGTCAGTTTCGCAAAACGTATAGGGAGTTTAACGAAATCTGCAACGAGACGGCAAAGGCTTTTATGGCGATGGGCATAAAAAAGGACGACAAGGTAGCAGTCTGGGCGACGAATTATCCTGAGTGGGTAATAAGCCTGTTCGCCGCCGCCAAAATCGGAGCCGTACTGGTAACAGTCAATACGAACTACAAAATATTTGAGGTTGAGTACCTACTAAAGCAGTCCGATACGACGACGCTGGTTATTATCGACGGCTTTAAGGATTGCAACTATATTGAAATATTGAATAAGCTGTGTCCGAGCCTTGCGGGCAGCGAGCCGGGTAAGCTGCATGATCCGAAGCTTCCGCTGCTTAAGAACATCATCTACGTAGGGTCGAAAACCCCTCCAGGCATGTTCAACTGGAGCGAGCTTACCGACATGGCGAAAACCGTAACCGACGCCGAGCTTAAGGCCGTATCGGATTCGCTCGACACGCATGACGTTATTAATCTTCAATATACATCAGGGACGACGGGCTTTCCGAAGGGCGTTATGCTCACTCATTACAACATCATTAACGACGGCAAGAGCATCGGCGACTGCATGAACTTCACGGAAAAGGATCGGCTGTGTATTCCCGTTCCGTTTTTCCACTGCTTCGGGCTTGTGCTTGGTATTATGGCGGTCGTTACGCATAACTCCGCGATGGTGCCGCTTGATTATTTCCAGCCGCTTAAGGTTATGGAGACTATCGAGAAGGAAAAATGCACTGCGGTTCACGGCGTGCCGACGATGTTTATTGCGATGCTTGAACATCCGGAGTTCAGCCGGTTTGATTTTTCGAGCTTGCGCACCGGAATAATGGCGGGCAGCCCATGCCCAGTTAAGGTCATGCAAGAGGTCGTCGACCGCATGAACATGAAGGAAATAACGATTGCGTACGGACTGACGGAGGCGTCGCCTGTTTGCACGCAGACGCGCACTGAGGATTCGATCGAGCGGCGCGTTACGACGGTCGGACGCGTACTGCCGAACATGGAAGCAAAAATCGTCGACCCCGAAACGGGCGCCGACTTGGGCTGTGATGTACCCGGCGAGTTCGTCGTGCGCGGCTACAACGTAATGAAGGGCTACTACAAAATGCCGGAAGCCACGGCCATGATTATAGACGAAAACGGCTGGCTGCACTCCGGCGACTTGGCGACTATCGACAAGGACGGTTACTACAAAATAACAGGCCGCATCAAGGATATGATTATCCGCGGCGGTGAAAATATATACCCGAAGGAAATTGAGGAGTTTATTTATACCCATCCGCTCGTAAAGGATGTGCAGGTAATCGGCGTGCCGAGCGTGCAGTACGGCGAAGAGGTCATGGCGTTCGTAATCCTTAAGGAGAACGCCGAAATCACGGTCGACGAGCTGAAGGAATTCGTCCGGGCGAACATGGCGCGCCACAAAGTGCCGAAGTATATTGCGTTCGTGGATGCGTTCCCGATGACGACCAGCGGTAAAATTCAGAAATATAAGCTCCGCGAGGACGCAATAGCCCTTCTCAACTTGCAGGAGGCTGCGAATATTGAAACCGCTTAGTAATGCCTTTTAAGGAGGAGAATCGTATGAAGTTTGCATTTTCGACACTGGGCTGTCCGAACTGGAGCTTTGAGGATATTATTTCGACTGCCAAGGATATAGGCTTTGACGGCGTGGAGCTACGCGGCGTCGCGAACGAAATATATATCCCGCATATAAAACAGTTCGTTCCGCAAAATATTCAGAAGACGATGGACGTACTGAAACGCATGAAGCTTGATATAAGCTGTCTTTCGTCGGACTGCCGCCTTAACGAGCGGTTCCGCGTGGACGACCATATGCGCTGCGCCAAGGAATACATAGACGTCGCCGGAGCCGCGGGAATCGGCTACGTCCGTGTGCTTGCCGATACCGCGCCCGGGCCGACCGCGCATGTGGACGCCGATGTCGTGGCGAAGGATTTCAAGACGCTGGCAGAGTACGCCAAGCCGCACGGCGTTACGATTTTGATCGAGACGAACGGAATGTTCGCCCATTCCGGCGAAATGCTTAACCTGATCGAGCTTATCGCGACGGACAACGTCGGCGTGTTATGGGATGTGCATCATCCGTTCCGGTTTTTTAACGAGCCGATTGATTTGACTTACAAACGCTTAAAGGATTATATACGGTACGTGCATGTGAAGGATTCGCTCGTCGAGGGCGACGAGGTGAAGTATCAAATGATGGGCTACGGCGACGTTCCCGTCCCGGAAACGATCGCGCTGCTGCGCGAGAACGGTTACACGGGCTACGTTTCGCTGGAATGGCTCAAGCGCTGGTGCAGCGACTTGGCCGAGCCGGGTATTGTGTTCCCGCATTTTTATAACTATGTTAAGGCTTTATAATATTTTGAAGGAGGGATTCTCATGTACATTGAAAAACGTGATGTAGGCGTAAACGTTCTGCTAAGCATCGTTACATGCGGTATTTATTTCTGGGTATGGTATTACAAAATCGCAAGCGATATTTACAGACTGAGCGGCGAGGAAGACAAGGCCGGAGTGGATTTATTACTTTCGCTGATTACATGCGGTATTTATTTCATCTACAGCATTTATAAGTTCGCCAAAAAGCTTAGCGTACTGCGTACAAAATATGGTATGCCTTACAAGGACGAGTCATCTATGTATCTGATACTTACCGTACTTGGTTATTTGATCGGTATTACGAACATCATTGCTATCTGCCTGTTGCAATCCAATCTTAACGACGAGTTCACCAACCCGCCCATGTACGGCCAGAGCGGTCAGAACGGCCAGTATTAATATGCTCAAACGGCTTACTTTTTTACGGGTTTATGGGATTTTTTTGTTAATAGGAATCGCTGCGCTAGCCGCTTCGGCCGTCACCGGCCGGAGCGTCTGCGTGTTTTACAACGTTACAGGTGTGCCATGCCCGTCGTGCGGAATGACGCGGGCATGGCTTTATTTTTTTGCGTTTGATTTTAGGAACGCGCTGTTTTTTCATCCGTTGTTCTGGATTGTACCGGTTATTCCGTTTCTGCGGCGCGTGCCGAAGGCGATTGTGTACGGCTGTATCGCGCTGTTTATCGGGGTGTGGGTGCTGCGGTTGGTGGTACTGTTTCCGCATACGCCGCCGATGAATTTTTTTGACGGGGCGTTGCTGCCGAAGATGGCGGCAACGCTTGTTGGTGACTTCGTTAATTAGGCTTATTTCTCGGGCAAAACGTGCTTCAGATGCTGCCCGGTGTAGGACTCGGCGCACTGCGCCACACTCTCCGGCGCACCGACCGCTACGACGCGCCCGCCTCCGTTTCCACCCTCAGGTCCCATGTCGATTATGTAGTCGGCAGATTTTATTACGTCGAGGTTGTGTTCGATAACGAGTACGGTATGGCCACTGTCGACTAGCTTGTTCAGGCAGAGCAGCAGCTTCTGAATGTCGGACAGATGCAGACCGGTAGTCGGCTCGTCCAGAATGTAGAGGTTGTGGCTGCCGCGTTTTATTTTCGCAAGCTCATACGCGAGCTTAACACGCTGGGCTTCGCCTCCGGAGAGCGTAGTCGAGTTCTGCCCGAGCTTCATGTACCCAAGCCCTAGCTCGTTCATTATCGACAGCTTGTGGCAGACATATTTGTTGTCGGCGAAGAATATGACGGCTTCCTCGACGGTCATGTACAACACGTCCGAGATACTCTTGCCGTTGTATTTTATTTCCAGCCCTTCCTGCGAAAAGCGCGCGCCTTTGCAGACGGGGCAGATCGTTTCGATATCGGCCATGAATTGCAGATTCGTCACGATAACGCCGTCGCCCGAGCAGTTCTCACAGCGCGCGCCGTTCGCGTGCGTCAGGCTGAAGTCGATCGGCTTGAACCCGCGCGACAGCGCAGTGTCCGTCTGGGCGAACAGGTCGCGTATGCGATCGTAGATGCCTACGTATGTCGCGGGGTTGGACTTGCTGTTGCGGCCTATCGGGGACTGGTCGATGTTGATGACCTGATTGATGCTGTCAGTGCCGAATATGTAGTCGTGTTCGCCCGCGACTATGCGCGACGATTTCTTCATTATCTCGAGCTGCTTGAACAGCGTCTCGTTTATGAGCGTACTCTTACCCGAGCCGGACACGCCCGTCACGCAGACGAACACGTTAAGCGGAATGTCCACGCTGATGTTTTTCAGGTTGTTCTCTCGCGCGCCTTGTACGGTGATGTAGTTGTCGGTCGGCTTGCGGCGGTTGTTGGGGACTGCGATTTCGCGCTTGCCCAGCAGGAAGTCGGACGTCACCGACGGCTGCGAGACGAACTCGTCATAGCTGCCCATAGCAACGATGTTGCCTCCATGTATGCCCGGTCCCTCGCCGACTTCTACCAAGAAGTCGGCATTTTTCATCGTTTCCGTATCATGCTCGACTACTATGACGGTGTTGCCGATGTCGCGGAGCTTTTTCATTATATTAATAACCTTGTCGGAGTCACGCGGGTGCAAACCGATGCTCGGCTCGTCCATGACGTAGAGCATACCCATCAGCTCACTGGATATCTGCGTCGACATTTTTATGCGCTGCATCTCGCCGCCGGATATCGTGTCGCTGCGGCGTCCTAGGCTTAGGTAGTGCAGACCGATGTCGATGAGTAGTTGCAAGCGGGAGTTTATTTCGCTTACGATGCTGTTGCCGACGTCGGCGATGTTCGCCCCGAATGTCAGCCCCGACAGAAACCGAATCAGCTCGGGCAGCTGCATCTTGCAGAGTTCGTCGATGTTTTTGTCGTTGACAGTGACGCCTAGGCGCTGTTTTTTCAGCCGCGCGCCGTTGCATTCCGGGCAGACGCGTTCGATCATCGTGTCCTTGATAAAATCCGGCTCGATCATCTCCGTCGCTATTGATTTGCGGATATAGTTGCGGTACCAGCTTTCCAAGTCGTTCACGAAGCCGCGAAACGGGAACTCTCGCCCGATAATCCAGTTTTTCTTACTCGCGAACGGGGGCTGTAGCATTTTCACTTTTTCGCCCTTCGTGCCGTAGAAGAGGATGTCGCGTATTTCCGGGGCGAGCATGTTAAACGGTGTGTCTAGGAGGAAGTTGTATTTCTGTGAAAGGCTGTACACGATAGCCGTGCGGTAGCTGTCCTTACCGGCGGGGTTAAATAGCGTGTTTATGAGCGCGCCTTTCATAATACTTTTTTCGGGGTTGACTATCAGAAAGCGCGGCTCGACGACGTACGAACGTCCGACGCCCATGCATGTGTTGCACGCGCTGGCGGGTGTGTTGAATGAGAAATGAAACGGTTGCATTTCGCAGAGTGAATAATGGTGGACGGGGCAGGCGAAGCCGTCGTAGAAGCTGTCGTCCACGCCGCCTATTACCTCTGCGCGTATGAATAAATCCTCGCTGAGCGACACCATAGCTGCCTCGACGGATTTTGCGATTTGTATGTAAATGTCCGGCTTGATTGAAAAGCGGTCGATGATGATTTCCAGTGTGTAGTCTTGTTCGTCGTCAAGCTCGGTTTTGTCGGATAGGTCGAGCGGCTCGCCGTTTACGAGCAGTTTCTTGTAGCC
>CAZJLW010000042.1:11253-14471 GCA_964546895.1 uncultured Eubacteriales bacterium | reverse complement strand
ACCTGACTGATGCGGCTCTTGGCGAAGTTCGAAATCGAATCCAGAAACCGCCGCTGCGCCTCGCCGTAAATAACGTCGAACGCCAGCGATGACTTGCCCGAGCCGGACACGCCGGTTATAACGATAAGCTTGTCGCGGGGTATTTCCAGTGAAACGTTTTTGAGGTTGTTCTGTTTAGCTCCCGACACCTCTATAGTTGTACGTACTGGCATAAGTCCTCCTTAGAAGTCCGCCTACAGTTTAGGCATAATTAACGCCGTTTCCTCGACCGCGAGCTTACTTTTCGGGGTGAGGCGTATTGTTTGTGATAGTTTTTCGAGATAGCCGCGGTCGCATAGGAAGTCCAGTATCGGATGCATCATGTGAAGGGATGAGTTGAAGTGAGTAGATATATGCGTGCCGGTTTTTATCTCGCCGTCGCCGAAGAAGTCCTCCGCGACGCTTAGCACCGCGTCGATGTGTGTCATGATGTAGTCGTCCATTTCGTGCAGCAGCTCGCGGATTTCCGGGTCGGACATTTCGCCCGACATGGGCTTGTAGTAGAACTTGTCGATTAGGGCGCTGTTAAGCTCGCGTGCTTGCAGTATCGCTTCGCGCGTCGGGACTTGGTAGTGCGAGCACACCTCTATTTGCGCTATGACGTCAGCAGCTTTTAAGACGTAGTACCGTGCGTATGTGACGTCGTTTTTTACGACTAGCCACTTTTCTATTTTTTCCATTATACCGATGAGCCAGTTAATCATCTGAAAGAGTGCCTTCTCCACATCGGCCTGTCCTACTTTTTTGTACTCCTCGAAGTATTCGTAAAGGCTTTCGTCCGTCGTGTACACGACCTTACTCGTCGCACCGAACGAATGCCCTACCGAACCGGTCAGGCTTTTTTCCATCCAGCGCTTCATGTCGCTGCGCTGGGTAAGGTTTACATTAATCAGTATGTTGTCCTCGGAAATCCCGTAGCTTTTGTGATCCAGCTTCTGGTCGCGCACTATCACTTCCATGTCTATGTCGCTTTTTTCCCATAACGTACCGTGCGACACGCTGCCGTAAACAATAACGGCGATGACATTCGGGTCGCTTCGGATTTTGTCCACGAAGCTATCGATTGCATCGCCGTATCTTTTTGTTAGCTCACTGCTCATAAGATTCGCCTCCACATAATAATTAGCCCGGCGTTTGAAAAAATAGTGGGATTATTCACACGCCGGACTTGCTAACTTTAGCATATGTTTGGGTGGAGTACAACTATTGGTTTTGTATTTCAGCGTATTTTCCGGGGGTCATTCCCTCGTACTTTTTAAAGCAGCGTATAAACGTCGTTACGTTGTCGAAGCCTACTTCGGCGCAAAGCTTATTAAGGACGTATTTTTTATCGCCGGTGCATATGCGCTTCTTGGCTTCGTTTATGCGGAAGGCGTTGATGTAGTTTAGCAGCCCGTCGCCTGTTTGCTGCTTAAAAAATCTGGACAGATACGTCGGGGTTATGCCTAGCTCGTCTGCGATAACAACGTTACTGAGCCGTGTGTTCGCATAGTTGTCTTTTATGTAGCTTGTTATTTTGGTCAACAAAATTGTGTTGTTGCTTTCCTTACCGCTGTTAATCGTTTCGCAAATATTTGTTGCGACTTCCAGCAGGTAAACGCGAAGCTTCTCGGCGGAGTTCAGCTTAGAAATAGTGGAGACGATTGACTGAGCGTTCATGACGTCCGTTGCTAAGTCTGTTTTCTCCAACACGCGGATAAAAGTAGCAGCTATGTCGAACGCAAGACACCGAAACATCTCGATAGAGATTTTGTTGTTGTCCAGATTTATTTTGAGTATGTCAAAAATAATCTTCTCTACTAAATCATAGTTACCGGCGCGCAGATTGCCGGATAGCGCCTGCTCTATTTCTGTTGAGTAGTAGTATTCAGAGCCGAAGTCGTTCTCGGAAAACAGTATCACGTTTGTATTATCAACAAACATCGAGCATTCCATTGCCATGCAAGCTTCGCTGTACGCTTTTTGCAGGCTCAAGTATGTACCGTGAATATTGCTTGCCGATACGGTTGTCTCAATGTACATTTCATCAGCGATTTTCTTCTGTAAATAATATAGGAAGTTCACGGCCTTCTCCGAATCGCTTGCGGCGAAATTTATTACAACGGCAATCATAGCGTTTGCTTCGCAAACATAGCCGCAGAAGTCTTCGTTTAACAGCTCTCTTATTGAATTATTAAGGAGGAAATCCATGTTGTCCAGCGCTACGTCGCTTCCCTTTAGCGCCACTTCTCTTAGGTAGTCTGAATATTCATCTATCTTTATGAGTGAGACTATAAAGCTGTCGTAAGGGAACTCGATATGATTCTCGCTTAAAAAACTTTCGTTTACGTATTGAATATTGATTCGGCCGCGCAGCAGCCGGGATATGAAGTTCTGTTGCAGATGAACATTGGTCAGCTCGAGCTGGCGCTTGAAGTCTTTGTTCGTGGTTAGGATTCGCTTTATTGATGTATCGATAAAAACGAATTCGTTTTCTATTTCTGACGAATGCCTTTTTTGTCCGCCCTCTAGGACTTGTATCATGTCTTTAATAGGCAAATAGTTTCTGCGGGCGAGCAAATAAGCAAAGCACAGCCCCACGATTACCGCAAGCAAAATATAGTACACAAATATAATATTTAGATTATGTTTCGTACCGTTTAAATACCCGTCCTCCAACACAAGCACATAGCTGTAGCCCCTTTTTGTATCCTTTTCTATAGATGCAAAACCCGTTCCCTTGCTAAGCTTGCCGGTTATATATTCGTCTTTTCTGTACTCGGTGGTTTTGCTGTTGCTAAGAATGACATTGTTATCCTTGTCCAAAATAACGAATTTGTTATTTTTTACCCACTCGATTTTATTTACTTCTTTTGCTATTTTTTCTTTGTCGAGTATAACTATAACAGTAGCCAGGGAAGAACCGCCCAAATACGGCAGTGTCTGCATGTAGACCAGTTTGTTGTCAAAATTATAAATGCTTTGGTAATGGCTTTTTTTTATTTCTGAAAGCCAGTCTTCGAACGAATGAAAATCGTTCGAGAAGTAAACGTTATACGCAAGCTGTAAATCATATAAAGCCGACGGCGTGAGAACAAACTCGCCGTAATCGTAAAAAATCATAAACGTATCTATGAAATTACGCACCGAGCTGTTACTTGTCATGTCGTTTTTGATTGTTTGACGTATGGTGTATCGTT
>CAZJLW010000042.1:6659-11153 GCA_964546895.1 uncultured Eubacteriales bacterium | reverse complement strand
ATTCACCTGCGTTCTTATTTCAAGTCTTGGAAAATATCTATGTAAAAATTATATCATCAAGGTTGAAGATTTACTATTGAAATGTTGAATTATATAAGCGCAAGCAAATTATTAAGTATTTACGCAGCCGCTTGTTTGGCTTTAATATAAGCGTAAATAATTTGCTTATCCGGAAAGCATTATTTAAAACAAAACAGGAGGCTTTACGATGAAAAAACATTTTCGCAAAATTTTTGCGCTTTGTTTGGCTTTAGCTTTACCCGTTGGTTCAATTCAGGCTGCGTCCACCGCACCGGCAAGTGCCAAGCTTACTGAAAGTGCCAAGCTCACTGATAAGCCGGTAAAATTTACATACTGGGTAGGTCTAAGCGGGAACGCCGCTGCAACTATTAACAACTACAAAGACAACGCTATGTATAAGGAAATGGAAAAGAGAACAGGCGTCCAAATCGAGTTTCTTCATCCGACGATAGGGCAAGAGACAGAGCAGTTTAACCTGATGGTTGCTTCGCGTGATTTACCCGACCTGATTGAATACGGCTGGGGAAGCTATCCGGGCGGCCCGGAAAAAGCTATCGCAGACAAGATTATTATTAACCTGACTGATCTGATTAAGAAAAACGCTCCTAACGCGAAGGCTTTGATGGAGTCGTCTCCTGTCGTCGCAAAACAGAGTAAGTCAGACAACGGTTCTTTCTATGCTTTTATGCCCGTAGGCGAAACCAACGGCAACACCCAAGCCGGTTTAATCGTCAGAGCGGACTGGATGAAAGACTTAAACTTAAAAGACCCGAAGACAAAAGATGAAATAACAAGCACACTCGTAGCTTTCAAAGATAAAAAAGGTGCGGTCACGCCTTTTACGGGAACGCCGAGTATCATGATAAACAACGACTTCTTATCCGGAATGTGGGGAGTCGGCTCTACATTTTACCAGAAAGACGGAAACGTAATGTACGGACCTATGCAACCTGTGTTCAAGGAGTTTCTCGCTTATCTTAAAAACTGGTACGACAAAGGGCTTTTAGACCCGGACTTTGCTTCTAACGATGGTAAAGCCGTCGACGCAAAAGTAACAGGCGGCAAAGCCGGTATGTTTTACGGCTTCGCTTCTTCCGGTCTTGGTACGTATTTGGCAGCCAAGAAGGACGATCCGGTTTATGACTTAAAAGCTATCGAGTACCCCAAAATGGTTGACGGCAAAGACCCGCTTTTCCATCACAGAGCGTGGGAAGTGCGTACTTCCGGACAGCTTGCAATAACAACCGTTAACAAAAACCCTGAACTTGCTACAAAATGGGCTGACTATTTCTACACGAAGGATGGTGGCCTTCTTAAGAACTTCGGTATCGAAGGGCTTTCTTACAAGATTGTGAACGGTCAGGTTGAGTACACAGATTTGCTTAACAAAAACCCAGACGGGCTTTCTGTACAAAAAGCTCTGGCGATTTATAGCCGCGGCGACACGCCTTCTCCCGGACCGGTTTTGAAAACCAACAGCAACGTACCGCGCGTTGCTGAGACAGTAGATATTTGGAACAAATATTCAGACAATGCAACACTTGTTCTGCTTCCTCCGATTACACAGACACCGGACGAAGCTTCAAAGCTTGCTAAGCTCACGACAAACGTGAATGCTTACACCGACGAAATGCTTGTAAAATATATTATGGGTCAAGAGAGCCTTGATAAATTCGACGCGTTCGTTGCGCAGCTGAAAAAGCTCGACATAGAAACAATTATTTCGCTTAGACAGGCGGCCTTAACCAGATACAATTCTCGCTAGTAATTTTGATTATGCAGGGGATGGTGTTAACCTTTCCCTGCATAATAATTATAAAGTGGAGGTTTTTTAATGCCATCAGATAAGACAGTAAAAAAACCGCTCAAAGTGCGTTTTTTTTCAGATATAGCGCGCAATAAATATGTGTACTTAATGGCTTTGCCTGTTTTTATTTATTACGCTGTCTTTAACTATTTCCCTATGTACGGAGCGCAGATTGCTTTCAAAGATTACGATATCGCAAAAGGCTTCCTGGGCAGCGATTGGGTTGGGTTACAACACTTCAAGGATTTTATTGTAGGACCTTATTTTTACCGGTTAATGCGAAACACGCTGCTTATAAGCTTTTATCAGATTATTTTTTCGTTTCCCGCGCCGATTATTCTTGCTTTGTTACTAAACGAACTGAGAAGCAAGCTGTTCAAGCGGACGGTACAGACGATTATTTATCTCCCGCATTTTATTTCAATGGTTGTTATCTGCGGAATGATACATAGCTTTGTGTCAAGAGACGGTGTCATAACCGACTTGGCGGTTTTATTTGGAGCGAAAAGAATGAATCTGCTCGGGAACCCCGACTTCTTCCGTTCTATTTACATAACCTCGGGCATTTGGCAGAGCGTCGGCTGGGGTACTATCATTTACCTGTCGGCGATATCGAGTATCGATCCAGAGCAGTACGAGGCGGCTATCGTTGACGGAGCGAACAGGCTTGATTTGGCGAGATATGTGACTTTGCCGGGGATTACGCTGACTATTGTTACTATGTTTATATTGCAGCTTGGTAGGGTTATGAGCGTCGGGTTTGAGAAGATTATTCTTCTGTATAATCCGAATACATATGAAGTGGCTGATGTGGTTTCCAGTTATGTTTACAGAATGGGTCTCAGCCAGGGCTTCCAGTTCAGTTATACAACCGCCATCGGGTTATTCAGCTCGGTTCTGAATTTCATAATAATCGTGATAGCTAACGGGGTTAGCAAAAGAGTAAACAATTCGAGCCTGTGGTAAATGGAGGTAATATTTTGGTTTCAAAACGTTCTACCGGAGAATTTATTTTCGATAAGTGTAACGAATTCTTTATGATATTAATGGTGTTGATAACGGTTTATCCGTTTGTACATGTGCTAATGGCGTCGCTGTCGGAATCTGGTAAGCTTATGCAGCATACGGGGATTTTGCTTATGCCGCTTGGTTTTAATACCGCTGCCTATAAGTTTGTCATGGCTAATCAGAGGATTTTTACGGGGTATATCAATACGCTTTTTGTGGTGGTCGTCGGGACGGCGCTTAATATCCTTATGACGTCTCTGGGGGCGTACGTTATATCGCGAAAGAATCTGCCGATACGCAAGCCGTTGACGATTGCTATTGTTTTTACGATGTATTTTAGCGGTGGGTTGATTCCGCGTTATATTCTCATTAATAATACCTTGGGCATGAAAAATACGCTGTGGGTGCTGATACTGCCGGGGTTGATATCGACATGGAACCTGATCGTTATGCGCACGGCGTTTTACGGGGTGCCGGACAGCATAGAGGAGTCCGCGAAGCTCGACGGGGCGAACGACTTCGTCATACTGTTTAAGATTATTTTGCCGACGATTATGTCGACGGTTGCCGTCATGATTTTGTTTTATGCGGTTGCACATTGGAACGCTTGGTTTGATGCCGCGATATTTTTGCGCAAAAAAGAGCTGTACCCGTTGCAGCTTGTCCTCAGAGAAATACTGATACTAAGCAGCACACAGGAAATGACTACTACTACGGCCTTTGAGGAAAAGGAAGCGCTTGGCGAAAGCATAAAATTCGCTGCGATTATTTTTACTACGATACCTATTTTATTGGTTTATCCGTTTTTGCAGAGGTATTTTGTGAAAGGTGTTATGGTTGGGGCGGTTAAAGGTTAAGGAGGTTTTATGTTTGGAAAACACACATGTTTATGACAATGTGCTGATCGGGGCGAGTGTTTTTTCTTTGGGGTTCGCCGAAACTCATGCGAATACAATTATTTTGGAGCCGACTGAGATGATGGGCGGCGAGTTTACGAGTTGTTTTAAGCGGGCGAATGTACGGGACGTGCAGCCGGGAAAGGGTTCGAAGCTGTATGATTATATGAATACGTACAAGCTGATTGATGAAGCCGGAGAAGTAAATACGCTGAAGCTGTCGCCGGTAATATATAAGCTCGTGATGGATAATAACGTACCGGTTATGCTTTTAACTAAAGTTATTGATGTCAAAGAGAAAGAGAATATGTTCGAGGTAAGGGTGTATTCAAACTCCGGACTGAAAACAGTTCTGTGCAAAAGGATTATCGATACTACTACATACTGCGACACGAAGTATAACGAAGGCTTAGTTGCAGAAAAAAAGATGAACGTGCTGCATAACAAGGTAGTGAACGGTGCAAATCAAATAAATTATACAGAGTTTGCTTTTACAAGCGGAATAACAGCTTCCGAGGCTAGAAAAGAAATAACTGGCGCATGGCTTAAGAGGTATAGCGAAGCTTCGCCGGATCATGCGCCGATTACGGCGATTGGTTTTGATTTTGAATATACGCATAATATAGGCAGGCTTGACTTTTGTGAAAAATGGATTTGGCTGGCTAATTCCGTTTATACAAACCCGCTAGATGCGTATCATGCCGGGTTAGGTTTTCAATGCAGGGCTTAAGAGGGAGGATTTTATGCTACTTCATGAAATAA
>CAZJLW010000042.1:0-6559 GCA_964546895.1 uncultured Eubacteriales bacterium | reverse complement strand
GATTTAACTAACAAGGCGTATGCGGCTTTCGGTCGCGCTCACCCGGACGCGAAGAAGTACGTTACGGAGAAGCGGTTGGTTGAAGCAGGTGTGTCGGTTTTGTACGGAGCGGTTATTATTGCGGTTTTTGAAGACGGCAATAAAATCGTCGGTGTCAGGGTAGCCCGGTGCGGCAAAATTACAGATTATGGCTGCAAAATGCTTATTGACGGGACGAGTGAAGGTCATGTCATACGCATGTGTAACGTAAATACATATTTCGGGCGCGAAAGAGACGGTCAGACGCAACCCTTTACGAGCGTGAGGGTTTTCGTAAACTCAAACGGTGTCATGGGAAGGACGAACTCTGACTCGGGCTACATAAACCAATATGATGACAAGGAGCTTTCGCGCGCGATAATCGCGGCGCATTCCAGCCATGTTACTTCTTTTGATTCCGACGAGACGTTTCTTTATACCGCGCCGCTTATAGGCGTCCGGGAAGGGTTGCGCTTTCTGGGGGAACACATGCTGACGCTTGATGAGGTGTTGGATCGCAAAGAGTTTGATGATGTGTTGATGTATTCTTATTCGGATATCGATAGGCACGGCTCGGATTATGCTTTTGATGATACTACTTATCAGGAATGGCATATGGCAAGTAATTTAAGTACGGTTAATGTAAAAATACCCGTACCGGTACGCTGTATTATTCCGAAGGGTAAGACCGGTATAATCAGCACGGGGCGCTGTATTTCGATGGACAGCTATGTCGCGGCTGCGGTTAGAATGAACAGGGATATGTATAGGCTTGGGGAAGCATGTGGTGTTTTGGCGGCGATGGCTGTCAAGACAGCCGGTGACGCGAGGAAAATAGACCACGATACGCTCGTGAAAAATTTGGTCGAGCGAAAATGCTACGAGAACTCGCAAAGCAGACCTGATTATGGGTTTTCTTTGGGCGACCAGAAGTTTGATCCGGTTGTTTGGCTTGATGATGTGGCGGAAATCAAAGCCCGGTTAAGTACGGATTGCCCTGCGGTGGCTATTTGGTCATGCAGACGGCTGGGTAAAGAGAAAATCGGCGAGGAGCTTGCAGACTTGATGAAGTCAGATGACGAGATGCTTAGCTTGAATGCGGCTGTCGCTTTAGGAATCACAGGTGATAGTAGGGCGCTTCCGCTGCTTAGAAAAATTGTAAGGGATAGGAAGGTTTTCTTTTATAAGGACTGTAGGCGTACGAATCAGTTGCGTAGCGCTATAGCTGTTTATCTTTGCGGAAAGCTGAATGATAACGAGATTGTACCCGAGCTACTTGATATGTTAACACCGCAAGAGTTCGAGAGGGATATGTATCATGAATTAACTGAATATTCGTATAAGTTTAGCGTTGTGCCGGGGTTTAACGGCGTTTATTTCCAGCATTTGTCTAACGCAGTTGCCGCACTGGTTAAGATAGCACATTCCGAACCGGCGTTAAAATCCGAAATAAGAGAAAGGCTTTATGAATTCAAAGAGGACGAAAGCTACCTACAAAGAATCACCGACCAGCCGAAACATTCATCTTATTATAAGATGGCTTATAGGGTTAAAGAGTATATCGAGAAAAACATATAGGGCGTGATTGCATGTTCGTTTCGTAAACAGTCGTTACGAAAATCAGCATAAATAAGCATCGTTTTTTTAAACGCTGAAGATTTATGTGGTACTCCCGGAAGGTGCTAAAGGTTGGAGGTTGCTATGATAATAAACGAAAACACACCAAGAATTGAAACACAGAGACTGATACTGCGCAGGTTCAACTTAGATGATGTAGCAGATATGCTTCCGATACTGAGCGATGTAGAGGTTAACAGGTTTTTGCCGTGGTTCCCGGTTACAACACCGGAGCAGGTTAAAAAGCATCTCGCGGATATGTTCTTGTCACACTACGAAAAACCCAGCGGGTATCGTTATGCCATTTGTTTAAAGGATGAAAACAGGGCTATCGGTTACATCGGGTTAGGTGAGGGCGACAGCTTTGATTTTGGTTATGGATTGGGTAAGGAATACTGGGGTAAGGGTTATGCCACCGAGGCTGGGCTTGCTGTTGTGGAGAGAATAAAGGCAGCAGGATTTACGTTTATCACGGCTACTCATGATGTTAATAATCCGAAAAGCGGAGAGGTTATGAAGCGGCTCGGCATGAGGTATAAGTATTCGTATGAAGAGCTTTGGCAGCCGAAGAATTTTACGGTTACGTTCCGAATGTATCAGCTTAATTTTGACGGGGACGATGGGCGTACTTATATGGGACATTGGGATAAGTATCCTAAGCATTATGTTTAAGAGTGAGCAAATGAGATCAGCGAGACGATATTTATCGTCTCGTTTTTTTATATCTGGGGAAATCATTCTTGTTCGCAAATACTAAAATAGTGATTTGTTGAAAAACTATTGCAATATTGCACAGCTATTCAACAATGCACTATCTCCCCAACAATGGGATATATACACGAACAACAGCCTGTTGTAGTATCAGGAAAAGAGCGAAGGAAATTATAAGGAGGGCTTTCATGACAAAACGAGAAAATTTACTGTCACTCTACAGAAGAAAGGGATATGAAAAAGCACCGATACATTTTAATCTTTGCCCCACTCTTTTGGAAAAGTACAAGGCATACGCGAACAACGACGCATTCTTCGGAGACTACTTTGGGTTTTCAAGAAAAGGCATCGGCTACGGCAAGCTACGCGATACATCAACGGACAAGTTCCTGCCATATTACGATAAGCTAAAGGAAGGCACACGGATAGACTTATACGGCGTAGCACACGAACCGGGTGGCCCGGAAGCGAAGCATATGACGTACATGCGTCATCCGCTAGAACATTGCGACAGTCTGGATATGATGAAGGAATATCCGTATCCCGATTACCAAGGCGCAGACTACTCTCACCAAAAATTACTCGTGGATACCGTACATAATGACGGCAAGGCGGCTTGCGGTGATATGCAGTGTACGATATGGGAAAGAGCTTGGTACATACGGGGCATGGAAGAGTTGATGATGGATATGATGTCGGATGACCCAATGGCAGAATACATACTGGATAAAACGACTGAGATATCAGAATTCAAAGCATTAAAGTATGTAGAAGCCGGGTGCGACATGCTTTTTCTTGGTGACGACATAGGTATGCAGTACACTATTATGATGTCCGAAAGGCTGTACAGCGACTGGATAAAGCCTCGCCTAACACGGATTATAAAATCCGTGCGTGCGAAAAACCCGGACGTTATCATAGCGTATCATTCCTGCGGATATATCGAACCGTTTATTCCGCATTTGATCGAAGCGGGGATAGACGTGCTTAACCCGATTCAAACAGAGTGTATGTCGTTTGAAAAAATACATGCCCAGTACGGCGATGTGTTGTCGTTCGACGGCACTGTCGGCACACAGACCGTTATGCCGTTCGGCACGCCCGACGACGTCAGACGCGAGGTGTTTAAGAATTTGGAAATAGCCGGAGACAAAGGCGGATTGTTGTGCTGTCCGACTCACATATTAGAGCCGGAAGTGCCGTGGGAAAACGTGCTGGCCTATGTGAAAGCCTGCAACGATTTTAAGTAAAATAGATGTGTTTGAAAAATGGAGGCTTGTATGGACAGACGTATAAGTATTGACAGTGACTGGCTTTTCTCGCTGAATGATATCGAGGAAGCGAAGGATATACGGTTTAACGACGCTTGCTGGCAAAAAATAAGTCTACCGCATGATTTCAGCGTCGGGCGTGAGCTGGAAAGTCATGCGGTAAGCGGCAAGCGCGGCGGATATACCGCGACGGGTACGGGCTTGTACCGGAAGCTTATAACTTTCGGCAAAGAACATATGGATAAAAGGGTATCGCTGGAGTTCGACGGTATATTCATGAACAGTGATGTTTGGGTAAACGGCATCCATGTTGCCAAAAGACCTTACGGATATATCAGTTTTGAGGTGGACATTACCGATGTTATAAAAGAAGGGTTAAACCTAATAGCCGTACGTGCGGACTGCTCAAAACAGACGCAGAGCAGATGGTACAACGGCTGCGGAATTTATAGACATGTGTGGCTTAAGACAACGGAAAAAATATACATACCACAGTGGGGAGTGTTCATAAAAACCCCAACGGTAACGCATCAAAAAGCCACCGTAAACTGCGAGATAAGTATAGCAAACGATACGGGCAAGCCACAAAAGCTAAGCATAAAAGCAGAGTTGGTAGAAAAGCAAGACACCGCTGTAATCGTAGCAACAGCAGTAGACTGCAAGCCCGGTGAAAATACCGTCGATATGTCCTTCGATATAACCGATCCAAAGCTATGGTCGCCGGAAAGCCCCAATATGTACATGCTAAAAACAGAAATATATGCGAATGGCGTACTCTTAGACAGCTACAATACAGATTTCGGCGTACGCACTGTTGAATTCGTACCGAACAAAGGGCTGGTCGTAAACGGTAAGGGGTACAAGCTCAAAGGCGTATGCTTGCACCACGACAACGGGGTAGCAGGGGCTGTCGTAAACGAGGACATAATTCTTAAGAGATTGCGTTTGCTAAAGGACATGGGCGCGAATGCGATACGTACGGCGCACAATCCGTTCTCCCCGGAGCTTTACGATACGTGCAACAGGCTGGGATTGTTCGTAATGGACGAAATATTCGACGGTTGGGACGTTCCGAAGGCGGAGTTTGACTACGGCTTATATTTCGACGAATGGCACGAGCGTGACGTGACGGATTTCGTTAAAAGGGATCGCAATCACCCGTGCGTTATTATCTGGAGCATGGGCAACGAAGTACATAAAATGAAAACGGAAATAACAAAAAAACTGATAGATATTTTTCACCGTGTCGATCCGACAAGGCTTGTTACATGCGGCGTGCAGGGAACCGGCAAGGAGTCGGAGGACAACAGGGCGTTGCTTGATGTAGCCGGGTACAACGACGGTGGCGGTGCTTGTTTCGTGTACGACAGGGATCACGAAAGACGGCCGAACCAGCTCATGATAGCGACGGAAGCGCCGCACACGTCACAGACACGCGGCTTTTACCGTACGCAGACATGGTGGCGCGACAAAAATCAGCCACGTATCGAAATACCAAACCTTACCGAAGAGGAAATATTCTTCGATGGGCATATCAACTACTATTCTTCGTATGACAACGCCGGTGTACGTGTATGCGTGCGTGATTCGTGGACTATTGCAGAGGAAAGGCCGTTTCTGTGCGGGGAATTCCGCTGGTGTGGGATAGATTACTACGGGGAAAGCTTCGGCTGGCCGACACGAAAAACAGAATCGGGGATAATCGATTCGGCTAACTTCCCGAAGGATCATTACTACCTATACCAAAGCATGTGGGTGGATAAAAAAACAAAACCGATGATACATCTGTTACCGCATTGGACGCACAAATCTCTGACACCGGGGACGATAGTACCTATATGGGTTTATACAAACTGTGACGAGGCGGAGCTTGTGCTGAACGGACGCAGTCTTGGTCGGGTAGAAAAGGGTACAAAAAAACACATCCAATGGGATGTGCCGTATGAAGCTGGAAAAATAACAGCAATCGCGTATATTGACGGCAAGGAAGTATGCCAAAAGAGCTTCCAAACAGCCGGAAACGCCGAGAAAATACAGCTTACTCCGGACAAACCGCTGACGCGTGGCGCCACTGTTCAGGTAGACTGCACGATAACGGACAAAAACGGTACGATGGTTCCGTATGCGGATAACTGCGTCCGCTTTTATGCCGAAGGCGCGCAAATCATAGGCACCGAAAACGGCAACCCTATCGACCATACGAATTTGAAAAGTACAGTGCGTAAAGCCTTTAACGGACTGTTGGCGGTGACGCTGACGAAACAGACAAACGACAAATCAAGGCTTTTTGCCGCTGCTTTGCTGGGCGAGACTGTGTTTTCTGACTGCACCGATGTTTCTGTTTACGTTACGGGTATGATGCCGGAGAATAACACTGAGATTCCAACGCAAGACATCGCCGTGTACTACACTACGGATTTGTCGGAGCCGAATATAAATAATGCGTCCGCAATACGTTACGCCGGAGGGTTTAGCGTATCGGAGACAACCCATGTGAAGGCTGCTGTATACATAAGTGATGCAACGGTGATGTATCTTGAATGTACGTTTACAAAAGGTGTACGGGATAAGGTTATTGACTTGACACACGGTAACAAGGTGTTAAATTTGGACAGACCGCTCGGGCCTTTCTCTGAAAAAATGGTGGGGACATGGAGTGACGGCGGGTTTAATTTGCTTTTCAAGCCGGACGGCTCGCTTGTAAGATTGTTAGACGGTTCGACGGAACAGCATTTGGGATACTGGTGGTATGATTTTCCCGTTGATTACTTCGAGGCGCAGGATTACGCCGGTACGGGTGAGATTTGGTTTTTGTCCGGGGAGAAGGAAACATTCCATATGGTAACGCAGGAAGCGAGGGAAGTCGTCATCGACAACAGTCAAAAGGCTATCGCTACCGCTTACGGGTTTGCTAAGGAAATACGGCTTGTTAAGCAGTAGGG
>CAZJLW010000041.1:20600-24514 GCA_964546895.1 uncultured Eubacteriales bacterium | reverse complement strand
CCTTCTCAATCCCATCCCATCCGCTAAAAATCTTCCCCATCATATCATAATAAGTCCCGGCCTTTATCTGTTCACTGCGCCATTCGCCGAACGCCTTCTTATCATAAGCCACGACTTCCTCATAAACCTTCTCATAATCACAAATCTCCCGCAGCTGCCGATCCATTTCCTTCGCAAGCTCGGGCATCGCGTCCGCGAGATTATTCATCTCCCACTTATCTTCTACAACATCAAACAACTGCGGCGCAAATCTGGGATAAGCGACGTACTTATACTTCCCCATGCGCAGCATAAACGCGCTGGAATTAATAGAAGAATCATGGTACTCGCCGAACGCGAAATCCCGCTTAGCCTCGCCGAGCAGCGAGCAACCATCAATAACATACCCGGGCGTAAGCTCAACCGAAGCCACCCCAGCCATTTCCGCAACAGTCGGAAAAATATCAATAAGCGAAACCAGCGTACCATCAACCCCAGGCTTAATCCCAGGCCCCGTCAAAATAAGCGGTATCCTTCCCGACGGCTCATAAAAATTCATCTTGTAGAACTGCTCATGCTCCATATTCATTTCGCCGTGGTCGCTCGTGAAAATAATATACGTGTCATCAGCTATCCCCATCCGGTCAATCTCGCCCAGCATCTCACCCATCAGCTCGTCAAGCTCGGCAATCATCGCATAATAAATCGCCCGAACCTTCCGAACAGTCTCCGCATCCGTCCCGTGGCTCCAATTCTTATTAATCGTCTGGTAATGTATAACAGGGTGTTGCTCCGCTTCCTTCGGCGGTATTTCAATCGCGTCCATATGTACTTTATCCATATAATACTTACTCGTACGAAACGGCGGATGCGGCATGTTAAGCCCGACATACGTAAAGAACGGCCGACCTCCAACCGCTTGCCGCTTAATCTCCGCGACGGCCTCGCGCATTATCCGCCAATCCCCTTTATGAATCTCGCGCTCGTCCGTGTCGAGTACAATCGGCGCGTCCATATTGTAGTTAGGGCGCATAATCGAAGCCGTGCGCGTCCACGGCGAAACGCGCGCGCGGATTGTGTGTTGGCCGGAGACGTAGTCAGTTTTGCCGAAGGTTTTTGCGTCGTAGCCGTTGCGGCTCAGCAAGTCCATCAGAACAGGCGTGCCGGGTTCCAGACCCTTATAGTTGTTGTAGCCTTTGCAGCGGAACGTGTACTGCCCGCTGAACATGCTGGCACGCGCCGGACAGCATATCGGGTTGTTCGTGTATGTATCGCTGAACATTACGCCGCTCGCGGCGAGCTTGTCGAGGTTCGGTGTGTGGACAGCCTTGTGACCCATGCAGCCCATCGCGCGCCCGTCCATACTGTCGCACTGTACCAAAATAATATTCTTCGCCATAGATTCTCCCACCTTATAAAAAATTCTGCTCCCATAAGTTCGGCACACTCGCGCCGCTCTATAAATTATAGGAGCAGAATCATATCATTTCTATACTTTTTTTGTTACCACTGTGAAATTTTTATACATTTTTTGCGTTCCTGTTCATTAACATAAACAAAATCGGTATGAGTATCAGCGTAATAAGCGTCGAGAACGTCAGCCCGAACGAGAGTACAAGCCCGAGCGGCCGCTGAATCTCACTGCCGTCGCCTGTTGCGAATATCATCGGCAGTATGCCAAGCACGGTCGTGACGGACGTCATGAAAATCGGCTTGATGCGCACCGTGCAGGCCGTGACTACGGCTTCGAGGACGGGCAAGCCCTCGCTGATTTTTATATTCGTGTAGTCGATGAGCATGATGCCGTTGTTTACGACGATGCCCATGAGCAGAATAAGCCCGATCATATCGGTCATGCCGAGAGAGTTACCTGTGGCGAACAGCCCGAACAGCCCCGCGCCGAACGCGAACGGTATCGAAAACAAAATTATCCCCGGCAGCAACAGCGACTCGAACTGCGATGCGATAACCATATAAACAAGAACTATCCCGAGCATGAGCGCCATACCGAGACTCATAAACGACTTTATCATAGAAGCGGACGCACCCGAGAATTCGTAGTGATAACCGTTCGGCAGCTCATAGTCAGCCAGCGCCGCGAGTATCTCCCGCTGCACCGTGCGCGAATCACTGTTCTCAATATCCGCGCTGATGCTGACGTACTGCTTGTAGTTCTCCTTCGTAATAGTCGCGGGGCCTTGCTCCGTCGTAATCGAAGCGATTTGCGACAGCGGAATGATTGTTCCCGCGGCAGACGATATCGTCAGGTTCTCCAAATCTGTAATAAAATGCAGCCGCTCCGGATTGTAGCGCAGTACGATGTCGATTTCGTCACCGTCGATTTTGTATTTCGTAACCGTTCGGCCGTTAATCGCCATGTTCACGTTGCTTGCGACGGTCGACGCGCTCAGGCCGTAGTTGGCGGCCTTGTTTCTGTCCACCGTGACGCGCGCTTGCGGGTAGCCTTCTTGGAACGAACCCGTTACGTTGCGCAGATGCGCTATTCCGGAAATACGCTCCGTAATCTCGCCGCTGATTTCGCCGAGAATATCGTTGTCGCGGCCATATATTGACATATCGATACGCGAACTGGAAGAGCCGTTTGATGCAGTCGGCAGAATCGCAACGTTAACCTCAGCTCCGGCTACACTGCCGATGCCGACTCTGAACCGCTCCATCTCGGTGTAAATATCACTTCGGTCTTTCATCGGTATGAGCTTGACGAGTATCTGTGCTTCGTTGATGTTGGCGCCGCCGACCGTTACCAATACCTCGTCGATGTCGCCGTCCCCTTTTATCCGCTCCAATACGACATCCGTGGCGTCCGAAGTTTCGCTGATGCGGCTGCCGACGGGCGTTTTTACGGTGATGACGAAATAGCCTTGGTCAAACTCAGGCACGGTCTGCATTCCCATTGACGACGCACCGTAAAACGAACCGACCAGCGCCGCGAAAAACAGAACCAGCACCTTCTTCTTATTTTTAAGGCTGACGCGCAGTATTTTTTCGTATACGTTCACGAAACCCGACCACAACCCGCCACGCTTCGCTGCGACCGGCTGCGCCGTCCCTCCGGGCTTCTTCTTCATCCATTTAGAACAAGCCATCGGCACAAACGAAAGTGACACGGCAAGTGACGAAACCAGTGAGAATATAATAACAAACCCGATCTGCCCGAACATAACCCCGGCAATACCCGTTACGAACAGCACGGGAACAAAAACAATAACCGTAGTCAACGTCGAAGCGAACACGGACAGCCGTACCTCGTTCGAACCGAGTTCGGCGGCTTCGTTTACGTCGTAGCCGCTGTCGATGTAACGCGTTATGCTTTCGAGTACGACGACGGAGTTGTCGACTAGCATACCGACGCTTATGAGCAGCGCCGTCAGCGATATTACATTCAGCGTCATGCCGAAAAAGAACATAAGCCCAAGCGTCGCGACTATCGAAATGGGAATCGCCACGCTGATAATAACGGACGTTTTAACATTACGCAGTGCAACGACCAGCACGACAAACGCCAGCGCAACGGCAAGCAGAATCGTCGACCAGACGTTTTTAATCGTGGACTGGATAAAATGCGAGCTGTCCGTGATGATTGATATTTTAAGCTGGGGGTAGTCGGCTTGTATTGCCTCGGCCTCCTTGACGACGCGCTTCGCGACGGCGACGGCGTTGGCGGACGACTGCTTCGTTACGCCGAGCTTTATGCCGCGCTTGCCGTTTATTATCGTGAAGGACGTCGTTTTCTTGTACGTCTCGACGACCTGCGCGACATCCCGCAAATGAATGAGCGTCCCCTTCGGCGTGAAAATCGGTAGGTTTTCGATTTCGGCGAGCGATTTGAACTCGCCGATTGTGCGCACCTGTAACTCGTAATCGCCTTGGTTCAGCGCGCCGCCGGGCGTGTTCAGGTTCTCCGCCGAGAGGAC
>CAZJLW010000041.1:12588-20500 GCA_964546895.1 uncultured Eubacteriales bacterium | reverse complement strand
AGGTCGATGTTCTCGCGGATTTTTAGCGCTGCGTTGTCCATATCCGTGCCGTCGTCGAACTCGAGCGTGATTAGCGACTGACCGTTTGACGATGCGGTTTTCATTTTCTGGAGGTTGCTTACCGTCGCGAGCGCGCTTTCTAGCGGCTTAGTCACGAGCGATTCGATTTCCTCCGCGCCCGCACCGTCGTACCGCGCCGAGACTATCGCGATTCCGAAATTAATCTCCGGCATTAGCTCCACCTGCAACCCCGAAAAGGCAATCAACCCTACGATAACGACTATGAGCGTGACCATTATTGTAGTTACCGGCCTTTTGATGCACAGTTTTGGTAGATTCATTGTCACTTGCCCCCGTTATCCTCTATTTTGACCTTCATGCCGTCCTTCAAATATTTCTGCCCCTTGACGACTACGTTCGCGGCGGCGTCAAGCCCGGCTGTTATCTGTATTTCCTCGCCTGTGTCAAGCCCAGTTGTTATCTCCTGCTTTTTTGCCGCGTCGCTATATACTATATAAACATAGCTCGTGCCGCCCTCGGTCATGACGGCGCTGCGCGGCAGTACGAGCGCGTTCTCCGCGCGCTCCCGTACGAAATACGCCTCCGCGTACATGCCGGGCTTGATGGCGTTGTCCTTGTTCGGTATCGCGATTTTGACTTCGAACGCGGCCGACGCTTCGTTCGCGACTGGGCTTATCGCATCGATTTCGCCGGTGTAGGGCTTGTCAGACGCAGCGCTTATGCTGACGCTTACCTTCTGCCCCTCGGACAGCTTGTTAAGAATCATTTCCGTTACGTTAACTTTTATTTCCACGATGTCGGTACGCGCGACCATAAACGGCACGGCCGCCGTCGTAATCATAGCACCCTCTTCGACGCTGCGCGCGCTGATTATTCCGTTAATCGGCGAGCGTACACTTGCGTCGTTCAGCTTTTCCTTTGCTATTTCGAGGTTCACAAGCACACCGTTTCTTTGCGCTGTCGCCTGAGCAAGCGCGTCCTGTGCCTTGCGCAGCCCTTCGCTTTGCGTTACGTTTGATACTATGTTTTGATTCTCAAGCGCTTGTTCATATGTTTTTTTTGCTTGGGCTTCGGACAATACGCTTAGGTTAAGGCTGTTCTTTGCTTGCTCGTAAACTGAGCGCGCCTGTTCCAGCGCCGATTCCGCGTTTTTAAGCGCCGTGTCGGCCTGTTCCAGCTGGCTTTTCGGCACGCCGCCGACGTCGAAGAGTATTTTTGTCTCGCTCTGAGTTTTTGCGGCGTTGTCGTAGGCTGTCTGCGCCTGATTGTAAGACAGCTCACGTTGTTCAAGCGTCAGCTGCGCTTGTTCTATGTTTCGCTTTGCCTGTTCAAGCCCCGTCTCCGCCTGATTGACGCTTGCACCCGATTGCAGCAACTGTAGCTGAATCTGACTGCCGCCCGCAAGCTCAACTCCGGTTTGGGCTGTGCGCACTGCGGTTTCCGATGTTTCAAGCTGTGACTCGAGCGTCTTGACGTTGTTCTGCAAGTCTGCGGTGTCCATCGTGTACAAAATATCCCCGGCTTTTACGGCGTCGCCTTGGCTGAAAAAAACCTTGTCGACCTTGCCGCTAAGCTTGCCCGCGACCGGCAGCTGCTCGGACGCCTTTACCTGACCCGGGTACGCGAGATTTTTTTGCAGCTCCTTGACGTAGGCGTTCGCCACGTTTACGGCGACGGCTTTTTCGGGTGGTAAATCTGTCGCGGTAGAATCCGCCGCTGATTTGCAGCCCGTCGCGAGCAGACAGGCGGCTAGTAGTGTTATTATTTGCTTTCTCATCATTTATGACCTCCGTGTAATCGTAAGAACAAGTTAGTTGCTTTGGCAACATTAGTGTAACATGAATTTTCGGTCGTGGCAACAGTCTTAGAAATTTTATGGGCATTCGTGCAAAAATTATGCTACAATATATTTTCGCACACGTAAAAAAATATATATAGGTGGCATTAATGTTTCACAAAACGAAACATTAACGCCCTCCTATAAACAGAGGAAAATATTCGGAAAGGGTGAGCGTATGCAGCGTCAGGCGATTGGGCGCAACATTATAATAGTAGATAAATATTTCAAGCTTTTCATGAGGGATGCGCTTAAGGCTCATGATTTGAACGTGTCCGAGGCGATGGTGCTGCTGTGCCTGTACAAAAAAAACGGGCAGACCAGCAAGGAGATTTTACGGGGAATGCACAAAAGCGTGCCGGGTTCGACGCAGGATCAGCTCATCGACGAGTTGCACTACGACAAGGGCGTAATGACGCGTACTATGCAAAGCTTGGAAAAGAAGGGCTATGTCCTCCGCGCGGATAATCCCGACGACAGCCGCTCGTACGTATTTAATCTGACGGAGCAAGCGGCTGGGTTTAAGCCGGTGCTGATTGGTGTTTTGCGGGAGATGGACGCCGTGATGCTGCAAGGCTTTGAAGAAGCCGAGCTGGCTGCGTTTAACGCCTCGCTTGAAAAAATAATCGCGAATGCAACAGCAGAGGGCTGTTCAAAACCCGAGTGAGTTTTGAACGGCCTTTAATTTTGCATTGACGTTTATCGATGTATTGCATATAATACATAGAAAAGAATCAATGCGAGGTGATGCAAATCAAAAATTATAAAGAAAGCGAAAGAGTATTCAAGGCGTTTTGCGATGAAAACCGGCTGCAAATACTTGAAATGCTGCGAAGCGGTGAAAAATGCGCCTGTGTTTTATTAGAGCAGATGGAGATAACCCAGCCTACGCTTTCGCATCACATGAAGATACTTGTTGAAAGCGGCGTTGTTTCCCCGCGCAAGGACGGAAAATGGACATATTATTCCATTAGTGACGCGGGTGCGCAAACGGCAAAAAGGTTATTGTCAGATATTCTGGAACGGCTTGAAGGCGGCGACTGCGGGGGTGATTGTGAATGCAAATAGCATGGGATTTTTTCAGCGGGCAAATACTTGGTATGAAGTGGCTGCACGACTTAATAGGTTTGCTGCTGGCCGCTTTAAATATAGATACAAATGCGCGCGTCGGTGCGAGTGTTCAGTTTTTCATTTATGACACAATAAAAATCCTGTGGCTGCTGTCGGTATTGATTTACGTTATATCATACATTCAGAGCTACTTCCCGCCTGAACGGACGAAGCTGATTTTAGGCAGGTACAAAGGCGTTATTGCTAACCTTATGGGTGCGCTGCTCGGGACGGTCACACCGTTTTGCTCGTGTTCGTCGATTCCGCTGTTTATTGGATTCACGAATGCCGGATTGCCTGTGGGTGTGACGTTCTCGTTTCTTATCAGCTCGCCGCTTGTTGATCTCGGTGCGTTTATTTTGCTTATAAGCGTTTTCGGCGGCAAAATCGCGGTGGCTTATGTTGTCGTGGGAATTGTGCTTGCGGTTATTGGCGGTACTTGTATCGATAAGCTCGGGCTTGAAAAATATGTCGAGCAATATATAAAACAGGCGGTCGGAGTGGATCTTGAAGCGCCCGAGCTGACGCAGAAGGATCGGCTGATTTATGCACAGGAACAGCTATGGGAAACGGTTAAGAAGGTGTTTTGGTACGTAATAGCCGGAGTCGGAATTGGAGCGGTCATTCATAACTGGATACCGCAGACGTGGGTAGAAGCGACGCTTGGCGCGAACAACCCGTTCTCTGTTTTATTGGCGACTGTCGTTGGCATACCGATGTACGCGGATATTTTCGGTACGATTCCAATCGCCGAGGCTCTGTTCGCGAAGGGTGTAGGTGTCGGAACGGTTCTCAGCTTTATGATGGCTGTAACTGCTCTGTCTATGCCGTCTATCATCATGCTTCGCAAGGCTGTGAAACCGAAGCTGCTGGTTATTTTTGTAGGAATAGTAAGCGTGGGAATCCTGATTGTCGGATATCTTTTTAACGCTTTTCAATTTTTATTTGTATGAATTAAAGATATATAGGAGGGTTTTTATGGCTTCGAGGTTTATTGTTCTGGGTGCTTGCTGCAAGAAAAGTGCGGACACATTTAAAAATGCAAAGACCGCCGTAAAAGAAATGGGATTTGACGATGAGGTTATAAACATCGGTGACAACGTGGAAATAGCGCGATACGGTGTTATGCGAACACCGGCGCTTGTCATTAACGGAAAGGTAGCGGCCTACGGCAAGCTTCTGTCCGTCGATGATATAAAGAAGCTGATCGAAAAGGCCGGTGTCACGAAATGAGCTGCAACGTTGCAAAGGAATGCGCCTGTCCTAAAAAGACTTGCGTCAACAACGGCAAATGCTGCGCATGTGTAATCAAGCACAAGGATTCCGACAGCTTGCCGTACTGCCTGTTTCTGGACAATGACGGCGACAAAAGCTTGAAAAATTATTATGAGAAGCTAAAGAAGCGGTTCGAAGGCTGAACCGCTTATCTTTTCGGCCGCTTAGCTTTTCTGAAAAAACTGTTGACTGTTTCAACAAAATATTCTATAATAAAAAAGCTTCGGGCAATTAACTCAGTTGGTAGAGTGCTTTCTTGACGTGGAAGAAGTCAGGGGTTCGAGTCCCTTATTGCCCATTGCTTTAAAATTTATATATTAGGTAGAGGCGCGGTTTTAATGAGTAACCGGACTGATGCGGTAAGGCGCATACGATGTCCGGCGAAAGGTACAGCCGCCGAAGATGAATCCCCCTTCACGGGATTGTGTCTGGTTGCATCGGTTAAGAGCCATGTGACTGTCATCATTTCTGATGGAGCGCTATCTGTATAACATATCGCTGACGGCTTGGTTCTGGGATTTTTTTAGGGGCGGCTCGTATTTGCGAGATATTGTTGTATATGCCGGCGTAAGCCGGCTTTTGTATTTTCCGGCGTATTTTCGGCAGAGGGTTTGATAAAAATTTGAAAAAGGCGGGGATAGTTATGAAAAAGATTAATTTGGCAGTAGTAGGCGCTACGGGTATGGTCGGTCGCACGTTTTTGAAGGTGCTGGAGGAAAAAAATCTCCCGATAGATAATTTTTACGTGTTTGCCTCGAAACGCTCGGCGGGCAATAAGCTTATGTTTAACGGTAAGGAATATACTGTAGAGGAGCTGACGCCGCAGTCGTTTGATCGCGGGGTGGACATCGCGCTGTTCTCGGCGGGCGGGGACACCAGCCTGACATACGCGCCGATAGCGGCAAGCAAGGGCTGCATCGTCATCGACAACAGCTCTGCATGGCGCATGGACCCGAACGTTCCGCTCGTCGTGCCGGAGGTTAACCCGGAAGCAATCAAGGACAACAAGGGCATCATCGCGAACCCGAACTGCTCGACAATCCAAGCAGTCGTCGCGCTCAATCCGCTTTACAAAAAATACGGCATCAAGCGTATCGTTTACTCGACGTACCAGTCGGTTTCGGGCGCGGGTGTTGCCGGTGTTACGGATTTGACGGAGGGGCTTAAGGGTGTGCCGCCGAAGAAGTTCCCTCATCCGATAGCGGACAATGTTATCCCGCACATCGACGTGTTCCTCGACAACGGCTACACGAAAGAGGAAATGAAAATGATTCTCGAGACGCAGAAGATTATGAGCGCGCCCGAGATAAAAATAACGGCGACGACTGTCCGCGTACCGGTCAGCCTTAGCCACAGCGAAGCGATTAACGTCGAGCTGGCAAGCCCGTACGAGCTGGACGAACTGGTAGGCGTACTGAAAAACGCGCCGGGCGTAATCGTTCAGGACGACGTGGCGAACAACGTGTACCCGCTGGCGACGCTCGCCGCCGGTACGGACGAGGTGTATGTAGGGCGTATCAGACGGGATTTCAGCGTGGAGAACGGCTTGAACCTGTGGGTCGTCGCGGACAATATCCGCAAGGGCGCGGCTTCGAACGCCGTGCAAATCGCGGAATGTATAGTGAGGGGGATGTAGCATGTTTACAGGCTCGGGAGTAGCGATAGTTACGCCGTTTAAGGCGGACGGCAGCGTAAACTACGACGTTTACGAAAAGCTCATTAACGACCAGATTGAAAACGGTACGGACGCAATAATAACATGCGGCACAACGGGCGAGGCATCGACGTTGTCGGACGACGAACAAATCGAGACGATACGCGCGGCTGTGGCGTTCGCTAAAAAGCGCGTACCCGTAATAGCGGGGACGGGCAGTAACGTAACCGAACACGGCGTGTTCCTCTGCAAAAGCGCCGAAAAAGTAGGCGCGGACGGCTGCTTAGTCGTGACGCCGTACTACAACAAATGCACGCAGAACGGCTTGGTCAAGCATTTCACGGAGATGGCGAAGGCCGTGTCGATTCCGCTCATTCTGTACAACGTCCCGGGGCGCACGAACCTCAACATCACGCCGAAAACCGTGTACGAGCTGAGCAAGGTCGAAAACATCACGGCCATCAAGGAAGCCAGCGGTAATATCGTGCAGATTATGGAAATCGTCGAGCTTTGCGGCGACCGCATGGTCATTTACGCGGGCAACGACGACTATATCGTGCCGGTGCTGTCGGTCGGCGGCAAGGGCGTTATTTCGGTTATCGCGAATATCGCGCCGCGGCAGACGCATGACTTGTGTATGAAGTTTTTTGCGGGCGACGTTGCCGGTAGTATGCAGATGCAGGTGCAGATGCAGGCGCTCGTACGCGCGCTGTTCTGCGAGGTTAACCCGATTCCCGTAAAAGCCGCGATGAACCTGCTCGGCGAGAACGTCGGCGCGCTGAGAATGCCGCTGACGGAAATGGAACCGGACAATCTTGAGACACTTAAAAAGGAAATGATACGTTACGGGCTGAAAGTCGCCCAGTGATAGACAGGGGGCGTTAATATGACAAACATCATAATAAACGGCTGCTACGGCAGACTTGGACGCGTTATAGCCGAATGCGCCGCGTCCGGCGACAGCGTGAAGGTTGTCGCGGGTATCGACATAGCTCTTCCGCGCGCCGGGACGGAAATACCGTTTCAGGTTTTCGGGAGGTTGGAGGACTGCGATGTACCGGCTGATGTAATAATCGACTGCTCGTTCGCCGGTTTTGTGCCGAACGTCGTCGCTTACGCTAAGGAGCGGAAGCTGCCGCTTGTCATTTGCACGACGGGGCTGTCCGACGAGACGCAGGCTATTGTAAAAGAAGCGGCTGGCGAGATTGGTATTTTACAGTCGGCGAATATGTCGCTCGGGATTAATTTGCTGGCGGGGTTGCTAAAACGCGCCGCGAAGGTGCTTTACGATGCGGATTTTGATATTGAAATAGTTGAGAAGCATCATAATAAGAAGCTCGATGCGCCGAGCGGAACGGCGCTGCTGTTGGCTAACGCCGTCAATAAGGGATTGGACAGCGAGCTTGAAAATGTTTACGACCGTACGAGCGTGCGTCGCGAACGCGGTAGAAACGAGCTGGGCATACACGCCGTACGCGGCGGCACTATCGTCGGCGAGCATTCCGTAATTTTTGCGGGGCGCGATGAGGTTATCGAGCTGACGCATTCTGCCGGTTCGAAGGAGATTTTTGCGGTCGGCGCGCTGAAAGCCGCCCAGTTTATGAAGGGGAAAACGCATGGGCTTTATGATTATGAGACTATGCTGAATGAGCTGCTGTGATATTTACCGTTTACGCCGTCGTGAATAAGCGGCGCGAGATAAAACAATTTTATATTGATGCGATGGCTGAGTATGCTAAGCGGCTGGGGCGGTTTTGTAAGACGAGCTTCGTAGAAATTGTCGGCGGAGTCGGCACCTCCGGTGCTGCCCGTACTTTCAAAGTCGCCGTATCAAATAAAGGAGCCGCCATTTCTTCGGAAGAAATGGCGGCTTTTGTCAAGCGCGTTTCTATGGAATGCCCGCAGGGCGTGGACTTTGTACTGGGGGCTGGTGTTAGTGCGGACGTCGGGTACGACCTACACATCCGCATCACGGACATGGAACTAGACCCGGGGTTGACGGCAGTTATTTTGTA
>CAZJLW010000041.1:11366-12488 GCA_964546895.1 uncultured Eubacteriales bacterium | reverse complement strand
GGAAGCGCGGGCAGCAGTTTAATCACGCCGTCATGGGACTGAACAAGCATCTCCAGTATCCCGGCAGCGCCGCCTAAGTTGCCGTCTATCTGAAACGGCGGGTGCGCGTCAAAGAGATTATCGTAGATGGATTTTCGCAGCAGCCTGTAAACGTACTCGTAAGCGCGTTCCCCCTCGCACAATCTGCTCCAGAAGTTGATAATCCACGCGCAGCTCCAACCCGTGTGACCGCCGCCGTTTTGCAGCCGCGTTTCCAGCGTTTTTTTTGCGGCGCGCGCCAGCTCCGGGGAGGTCTCGGGGGTTATGTCATGGCCGGGGTGCAGCGCGAACAGCTGTGATATGTGCCGATGCCCCAGGTCGTTCTGCTTGTAATCGCGCTCCCATTCGCAAATACAACCGTCTGATGATACGGCTGTATTTGGCAGTTTGGCAGAGAGTGCGCGCAGCTGCGATACAAAGCCGTCGTCCGTGCCGAGTATCTCCGCGGCGGCGCAAGTGCTGTTAAACAGCTCACGCATTATTTGAATATCCATCGCGGGGTTAAGGCACAGCGCAGCTTTTTGTCCGTCCGGTAAAACATAAATATTCTCGGGCGATAACGACGGCCCCGATACTACGCATTCGCTTTCGTCATCCGTTATGTAATCAATGAAAAACAAACACGCTTCTTTTAAAACAGGGTACGCACGGTTTTTAAGAAACGCTTCGTCCAGCGTAAAGCTGTACCGCTCCCAAAGATGCAACGCAAGCCACGCTCCACCCATAGACCAGTACGGTGCCGTGTCGAGCAAGCCCTCGATGCCTGTTTCTGCCCATAGGTTTGTGTTGTGATGCGCCACGAAGCCGCGGCAGCCGTAGAAATCCGTCGCCGTTTTCCTGCCGTTCTCAACCAGCCTGTCTATAAAATCAAACAACGGCTCATGACATTCGGAGAGATTACCGGCTTCTGCCAGCCAGTAGTTCATCTCGGTGTTGATGTTTATTGTGTAGCCGGATTCCCACGGGGGCGTGAAGCTTTCGTTCCACATGCCCTGCAAATTGGCGGGAAGTGTATGCGGTCTTGAACAGCTGTACAGTAAATAACGCCCGTACTTAAAAAACAGGCACGCCAGACCGTCGTCC
>CAZJLW010000041.1:0-11266 GCA_964546895.1 uncultured Eubacteriales bacterium | reverse complement strand
GACTATGGTGTCGCCGCCAAGCGCGCTTGTGCCCGGGTCGAACGGTCGCCGGAATAAATTAACACACAGGCTGACCGGTTGTGAGAAATCCATCTTCACGACCATAACCTGTGCGGAGCTGACAAAAACCTCTCTGTTCACGGACACATCGCCGGCCCTGTATGAAACCGATGCGATACCGCTTACCAAGTCCAGCCTGCGGTCGTATGCATGTGTGTTGTTCTCGGGCTGTCCATTTATGTTCAGCCTGATACGCAAATCGCAGAGCGGCTGATACGGCCCGAAATATTTAGGCAGCGACGTAAGAGACATATATGCCCTGTACGATGCTTCCTCCGGTTCGCCATTTTTAAGCAACCGGCGGATTGCTTTAACAGCCTCCGGGGCGGCGGGGTTTGGCTTTTGTATCGCCCCGCCGTACCACAGCGAATCCTCGTTAAGCGAGATTCTCTCTAGCCTGACGCCGCCGTACACCATCCCCCCAAGCCGCCCGTTACCGACGGGCAGCGCTTGGGTGAACTGTGTTGCGGGTGTTTTGTAAAATAAAACGTTATTGCTTGCCATAGAAACCTCCATTATTGTCTTTTTACGGCAGTTTATTACCTGCAGACAAATATATAGAGTACCATTCCTCACGAGTAAGGTCAACTTCCGCGGCCTTCGCAATATCAGTCAGACGCTCGGTACTCGTAGTCCCGACGACCGGCTGCATCTTCGCCGGGTGGCGCAGTATCCACGCGATAGCCATAGCCGAATTCGTAACGCCGTATTTTTCACATAGGGCGTTTATTTTTTCGTTCAGCTCCGGGAAGTTCTCATTATCCAGAAAGACCCCTTTGAAAAACCCGTGTTGAAACGGCGACCAGTTCTGGATCGTGATATCCTTAAGGCGGCAATATTCAAGCACACTGCCGTCGCGGTTTACGGCGGCTTCGTTTTCCATATTTACGTTGATTCCGGCTTTTATCATCGTGGTGTTCGTGATGCTGAATTGCAGCTGGTTGATGATTAGCCGTTGTTTAATGAATTTTTGAAGCAGCTCGATTTGCATCGGGTTGTGGTTCGACACGCCGAAATATTTTACCTTTCCTTTTTCGTGCAGCGCCGTAAACGCCTCGGCTACTTCCTCCGGCTCCATGAGCGTATCGGGGCGGTGAAGCAGCAGCACGTCCAAGCAGTCTGTTTTCATCTTTCTTAGCGAGTTGTCGACAGACGTCAGTATATGCTCCTTCGAAAAGTCGAAGAATCCGGGGCGTATCCCGCATTTGGACTGAATCAGTACCTTACTGCGAAGACCGGGGCAAAGCGCAAGCGCCTCGCCCAGCAGCTCCTCACATACACCCTTCCCGTAAATATCCGCTATGTCCAAAAAATTTATCCCAAGCTCAACTGCCGTATTGATAAGTGTAACGATCTCGTCCGGAGTTTTCGTTTTAATGCGCATACACCCGAGCGCTATTTGCGACGCGCGCATGTCTGTTCCGGGATAGTTTATATATTTCATGTCTGTTGCCTCCTGCTATTTTCTCTTGTCAAATCTGTCGTAAGCATCCTGTGTGATTTTTACGGCGTTTTCGATTTTCATGTTCTTGATTGTCTTTAAGAAGTCATCATACTTTGTCATAGGCTCGATGCCCATTACGAATTTTAGAACCATTTCGTTTTTGTACGTGTTTACGTCGTTAAGAATCGTGCCGAGTGTGGCGCTCTCTTCGGGTGCGTACTGCACGTTCGGCGATAACAGTAGCGAATAGTCGCCCTGCGCCCATTTGTCGGAAGCGTTACGCTGCTCAGGCATAATCAGGTTGATTGCGCTGTACGGCTCGAAATCCATAACCTTCGGCCAGCCGTTGGTTGGCAGGGAGTATTTTGCGATGGCCTGATTCGGCGCTTTGCCGTCCTTGTTCTTAAATATTTCGTCTGTGAAAGTCTTCTTTCCGTCGACTACCGTGTAGCTCTTGCCTTCGATACCCCAGTTAAGAAGCGTTTGCCCCTCTTCGGTGTACATATAGTCGATGAGCTTTGTTATTTCCTTTGTGTTCTTCGCGGATTTCGTGATTATCGTACCGTGTCCGGCCGTCATTAGGAAGTCATGCTTCGTGCTGTAGGAAACCTTCGCTGCGCCTTGCGGTGTAGCCATGCCTACTAAAGAGTAGCCCGGAACCTTTGGTCTTGCGGCGGTGATGTTGTTGCCGATAACGCCGCCGACTGCGCCGAACGTTGCACCGGCCAAGTCGCCCTGAATTTTCGACGTAAACATCTTCGAATCGTTAGTGGCGAACTCAGAATCGATAAGCCCTTCCTTGTACCACTGCGCCATAGTCGTGAGGAATTCCTTATACGCGGGCTGTAAAGGACCGTACGCGACTTTGCCCGTTTCCGGGTTGCGGTAGAAATTATCAAGTATGCCGTAAGCCGCGGCGAAATTCATAAACTGGAAGGAATCCTTTGTTTCACTCCACGGGATTTCGTCCTGCTTACCGTTGCCGTTCGGGTCTTTTTGCTTAAACGCCGTCAGGACTTTGTACCAGTCGTTAATCGTGACGGGTTCGGACAGCTTTAATTTTTCGAGCCAGTCGCCGCGCATGACGAATCCGTTATAAGTAAGACGCCGCGGGTCGGGATCGAGCTGATAAAACGCCGGTATCGTGCCGTCGTCAAGCAGCACCGCTTTTTTACACTGCGGATACTTGCCGAGCGTAGCCAGATAGTTCGGCGCGTAGGAGTTGATCAGGTCGTTAAGCTTTAAAGCTATGCCGCTCGAGATGTATTTCGTAATGCCGCCCGGAAGGCTTGCCCAGTTCCAGTGGATTACGTCCGGGAAGGAGTTCGACGCGACGATAAGGTTCAGCTGTTCGTTCGCGTTCGTACCCGCCGGAGGATGTTGGAAATCGATCTTGATACCGGTGCGCTTCGCCATCTCGACGAAATCCTCCTGGTCGGCGTAGTTCTTGACCTGATCCGTGGACATAGTGACGAACCATGTGATAGTCAGCGGCTTGTCGACGATAGGAAGCTTCAGGGCTTCGGGTGTTGTTGCCTTACCGAAGGCCGCGGCCGAGGACGACAGCGCGAGCATTCCGGCTGTTAACGCGCTTATTACTCTTAACTTCATTTTCATAACTGTTTCCTCCTTTTATTGGGGTTGTTTGTATAATATCCGCTAAAATGTTACGGCGCTATCCCTTTATCGCGCCGATCATAACACCCTTCACGAAATATTTTTGTAGCAGCGGGTAAACAAGCAGTATCGGTACGGTTGCCACGATTATTGTGGCGTACTTAATGATTTCGCTCATGTCCTGCCCTTTTCGGTTGCCGAGCGTCACCATCATGTCGTCTGTCGAACTGAAAATCAAAATCTCACGCAGAACCATTTGCAGCGGATACAGCTCGCGCCGCCGGAAATACAGCATCGCGTTAAACCACGAGTTCCAGTGGCCGACGCCGTAGTACAAAATCATAACGGATATCGTAGGCATCGACAGCGGTATGATTATCCGAAAAAGTATGACGAAGTCGTTCGCGCCGTCGAGCTTCGCGGACTCCTCCAAGCTATCGGGTATTGACATGAACGCCGTACGCATAATAATCATGTTCATCGTGCTGATAAGCCCCGGGAAAATAACCGCCCAGCGCGAGTTGACCATGCCTAGCCTCGTCATCATGAGATAAGTCGGTATCATACCTCCGCTGAAAAACATCGTGAACACGACGAACTTCATGAGGAAGTTTCGAATGATGAGCGTTTTTCTGGACAGGGAATACGACAGCAGCGATGTAAAGAGCAGGTTCAGAAGTGTCCCCGCGACGACGTAGAAAAGCGTGTTCTTGTAGCCGATAGAAATCATCGGGTTCTCAAGCACGACGGAATACGCGTCGAAATGAAAGCCCTTCGGGAAAAGCAGCAGCCCGCGGTGAACTGCAATTTCGGTCGGGTCGCTTATCGACGCGAACAGTACAAACACGAACGGGTACAGCGTTACAAACATCAGCAAAATCATAAACGCCGCGTTAAAGGCATCGAATACAATTTCGCCGGTACTTTTTTTAATGCGCATACTAAATCCTCCATTATAAGACATGTGTTACCAAAGGCTTGTTTCGTTAAGCTTGCGGCTAATGGCGTTCGAAGCGATGAGCAGTGTAAAATTTATGAGCGAGTTAAACAGCCCGACTGCCGCACTGTAGCTGAAGTTCGACTCGATAATGCCCTTGCGGTATACGAAGGTCGAGATAACGTCGGCGGTTTCGTAAATGGTTGGGTTGTAGAGGAGCATTATTTTTTCGAAGCCGACGTTCATTACCTGCCCCATTCTCATAATAAGCAGTATTACTATAGTAGGAAGAAGCCCGGGCAGCGTAATGTAAATGAGCTGCTTAAACCGCCCAGCGCCGTCAATACGCGCGGCCTCGTACAGCTCGTCGGATATGCCGGAGAGCGCCGCCAGATAAATAATCGAACCCCAGCCAAGCTCCTGCCATACGCCGGTGCTGATGAAAATCGTCCTGAAATACTGCTTGCGCAAGAGCAGCGTATCGCGCTGACCGCCGAAGAAAACGATGATGTCGTTAATCAGCCCCGACTTCGACGTAAAGTCGATGATAAGTCCGCAGATAACCATGACGGAAATAAAGTGGGGGAGGTATGTAACGGTCTGAATCGTGCGCTTAAAGGCGGTGTTTTTGACCTCGTTTAGCAGCAGCGCGAGAATAATAGGAGCGGGGAAGCCCCACACCAGCGAGTACAGGCTTATGAGGAGTGTGTTTTTCAGTATCCTCATAAAATAGTAGCTCGAAAAGAAATCGATAAAGTTAGCAAAGCCGACGAACGGGCTGCCCCACATGCCGAAAACGGGGTCGTAGCGCTTGAACGCGATTAGTGCGCCGTACATAGGCCAGTAGTGGTATATGATATAGTACAAAAGCCCCGGGATAAGCATGAAATAAATGTACTTGTTCCGCCGGAAATCCTTTGCGAGTAAAGAAAACAATCGCACAGCAGTCACCTCTTTTTTTATTTGATTATATTGCGCGGCGCAAAAAAATACAGACGCAATACTTAAGCTCGCGTCTGTTTCTTCAGAAAATGTATATGCAATTTTTCATGTGCATTTATTCAGAACCTGAGTTTTTGACGGTATCGCGGTATTCGCCGGGCGTTACGCCGTATGCTTTTTTGAAGTTACGGATGAGTACGCCCGAGCCGGAGTAGCCGACATCGTCTGCGATTTCGCCGATGTGCTTCGACGTTTGCAACAACAGCCGCTTCGACATGTCCAGCCGCAGATTATTTACGTACGCCATAAAGTTTTCGCCGGTCTGCTCCTTGAACAGTCCCGATAAGTAGTTCGGGTTAATATTAAAATAATCCGCGACCGACACAAGGCTTAGCGAGTTGTCCTGAAAATGCTTGTCGAGGTAGTTCTTCACGCTGTTTATTGTTACGGTGCTTTGTGAGAGCTGCGCCTTGGCTTTGTTTTCGTTTATGAAGTCGCAGATGTTACCGAATATTTTGATTAGCGCTTCCTGCATTTCTTTTGTGTTTTTGCAGGAAATGATGATGTCGTAAGGCAGTAGGTTCATGCCGAAAACCGTAGCGGCGTCGATATCACCGCTGTTTAAGAGCTTTATGCCCGTGTTCATGATGTCGAAGAACAGGCAGCGTGCCATGTCCGGCGACAGACTTCCGTCGGCGAAGTTGCGCGTAAAAACGTCCTCGAGTATCTGAGTTACTTTTTTGATGTTGCCGAGCTTGACGCAGTTAAGGAGCATGAGCTCGGTCTCGATTGGGTAAGAGTACGAACCCTGCGAGTAGTTTATCTCCTCGTACGCCTTGATGCCGGTTACGCACTGCATGAGCTGGTATTCCGATACCTTGTCGGCTTCGCTAAAAGACGGGGCGATGCCGCCAAGCCCTTCGCGTATCGTGCCGATCGAGATGTTTATGCCGGAGTTAAGCTTGTCGCACATGATTTGTGACGTGACCTCCGCGATTTTGTACAGCTCTGTTTTAGTCTCAGGCGACGGGGACTTTACGTTCGCGATGAACGCGAGCTTGCCCGCGTCGGCCTCGACCACGCGCCCGCAGCCGCCGCTTAGCTCCTCCATAATATTTTTCACGGCAAAGCGGATTAGGTTCTTTTCCTTAAAAGTATTTTCGTACAGGCGGGTAACGCTTATGACGAACACGCAGAACCATGAGTGCGCGAACTCTGGCAGCGCCTGTGTCAAATCATCCGTCATGTCGTCCCATACATTTCCCTTTATGAGCTGCAAAAGCAGATTGTCCTGAATAACAGGCAGTTGCTTTTTTATTTTGTCGTTAAGCTCGGATTTTTCGGTGATGATTTTTTTGACCGGTGCGGCGTTCGAGCTGCTCAGCACGAGCGCGAGTGCTACACCGGCCGCAAGAAACAATAGCGTGATTAGTACGATTGTATTTTTTACGGCGTTGAGCTGGCGGCTGAACATCTCCGACGGAACGGCGGACACATACTTAAAGCCCATAAAACCCGAGTGCGCCGTCGATATAATCATCTTAGCGCCGGTTACGGTTTTATAGACGGCGTCGCTGCCCGTGTTCAGCTCGGCTGTACCGATGTTTTTGATGACATCGCCGCTGCCCGTGGCAAGCAGAATGTTGTTCTGGCTGTCCGACAAAAAAACCGCGCCCTCGTCCGATATGTTGACACTGCGTAAAATACCGTCAAGCGTGTTCTTGACGCTGCGGCTGTTAACCGATACGCAGAGTACGCCGCGTAGTGTGCCGGGTTCGCCGATCGGTATCGACTGGCGGAAGGAGATGCCGTCGCCGGTCGATGTCACCGGTTCAATGTAAAACCGGCGATTAAAGTCCTCGTACCAGCACACGAAATCGTCGTTAGTGGTATCGGAACCGTCGCGCGGTGCGATGTTCATGTTGTAGTATTGTTGCGGGGTGTATTTCGTACTCTGATCGATTATTACGCCGGAGTTGGGCAGGATGATCGTTATATCGTCGATGAAATTGTCGCGGGATTTGTGTCGGCTTAGCAGCTCGATTTGGCGAGAGATGTTGTAGATGTCGTTGTTGTCAAGCGTTTCTCCCATGTTTAGGAGCTTGAGTAGGAGGGGGTCGGAGCCTATTGAATAAATAAGCCGTTGCACGTTAAACAGGCGCTCGTCCAGAACGGACTGCGCCTGTTTTAGCATGGCGGCGTTATAGCTTTCGAGCTGCTTTTTGATTACGGAATCAAAGCTGCCGTAAACAGCCGCAACCGTGACGAGAGGTATAACGAGCATCGCTAAAAATGACAGTAAAAATGTCATGAATATACTTTTTTTTCTCAAAGCCCGTCTCCCCAATCAGGATCAAATCCCCCGGTTTGGATTGTTAGATTTTTACTTCCGCGCCTTTATAGCGTGGAAATCATACCCGCTCACATAGCTCGAGATATACTTCATCTGTGTATCCTTGGGCACACTCTCGGGTATCTCCATAAGCTTATAGAACTCCGACAGCTCCATACCCGTATAAGTCGCGCCGTCCTCTATCGTCATAGAACCGCGCAAATCCGCAAGCTTCAGATAATTACCGCTTTTTAAAATGCTTTCGACAGACGGAACCGTGACCTGCATTAGATCGGCGGCGTTAAGCACGGCGAGACCGCCGAAGAAAACACCCGCCGTAATAATAACGAACGTAAGCGGCTTCACGACCTTGCTGAACAGCGTCATGTTCAGCTCGGATTTTTTCGACGGGCAAGCCGTGAGGCACTGACCGCAAGCGATACACTCTGCCGAGTTAATCGTGTCGGCTTCGGCTACGTTTATGCCCATCGGGCAGCTTTTCGTACATTTCTGACAGCCGCTGCACGATGTGCGCTTGATTTTAGCCGGGCTGATTTTCGAAATAATCCCATACAGCGCCCCGGCAGGGCATAAATATTTGCAGAAGAAGCGGTCGATAAAAACCGACAGCGCAATAACTATAATAAGAATAATAAAACCCGTACCGTTCTCGGCGAACATTTCCTTGCGCGACCAGATGTGGGCGAACGCTGTCCACGGGTCGTACGGCGATATCCAGATTGTAGCCGTAATCCACGCCATAAACGTGATGATGCCCAGCATTATGTACTTGCCGAAGCGCATGATTCTGTCGGCCTTCTCCGGCACTATGTACTTGTTTTTAGTAATTTTGCCGGTGAGCTCTTGCAAAAAGCCGAACGGACACAGCACCCCGCAAAACGCTCTGCCAAACACCAGCGCGAACGCCACCGTGAAAAAGAACAGCGTCATCGTACCGGAAAACAACTTTTGTAAATTAGCCCTGCCTGCTACCCACGCCCAGAGGTTTTCAAGCCCGCCGAGCGGACAGATAGCGTGTACCGACGGATACTGCGAGCCGCCGTGCAGGTGCAGATACCCGATAAGCATCACGCCGCCCAAAATAACAGACATAACACCGTACCGAACATACCTTGCTGTTTTCATTATCTCGCCTCCAAAAAATTTTTGATGGCGTTATAATACTGCATATTTATGTTTTTTCTGTGGCGTATTGGCGGCGGCCGTGTGCGAATCGAACTCGCGTATGTATTCGTCCAGCTCGTCTTTCGAAGCGGCAAGCTCGTCCTCTAAGGTTTTCACGCGCGCTTTAAGCTGTGCGATCTCTTGTGTCATGGCGTCGCTCTGCTCAAGCAGCTCCTTGTTCCTCTCGATTTCCTTGAAATAATCATCCGCTATGTTGATAGCGATAAAAGTCGTCCGCAAATGGGAGTTAACAGACAGTGCCGGTTTATTCTTTGTTACGTCGAGTATTTTTTTGTCGATGTATTTGGCGAGCCGGAGTATGTACTCCTCGCTTTCAGTGCCGACCAGCGTCACGACCTCGCCGCATATTACTACTTCTACCTTATTATAGTTGTCCATAAAAGCCCCTCCCTCTTATGTTACATCTCAGGCATGACAAGCCAGCACGTCGGTATGTAGCGCTCATGGCCGAGCGACGGCTTGTTCACGTAGTCGTCGCCGTAATACATGACGGTACTCGAGCCGCCGTCCAGGCATATGGCAGTCCAAGCCCCTTCGCTAAGCAGCAAATCCTGAACCTGACGCAGTGTAGCGCCGATCGAGTGTATTTGCCGCCCGTCGATGGCGAGCATCAGCACTTCGCCGGTCTGACGCTGGGCTATCGCCGTACGCGGTGCGATACCCCAGCCGCCGTCGCCCTTTGTTATTTTCGGCTGGCCGTTGTAAATGAGAATCGGATATGTAGCCATTGCTTCTTTTATGCCTTCGGCGAGCGCCGCTTTTGCGGTGTAGTTGCCGATGACGAGTACGCCGTCTTTATTAAAACCCGCTATCGTACTTATGCCGGTCGAATGCTCATATGTAACGTTACCCTGTTGTATTACGTAACCCGTCGGTATGCCGCCGTTGCCCTCGTAGTTCGGGTCGACGAACCAGCCGCCGTTTATTCCGGCTATAGCGCCGTTGTCCGATACCATCTGCTTGACTAGGTCGCCGCGCTTGCCGGGTGTGCGCGTCAGCCCGACGCGTATCCTGCGCGGGTCGGTTATGAGCAAAAGCTTCGCTGCGAATTTGTCTATGTTCACACTTTTTAAGTATGTACCGTCTTCCAGCCGAGTGTAGCCCCGAGCGACCAAATCCTTGTCGCGCTGCTCGTCAAGCTCCGCTTCGAGCCGCTTAAGCGCGTCGACCTCAATCGCTTCAATAATCTGCTGTTCGCTTTCGTCTATCTCATCTATTTTATTTTCTTCCATTATCTCGTAAATTTGCGTATCGCTCGCGAGCAGCTTCGCAAGCCACTGATGTGTCATCGTAGTCATAGCCGTAGTTACCCACAGCGTCCGTATGTCCCTAAACACGCCTATCTCCGAAAACCTCATAAGACAGTACGTGTCTATCGCAAAAACCAGCGCGAATATTACTATTCTTTTAAAAACCTTCAAATAATCTCCACCTCATACAACTTCTGACGGCTTTCGTGAAAAAACCCTATGTAATTTTAAATCATTTTTTTCAATTAGTCTATAAAATTTCCTATATGGGCGGCGAAAATGTTTTCCAAATTCGAAAACATTTTCGTGCTTCCCAGTTTAAGGAAAATGTTCGGCACTAAACCAATTCAGATTTTATAATGTTTAGTGCCGAACATATACATTTTTTTGGAAAATTTGTAAATGCTACAGGTATATCAAATATTTGGGAGGTAATGCCTATGAAACCAATCTTCAAAAAGTTTGCGGCGATTGTCTTAGCCGCAGTCATCGTCGCCGGTGTTAACGCGCCGGCAGTGTTCGCCGCCGTCGATACGTACACCGTTTTGCGCGGCGACAGCCTGTGGCTTATCGCTAAGAAATATCAGGTGGGCGTGACGGAAATTATTCAGTCGAATCCGCAGTTTAAGGATCCGGACTTGATATTCCCGGGCGATAAGGTGTACGTGCCGCTGCCCGACCCGGTCGTCGTGAGTATGACGGAGCAGGTCGTAGCACTCGTAAACCAGGAACGCTCGAAGGCCGGGCTGCAACCGCTTTCGATTAACTGGGAGGTAGCGCGCGTCGCCCGGATTAAATCCGAAGAAATGCGCGACAAAAACTATTTCAGCCACACGTCGCCGCTTTACGGCAGTCCGTTCGACATGCTGAAAAAGTTCGCGATACCGTACCGCGCCGCCGGTGAAAATATCGCCAAAGGTCAGAAAACCGCACAGGCCGTCATGAAGTCGTGGATGGCGTCCGAGGGTCACAGGAAAAATATTTTGAGCCCGACGTTTACGCAGATCGGCGTCGGTTACTGCGTCGGCGCCGGTTCGACGTATTGGACGCAGATTTTTATTTTGCCGTAACAGCCGCGACGCGGTTGGTGTAACGCCGCACCCTTTTTTGGTATGAGAATAAAATAGCCAAAAAGGGGTGCGTTTTATGTCCAAGTCAATCGGGCTTGCGCTGTCGGGAGGCGGGATGCGCGCGGCGGTGTTTCATACGGGAGTGCTCAAGTACATAGCGGAAAAGCGGCGGCTGGGCGAAATCAAGACTGTATCGACGGTGTCGGGCGCGGGGCTGCTCGTCGGGTTGATTTACAGCCTAAACGGATATAAATGGGTGACGGACGAGGAATATATTGCGATGCTTCCGGCGCTGCGCGATATGTTTACGCGGGTTGACTTGGAAAAGCGCGCGCTGCTGCGTCTCGCGACGCGCCCGTGGGAGAACAAGGCGTCCATACTTGCGTACACGCTGCGAAAATACTGGGG
>CAZJLW010000040.1:20763-24526 GCA_964546895.1 uncultured Eubacteriales bacterium | reverse complement strand
TAAGGCCGTGCCGCTCGACGGGATGCAGTGGGGGATTGTGTTCGGGTTGTCGGTGCTTCCGATTGTTATTGTGGAGCTGCAGAAGTGGATGTGTAGGAAAAGAGAAGGGTGAATGAAATCAATTATGAAGTAATGAGCTGTGGCTGGTTATGACCTTGGGGGGAGACTTCCAAGGTTTTTTTGTTGTGGTTTTTTAAATACGTTGTTGGGGTGATGGGTTTGTGATAAAGTATATATAAAAAAACTAAAGGTAAAGGGGATTGTAGGCATGACATACACAAGCTTAGAACAAAGAATGGCTTCCGCTTATCTTGCTATGTTACCGGCGTTTGTTCCTGACGAGCAAGCGGAGGTTGGCATTGCTGAACAGCAGGAGTTCTACGACATCATGAAAAGCTTATATCAGCTTTTGTTTGACGAACCGTCGCTTATCGTATCGAAACTACACGAAGACGACGTATTCCCAAGCCGCTATAAAAAAGCATATGGGAAGCCAGAGTTGCAAGAAAATATGTCTAAATGCAAAAAAGCGATACATAGCCTATTACTAGATATGTACTTAATGGGGCAGGGTGCAGAAGTAAAGCTTAATAAAAGGCAGTTAAAGGTTTTATCGATTATAGGAATCGAGGATTTGTCTAAGCTGCCAACCGCATGGAAATGGATGTCGAATCGCCCCGGGGCAGATCAAACTGCTTTCGCATATTGTCTTTTCAATAAAGATTATGTCTATTCAACTGATATCTACGCACGGATGCTTGGAGAGAATGCGTTTCGCAGACTTGAAGCGTGGATGGTATCGCACGGTTACAAACCGTATGACATTTACAACACAGAATGGCCTGATTACCGCTTGACACTAACCTATGCAAATCCGGCATGGGGTAGCGAACGTCCAAACGCGGGATATGAGTATAAAATCAGACACACAGGCATTTCAGCACAATACGATGTATATGTCGACGATCCTGTCAGGTTTGGTCTGTGCATACCGAATGGCTTGAAGCAATTCTTGGATGCTTTTGACACAATGAGCGATTCTGTCAAAGACTTCGTTATAACACGTACGAAAAAATGTGACGGCTGCAAATATTGCATCCAAACCGACAAAACGGGTAAACGTCCGTTGGCTTGTATGCCAATATTTCACGGACAAACGGAGTACAAGCTTTGTCCGTACTTCCCTGGGTATAACTACAGCTGGAGAAGTATAGACGATGACCTTGTAGACCGGCTGATTGAGCTGCTATCATTCATGGATGGTTTTGCCCCTAGCAAATAAAAGAAAAGCATCTCCCAACAGGAGGTGCTTTTTTAACGCAGAAAAAAACCATGACAGCAGATAAAAGCCTCCGCCATCATGGTCTTCTCACAACCTAAATCAATCAATACCTAAACGTAACCGTAACATAAGCCGAGACCGTCAACTCCCCGGTCTGAATCGGGACGGCTGAGTTATAAATCATATCCGCAGCCGCCGACATCTGCTTAGTCTGATAATACTGCCCACTGCGATTCCCTTCGACTATCTCGACCACCGCGCTAACTTTTTTGCCGATGGCGGCTGCAAGCGTGTTCGCCTTTTCGGTGGCGTTTTTGACGGCGGCAGTCATAGCCTCATCGTAAAACTTAGAAGTGTCCGATATGCTGAAATTAACACCGTTACCAATATTAGCACCGGCTTCAACAGCCTTGCCTATAACTGTACCGACCTGCGTTATATCCCGAAGCGTTACGGTAATAGAATTTTCAACCCTGTAACCGTTCAGCTTGCGGGTGTTGGAGTTGTAGTCGTAATTCGGATAGATGGAGTAGTTCGTTGTACGGATATCCTTGTCGGCGATACCGAGCGACTTAATCGTGTCAATAACCTTACGCATAGACGTGTTATTGTCGTCAAGCGCCTTCTTCGGATCTTTATCTTCTGTCGTGACGCCGCAGTTTACGATGGCTATGTCGGGTTTAACATAGATATTTCCTTCGCCCGTTGTCGTTATTATGTTGCCGACCGTTACCGGAACGGCTGGTTGCGACGTCTGCGACGCCTGTGTACCGACGCTGAGCGCACCGGCCAAAAGAACTGTAGTTAACAAAAGTGCTGTAAGTTTTTTCATACTAATCTCTCCTTGTGTTTTTATGTTTATTTTTAATAACTTTCAATACCAAAATAACTATGAGCGCGCAAATAATCAGCAGAATAAGCGGTATTATCGCACCGAAGAACCATATAATCAGCGACTCGAAAAACCTAACGGTAGCGTTATATGATGCGATGAAGCTGTTGTAAAGCTTTTTGGAGAAAGACTGCGATGTGTCGGTAATACGCAGCGTCGGGATTTCCGTTATGGATATCTTAATCGTCGAAAACGTCGACAGTCGGTCGATGTTAGTCATAGAAGTCTGGTACAGCTCGATCTCCGTGCGGATTTGGCTGAGCCGCTCCTCCAACCGTAGCAGATCGTCGATTTTTTCGGCCTTCGTAATCATTTCCAGCACGCGCTGTTCCTCAATTTGCTTTGTTTTGAGACGGCTTTCGGTGTCGTAGTATGTTGTTGTCATGTCGTTCGCGTTTTCGGAAGATGACAGGATTCTACCCGCGCCTTCGCCGCCGACTTTTTCGATGTACTGCTTTACACTCTGGAACTGATCGGACGGCATTTTTAATGCAGCAGAGAAAATCCGTACGTCGGAATCGCCCCTTCTTGTACTGTAAAGGTTCGAGTTTTGCACATAACCACCAGCGCCGCTGACGTATGCTTTTATACTTTCCACAACATTATCAAAAATATCCGTTTCCATTGAAATATCGCCGGTAAGTACGATTTTTTCGGGGCGGTAACCGGATGCGTTGCCGTCGTATTCGGGCATTGTTGACGGTGCTGGCATGGGCGCGGAAGCGGCTATTCCCGCGGCAGGTGCGGGGATAACGCTGATGCTTTTGGCGGCCGGAGCTATTGCGCTGTTGGTATACACTCTGCTTTCCGCAGCCGCACCGGAGTCTCTGTAGTTCCACTGAGCCGATTCCAAAGCTATTGTCGGAGAACCTGCCGTGGCCCCTCCGGGCAGTGTTGATACTTTTCTGACGCTGCAAGCCGAAAGCAGGCTCGCGGCGCCTACAATTACAGCTATAAAAGCAAACGAAAACAGTTTTTTGTGCAAGGGGGTCATCCTTTCGATTTAAATTTTAATATAAGCTTCGCAACAAAAAATAAAATTGCCAAAATGAGTACAGCCGCAAAAATTGGGAAAACGAACGACGCAAGCGTCATGAGCGAAAGCTGTGCCGAAACATTAAAGCTGTCCGCGGCTCTCTGCCATACGCTCTGCTTGGCAACGTGCATCTGCACCGCGCCGGTCTGCTCTGCACGTTGCTGCTGATTGGCTAACAGCTCAATCGTTAGCGTCGGCATTGCCGTATAGCTGCGGAGCATGTTCTTCAGGCCGTCCAGCTCGCTCGTAACATAGCTCAACCGGTTTTCTACGAAAATGAGGCTGTCTACAGAAGCGGTTTTCGCAAGAATATCCGTGAGTCTGTTATACTCCGTCGACTTGGTCTTAATCCGCGCCATCGTGTCCAGCCGCGAGGCCGTCATGCGCTCCACGGCTTCGCTTTCGTTTCTGACCGTTCCCAGCGATTTGAGAATGTGCTTTGCGGATTCGAAATCAGCCTCGCTCACGCGTCGCACAATCATTGCCGAATCGGTCGATTTGCTCAGTGCGGCGTTGTAGCCGTCAAGACTGCTGCTGATTATCTGCTCGGCTG
>CAZJLW010000040.1:19426-20663 GCA_964546895.1 uncultured Eubacteriales bacterium | reverse complement strand
CGGCGCCGCCTGTAATTTTGCTGCGCCCGTTGCTGCACTATGCGCTGCGCCGTCATACTCTTCCGTCGGTGAACTGATACCTCTCGGTGCGGAATTTTCGCCGAAGCTGCTGTTAGACATAACAGCGGGCGGCGCAGCCGCCGTCATATACCAGTCAGGCTGTTCCAGCCCAAGCGCCTTTGTACGCTGCTGCGAATCTTGCGTCGTGCTTCGCGTAGGCGAGGGGAGCGACGTAAAGACCACGCTCATTATTGCCAGCGTAAAAAACAGCGAAGCCGCGACAGCAGCAAACGGTCTAAAGCTGAACCCGACTCCTGCTTTCGCACGTGAACGCGTCAGCATAGGCGTCTCCATCTCCGTACCGATACGTTCCTTTAGTTTATGCATCAGCTCGTCATGATAGCCTTCGGGAAGCTCGCGACACACAAGCGAATTCGATGCGGCGACGACGGCTTCTGTTGCTTCAAGCTCGTCGGCGCATTCGTGGCACGATGCGGCGTGCTGTTCGAACTCCGTGCGTTCCTCCGCATCAAGCATGTCGTCGATATATAACGTAATAAGCCTTTTGAAATCATAGCAGCTTATCATTTATTTACCTCCTCTGTTACAGAGACGGCTGAATTTTTATTTTGTTCCGTCTTTTTTATTTTTTTCTCGAAATTTTTTTCAGATTTTTTTGGCGGCGCTAAAATACTACGCAACGCGTCGCGAGCGCGTGACAAACGTGACTTCACTGTGCCGAGACCGCTGCTGGTTGCTTCGGCGATTTCGGTATACGACAAGTCGTGTATATCCCTCAAAATAATAATCGTGCGGTAATCGTCGGGTAGTTTGTTGATGGCGGCGCGGACGTCCGAGGCTGTTTCGCCGCGAATGGCAGCGGCCTCCGGCCCATCTGCGGGAGAGGGGATTGAATCACCAAAAGCCTCGACGTCATCGTCGAGGCTCACATAAGGTCTGTTTTTACGTTTGCGCAGCTCGTCGACGCAGGCGTTCGCGGCTATTTTGCATAGCCAGCCTTTAAACGACGCCGCGTCACGGCAGCTCTTTATATTTAAGAATACCTTAATAAATATTTCCTGCGAAATGTCTTTAGCGTCCTGAGGATTGTTGAAGTAGTTGTATGTAATACTGTAAATCAAACGTTCGTATGAGGTTATAAGTGTTTCAAAGGCTTCAACGTCTCCGGCCTGCGCCTTTTTGAAAAAAAGCTCGTCCATTGTGTTTGCTCCTTAAA
>CAZJLW010000040.1:11127-19326 GCA_964546895.1 uncultured Eubacteriales bacterium | reverse complement strand
AAAAAATACCCAAAATGCCGTTCCCATAATTTTGACACCTAGCTATAAGCTAGGTGGGTGTCCGCAGCTAAGCCAATCGATTTCCGCTGCCCAAAGGGAATTAGATTGCGGCCTGTCGTAAGCTAAGAAATAATAGGACTCCCGTTTACTGTCTGTAGGTTCAAAACTATGGGCTCTCAAACATTTCAGGTACTCATTCAATTTATGTTGTTAGTTTAGCATGAATCTTGAAAATTTTCAACTACAAAAATTTGGGTTATGAATAATTTTACTCAAGATAATCCTTCAGCTTTTTGCTGCGGCTTGGGTGGCGAAGCTTGCGAAGCGCTTTGGCTTCGATTTGGCGAATGCGCTCGCGCGTGACATTAAATTCCTTGCCGACTTCCTCGAGCGTACGCGCGCGGCCGTCGTCCAGTCCGAAACGTAACCGGAGAACTTTTTCCTCGCGATCCGTAAGCGTATCCAGTACGTCGATGAGCTGTTCCTTTAACAACGTAAACGCCGCGGCCTCGGCCGGTGCGGGTATGTCGTCGTCCGGAATGAAGTCGCCAAGATGGCTGTCGTCCTCTTCGCCGATCGGCGTCTCGAGTGAGACGGGTTCCTGTGCGATTTTTATTATTTCGCGCACCTTTTCAACTGGCATTTGCATTTCCTTTGCGAGCTCATCGGGGGACGGGTCGCGTCCGTACTCCTGCAAAAGCTGTCTCGATACGCGTATCAGTTTATTTATTGTTTCGACCATATGCACTGGAATACGAATTGTTCTTGCTTGGTCGGCGATGGCGCGCGTTATGGCCTGCCGTATCCACCATGTTGCGTATGTGCTGAACTTATAGCCTTTGCGGTAGTCGAACTTCTCGACGGCTTTTATCAGACCCAAATTCCCTTCCTGAATCAAATCAAGAAACAACATACCACGCCCGACATAACGCTTTGCGATGCTGACGACAAGCCGCAAATTCGCTTCGGCCAAGCGGCGCTTAGCGATTTCGTCGCCGCGCTCCATTCGCTTAGCCAGATCAATTTCTTCATCGGCGTTCAAAAGCGGTACCTTACCGATCTCCTTAAGGTACATGCGCACGTGGTCGTCGATGTTAATGGCACCCTCGACAAACGTCAAGTCCAGTTCCTTCTCGACGTCCTCTTCTGCGTTTTGAGCACCGATTAAGTCTATGCCTTGCCCTTCGAGCTGTTCGTATATTTTCTCTATCTGTTCAGGCTCCAGCTCGATATCGCCGAGGAATTCGTTTATCTCTTTATATTCAAGTGTGTTTTTCTTTTTTTTGGCAATATTAACAAGCTCTTTTATTCGGTTTAATAATAAGCTGTCGTCCGTGGATTTCAAGCAATCCTTCCTTTCCTGTGCTGTTTACTATTTTAACCATCTGGTATTGTAATATTCAGGCTTTCTAGATTTCTTTTGATTTCTACAAGGTTTTTCAGGCTTGCCATGTCGGTTTCGGCTCGAATTTTGTCGTCTATCGACGTTTTTTTGATGAGCCGTAAGCTGTCGTTGACAGAAGCCTGAATTTCCTTGGAATCTTCGTATTTGTTGGGAATATTAAATATACCTGATATTTTTTTTTGCTCGTCCGGCGTATCGAAATAATTTAGTATCTCTGCCGGATAAATCGTGCGTTTGTTTTGCGTGTAATCGTAGAGAAGCATCAGCAGCTTTGCGTAACAGCTGTCCGGTATTTCGGAGGGTTGCAAATATTCCATGAGCTTCGTACTTACGGCGCTATTAATAGTCATTATATGTAGAACAGTTTGTATAGCGTCACTGAGTCCTTTATCGCTTTTGGGTGCAAGTCCGCTGTATGCGGGTTGAGCGTAGGAGGACTGGCGTAGCGAGACAGGTTTTTGCGTGGCGGTATTCTTGCGTACCTCGCCTACTACCGCTTCCTGCGAAATATCCGTCAGCCGTGCGATTTCCTTTATATATGTTTCCTTTTCCACTTCACTCGCTAGCCGCGACAGTACCTTCGCCGCTTCCGACGTGAACTTTATTTTATCCTCCGGGTTATGCAAATCATAAGACCGGCGCAGAATGTTTATCTCGAACATGACGTGGCTTTCGGCTTGCGTCAGGAGCTTCGCGAACGCTTCGCTTCCGAAGTTTGTTATGTACTCGTCGGGATCCTTCGCATCTTTCACTTGCAGAACCTTAGTCTTAAGCCCGCTCCTGTATAAAATCGGAATGGCGCGAAGCGCGGCGTTCGTCCCGGCTTCGTCGCTGTCGAACAGTATCGTTACGCCTTCGCAGAATTTTTTGAGCAGCCGCGTATGCTCGTCGTTAAACGCCGTACCGAGCGCGGCGACTGCATTCGTAAATCCCGCCTGATGAAGGCTTATGACGTCCATATAACCTTCTACGAGTATGAACTCCTTCTGCCGCGATTGCCGCGCGAGGTTTATGCCGTAGAGGTTTTTACTTTTATCGAAAATCGGGCTGTCGGAGGAGTTTAGGTATTTAGGGCCGCTATCAACAAGCGCCCGCCCTCCGAAGCCGACTACAGCGCCCTGCGCCGTAAAAATCGGAAACATAAGCCGCCCCGAGAACCGGTCGTAAAATCCGCCGCGCTTGTCGTCTATTACAAGCCCTGATTTTGCGATGTCGGCGGCTTCGTAGCCCTCGTTTAGCAGATATTTATAAAGGCTGTCCCTCTTTTGGGGGCAGTAACCAAGACCGAACTTTATGCGCAGCTTCGGATTGACGCGGCGCTTGTCCAAGTATGCGGCGGCACCGCTGCCCTCCGGACTGCTCAGGTTATCGTAAAAAAACCGCGCGGTTTTTTTGTGCATCTCGAGCAGCAGCTCGCGCGTTCTGGTGGCGCGTTTTGCTTCCTCGGAATATTTCGGCTCGGGGAGGGTGTAGCGGATTCTTTCGGCCAGCAGCTTAAGTGCGTCGATGAAGCTGTAGTTTTCGATTTGCATGACGAAGCTGTAGACGTTACCGGCGGCGCCGCAGCCGAAGCAGTAGTACATCTGTTTGTCGGCGCTGACAGAAAACGACGGCGACTTCTCCCTATGAAACGGGCACAGTCCGAAATAGTTGCTGCCGTTATGCTTTAGCGTGACATACGAGGAAACGACATCGACGATGTCGTTTCCGTAGCGTACTTCTTCTATAATTTCGGGGGGATACATGGCACTCACTCCATAAAACGGCCGAAGCTACAGCGCAACGCTCCTGCCTTCCTTGTGGGATTTGTAGGCGGCCACCATCAGCTCCGTCAGGTTAACGCCGTCGTCAACCGTGAAGTGTATAGGCTCGTCGTTAAGAACGCCGTAAACGAATTGCTTAATAGCGCTTGGCAGTTCCTTCGGGAGTGTTTTCGGGCGAATCCAGCCGTTATATTCGCAGTCGAGCTTTTTCGTGAATATTTGGACGTCGTTAGTCGAGCCGCCGATGAACAGCGTGCCTTCCGTGCCGTAGACCTCCATGACGAACGGGCTAGCCTCCGTGACGAAGCCCGTCTCGACGATAGCGATAGCGCCAGTTGGGTATTTCAAAACGGCGACGGCGTTGTCCTCGACGCTGTGATGCGTGTAGTTTGTGAACGTCGACGAAATCTCGGTAGGACGACCAAGCAGATAATGCGCCAGATACATCGGGTGCGCACCCAAATCAATAAGCGCACCGCCGCCGCACTGCTCTTCATTATAAAAATGCGGTGGCAGCCAGTTGCGTATAGCACCGTTGTGGCAGTTGCGTACTCTTAAAAACGTAATATCTCCGATGATTTTTTCGTCGACAACTTTTTTCGCAAACAGGTTCTGTGGTTTTGTTCTGTGTGGGAATGAAATACACAGCTTCACGCCGTTTTTTTCAACGGCTTCCTTTATTAGTGCGCAGTCTTCGTTAGTGGTGGCCAGTACCTTTTCCGTGAAGATATGCTTCTTCGCGTTGGCGGCTGCCACGATTATTTCTCTATGTATATTCGTCGGCGCGGTAATGCATACCGCGTCTATTTCATCTGATGCTAGCAGCTTTTTGTAGTCCGGCTCGAACGGTACATCGTATTTCTCGGCCAGTTCTTGACCACGCTTCGGATCCTCGTCCCATACGGCTGTTATTTTTGAATCCGGCAGTGCATTAAACTCCTTGGCGTATCCCTGTGCATGAACGTGCCAGCCACTCAAAAGCGCTACTCTCAGCATGTCAATTCCCCCATTTAAGATCGGTTGGTTCGGGAATAGTCAGCCCGAACCAATCTTATAATTTTTCATATATATACATATTCTATCGTATATGAAAAAATCCTTCTTATTACGACAGATTTTTTTGTGCGTATGGGCGGTGAGATTACAAATAGAAGCTGGTTTTGTTGAGCGCGTATTCGACCATTTCGTTTTGCTCGTCCAGGTCGAACGCCTTCTTGAAAAAGCTGTCGGCTTTGTTATATTCGCCTTTGTTGAAGCATGAGACGCCGCGGTTGTAGCTGATTACGGCGCGCATAGTTTTCTTGGCGATTTGCATGATGAGGTGAACCGAACCGGCCACACAGGCCGCGGCCGCCGCAAGCGTTACCGGCAGCATGTTAAGAAAAAGGCTCGCGATAACCAGTACAAGCCCGGCAAGTGCCGGGATAATGTTAACCTTAACAGGCGCGGGCGGCAGCTTGTCGGGCGACGTAACGCCCATCTCGGCAGGGTCGAATGTGTAGATTTTATTTTTCGAGGCTGCGCGAATTTTTTCGTAGTCCTTCGGGCGCGGTTTCGGGGTCGGGACTGTTACGTTGCTTTTTAATATTTTATAGTCGGATATCTGGTTGTTGAGGAGCTTAAAAATAATGTTTATCTGGGATTTGAGATTTTGACCGCGCGCTGATTTAACCTTTTTCGAAATGTTGAGGATGTAATAGACGTTCTGCTCGTAGCTGTCCAACGGCGAAATGATAATCATGTTGGACTCGGTGCTGTACGAGATATCGGTGCGCATGATGTAGCCGCTGTCGTCCGTGACGCCCATCGTTTTTTCTGAAACGGTAGTCTCGTCCAGCGGTATGTTGAAGCGGATGTACCAGTACACCGCGTCGGAATTAATCTGCACGTTCATTTTTATTTTGTCCTTAAGGGCTTTATTGGTTGTGTTGACTTTTATAAGCTGTCGCGGCTCTTCATTAAAAAACTGATTGTTATCGCTCATTTGCAAGTCTCCTGCCGTTATGTATTCCGTCATACTCATAGTTTATAGGTTTTTGGAAAAATTGCAAGATGGGATGCAAAAATGTTTCCAATAAAAAATCAGCCGCGGGGTAAAAACTGCGGCTGATTTTTATGAGAGGGTTAGTTGCTTTTCTGAGTGGGTGGTGCTGACGGCGGTGCGGCTTGGCTGCTTTTTGCGTTGTTGAAATCGAAATCCATGAGCTTCTGCGCCTGTTCCTCCGTCAATATTTTTTTCTGAATGAACTCATCATACACACCGAAGCTGCGTCCACCCGGTACACCGCGCGTTATGAACGTACGTGATGTGCCGCTTCTGCTGTTGTCGAGCTGTTCGAGCAGCGCGACCAGAAGCTTGTCGGCGGTGGTTTTGTCGATTAATTTTTCCGTGATATAACGTTCTACGCGGTCGCGGATTGCTTTTTCGCTTTTAGCGAACTCGTACGCGTTGATTTTGTCGGCTTCTTTTTGCGTGAGAATCTTCTTTGTAACCATTTCGGCGTACAACGCGGCGTTTGTGCCGGAGTTAAACGTTACGAACGCGCCGGGTTGTCCGCCGCTCGGTAAGCCCTGCGCTCCGGGACCTCTCGGCCCTCCGGGGAATGCGTTGCCCTGCGGATCGCCCTGAACGCGTCTTACGATAGTGTCTTGCTGACCGCTCTGGGCGATGTTGCCGGGCGGTGTTACTTGCCGTGCCGGTACGCCCGGCTCCACTGCTGTATTATCGCGTATGCGAATATCCGGCGCGGGGCTGCCCGAAACGGTACCGTTCGGGTTGTTTCGTGCCTCGTCTATCAATTTTTGCCGAGCCTGAAAATCTGACTTTACCTTATCTAACGTAAACTGCTTCATTTTATCGGCGGTGGCTTGATTTATTATGTTGGCCGCTATTAATCCGTCATAGTCGATAACGTATAGCATCGACGCCATATCCTCATAGTTTATAGCTGGTGTAGGCGCAGGCGTTTGAGAAGCGGCGGGTGCTGCCTTCGTAGGCGCGGGTGCTTTTGTGGCTGCTGCGAAGGCTACCGACGTATTCGGAAGCGTTAACGCCGCCGCGACTGTGAACGCAAGCAGCTTCATTTGTCCTTTCATATTGGATCATTCCTTTCGGCTGTTTTGGTTTTACTACAACTACAGCATAATACAAAAATATTAACGAATTATGAATTTTAGATAAAAAATTTCTAATGCGCTTAAGCGCTTATCAGTCGATCCAAATCTTCCTCGTGAAGCGTCTCTTTGTCGAGCAGTTCCTCGGCGATACCCGTAAGCTTGCCTATGTGTTCTGTTATCGTCTTTTTCGCGGCGGCGTAAAGTGATTCCATAAGCTCACCGCACTCGTTTATTACGGCGTTCGTGTCGTTAAACAGGCTGACGTTTAACATACCATGCTTAAGACCCATGCCGTATTTCATTACGTAGTCCTTTAATATGCCCGTTGCTTTTTCGATGTCGTTGTACGCGCCTGTCGTTACGTTCTCCGCGCCGAAAATAATTTCCTCAGCCGCACGTCCCGCTAGGCTTACCATTATTTGTGATTCGAGTTCTTTCTTTGTATAGAACATTTTATCGGGCGCGATGTTAACGCAAAAGCCGCCGATGCCTTTCGTACTCGGAATTATTGTGATTTTTGACACGGAATTCTGCGGCATGAACAGCTTCGTTATAAGGGCGTGACCGGCTTCGTGATACGCCGTAATGCGCCGCTCGGACTCGTTGACGCCGCTGCGATCCTTGCGCTCGCTGCCCGCTATTACGGTGTAGTAGGCTTTTTCGATGTCGTCCGGCGTTATTTCGTCCGAGCCGGTTTTGGCTGCGAATATAGCTGCTTCGTTCAGGAGATTTTCGAGCATTGCGCCGCTGAAGTACACGGTCTGATTCGCGAGCCGTTCTGTGTTTACGGCTTTCGAGAGAGGTTTGTTCTGCGCGTGGTGAGCTATTATTGTTTTGCGGGCGTTTAAGTCCGGCAGACCGATTTCGATTTGCCGGTCGAAACGTCCCGGGCGTAGAAGCGCCTCGTCGAGGGTGTCCAGGCGGTTAGTCGCCGCTATCACGACGATACCGTCGCGGCTTGAAAAGCCGCTCATCTCGGTAAGCAGCGCGTTAAGCGTCTGGTCGCGCTCGTCGTTGCCCGATGCGGCAGATGCGCTTCGCTTTTTGCCGAGCGCGTCGATTTCATCGATGAAGATAACGGCTTTGCCGTTTTCGCGGGCTTTTTTAAACAGTTCGCGTATGCGCCCGGCCCCAACCCCTACGTACATCTGCACGAAATCCGAGCCGCTCACGGCGTAGAACGGAACCTCGGCTTCTCCGGCGATTGCTTTCGCCATGAGCGTTTTGCCTGTACCCGGAGGGCCATAAAAAATAACGCCACGCGGCATTCTTGCGCCGTAACGCGCATATTTCTCCGGGTTTTTAATGAAGTCAACGAGATCGGAAACACTTTCCTTCGCTTCCTCGTTTCCGGCTACGTCCGAAAAGCTAAGCTGTTTTTTGTCGGACTGCGTGTAGTCGTTCGGGTTAAGCGCCATTGCGGACTTTGCGCCCTGCGGCGCGCCTTGGTTCGTGCGGTACATATAAAAAAGTACCCCCGCGAATAGCAGTATGCTGAAAATCATCTGCGCGACGCTGCCTACTGTTACGTTGCCGCCTTCGGTTACTGCGATTCCGTTTTTTAGAAGCTGCTCTTTTAGAGTAATGCTGCGCGGGTTGTCGGTTACGTATTCGGTTGCGCTGTTTTTTAGCTTGTATTTTAGCTTTGCGCTGTCTGAGATTGTGACTTCGGCTATGTTGCCTTGTTCGGCCTGTTCTAAGAACATTACGTACGGTATATGTTCGTTTTTCGGCGAGTCTTTAATATATACGACCGATAAAAAAATGATTGCGACTGAGATTAATAACGCTGCTCCAAAAAGGTTTTTTCTCATGAAATTCCCCCCATTTGTCTGTCTGGTCGAAAATGATATGTGTATAGTATACATGAGAGGACGTACGGTCGCTAATGTAAGTTATGGAAGGCGTAGGGGT
>CAZJLW010000040.1:0-11027 GCA_964546895.1 uncultured Eubacteriales bacterium | reverse complement strand
AGGGGTTGGGGTTTTTGTGGACTTGTTTGTTTAGGAAGAAGTAGGGGAAAGGCGTATTCGCGCCGTTGTTAAGGTTATAAATTTATGCTAAAAAATGAGAAAAGCGCCGGTATGTATACTCCGACGCTTTTTTCGTTCTGCTTTATTTTACAATTTTCCAGTAACCCGATCTATCCGAGCCGATACGCTTAATTACATCTTTGTCACGCAATCGCTTTAGCTCGCGGGCGATAGTTCGTACGGACATGCCTGTCTCTGCAGAAAGTTCTTTCTGTGTTATTTTAGAATTGTAGAGTATAGCATTTAATATCATATTTGTATTTATTTCCATAATGGCTTCTATGCCATTGTCAGTACCATTTTCTATGCCATCAATGCCATTATCAATGCCATTATCTATGCCATTTGGCATAGATAAATTTCCAAAATTCAAATTTTTTAATACAACAATGAACGATTGTTCAGTTGAACGAAAAATGGGTGCCACGTCATCGGGATACTCGTCAACGATTTTACGTAAACCGCTTCCGCGGCGCTCCATTAGTCTCAACCGGCTAAAAATATCACAGACAACAGGGTTGCGGCGAATAGAAGGTATATCATCTATGTTTAAATCCTGAATCCGCTTGCCATCGGGCATACCACCAGGCGAAACTATTTCAAGACGGTCATGATACATATCAACGTGGATTTCACTGCCCTGAACCATATAGTCCCGGTGGACAAGAGCGTTGACCAGCGCCTCGTGAACAGCTTCCGGTGGATAGTCGGGCATATCAATCCTACCCATGCCTGTCTTTTTCCATTTAATCGACGAGTTGTGCCGCACAAATTTCAGTGAATCACTAAGCAGAGATATGGCGTTACTCTGGAACTCGTCGCTGTCCAGTGCGTCAACATACAGCCCGCCTTTTTTCAGTCCGTTCCATCGTGTACAGAACACTCGTGACTGATAAACTGGGCATTGGTCAGCAAACAGTGCACCTACAAATGTAAGTACGTCATTACTAGTCAACATACCGAACGAGTGATAATCTCTTGGCTTGTCAACGGCATTGCCCGTCTTTTGCTTATATGTTGCCTCGAAAAGTGTGTAGCTATAGTCAGAGAAACGATACTTAGTTTCAACAGCATCAAAGGTTTGGTGTAACCCTTTTAATATCAGTTCATTCAGAATGGCGGCCGGTACAGGAACTGATTCATTTCCAATGCGATAATAGGCTACCTTGTTCCCATCGCCAGTATAGTAATAGGGTGTGTTTGAGCCTCCCGAAATCTGAACACGCAGAATGTTTTTTTCATCTGCTTGGAGCGGCTCAAGTACAATGTTTTTGATTGCAGGTTCAATGCGAGCTTTTATAAGTTCACTGACCTGCTCAGCAGTAAGCTGTGGGTTTTCAAGCCCGACAGCAACACCATCATCAGAGACACCGATATAAATGCTGCCACCAACCCCATTGGCAAACGCACTCACGGTCTTAAGCCAACTGCGCGGCTTATTTATTTCTATAGCAGACTTAAATTCGTATTCAGTTGCCTCGGCAATGAGAAGCTGGTTAAGCGTTGTCATCATTATTCTCCTTCAAAATTTTTAAATACTTTGTGCAGTATATCACAATACATAACGTATGCCAATGATAGTTTGACGTAATAAATCCCAGAGGAATGTACGGTACAGTCTTTTAGCGGGTTAGCAATAAAAAAGAACGGCGCAATCACGCCGTTCTTAACCAATTAAAATCACTTCGTACTCAAATAAGGATGCTCCAACAAATACATCAACGCCCAAAGCGAATAATCATTTTTAACTATATCCGCCTCGGCTTTAGTTATTGCCGACTTAGCCATATCCACTTCAAAAATCGTCACCATACCGGCATTATAACTCGACAGGGTAGTGTTATACGTATCGCGTGCCTTCTGTAAATCAATTTGCAGTGACTTCTGCCGTTCATGTAATTGCATGACAGAATTATACGTAGTGCGCACGGTTGTTTCGATAGCCTTTTCTGTGTCGGTGTATTCGCGGACTGCTTTGTTGTATGCGTTTTCTTTTTCGATGGTCGATTCCTTTAAGTCCTTTGAATAACTGTTGTGCGTTTTTAAATTGTACTCGGCTTCGGCAAGCGCGTTCTTTTTTATTTGCAGCGTGGGCGCGTTAAATTTATGCAGCGAAGCCAGATGTTCCGGGCTGTCCGTCAGCGGCTTATACGATATACCGTGGGATACTACAATATCCTCCGGTATATTTTTATTTAACAGAGATTTTAGCGACGTCAGTTCCTTTTCCAAAACCATCTCGGCGATACTTAGATTCGACTTGACTTGGTCGTAGCCTTGTTGTGTTTTTGAAAGCTCGCTTGCGCTCACCATGCCCAGTGATTCTTTGAGCTTCTGGTTGCGAACATTCACAGCTTGAAGCTTAGAGTTCTGCTCCAACAGCTGCAAATCAATCTGCGCCTGGACGATACTGCTTATCGAGCTAATAAGCATGTACTCCGAAGTTTCCTTTATTATCTGCTCCGACAACGGTATGTTCGTAGTCTGCGTATCCAACGTATTTAACCCACGCAAGTAAGTAATAGCCGGAATAATCGAGCCGGAGGGTGGCGTTTCGCGATAAGCCTTGGCTGTTTTGTCCCGCTGCTCCTCGAGCAAATCCACAGTCTGCTTCAAGTCCAACAACGAGGAGTTTGAAGCGATAATATCAGCCAGCGCTTCTTCGTAGGTAGTGTACTGTGGCTGCGCCGACAGCCGGTAGTTCAGGTTAAGCGTGGTTAAGTCGCCGCGCCCGGTTTTTATTGTGTACTCGGCTTTATCCTTGTCGTACTGTACCTTGCAGTCCAGCGCCTCACAAATAAATACTAACGGCAACATCACCGTATAGTTTATTTCCGTAGGGGCTACCGGCATTTCGATACTCTTATCATTAAGCGTAGCTTTAGTAAAGCCAAGCGTCATCGCCAATGATTTGCCACCTTTGTTGGCGGTTATTTTTTTCGAATACGGATCGTAGCCGTATGTTGCGCCGATTAACCCGAACACTTCCTGCAAGGCCACAAGCGTAACACCGTCGGCTTCGGCGGCGGGTATTTTTAACACCTCATAAATTCCGTCAATCTTTATCATAGGCTCTTTAGCGAAAACCGGAGTCATGACTGACGCCGAAATCATGAGCGCAACTAAAAATGATGCGATAATACGTTTTGACATATCTATTCACTCCTTTAAAAACTTACTCATAACGCAGCGCGTCGATAGGGTTAAGCTTGGCGGCTTTGTTGGCGGGGTAGTAGCCGAAGAAAACGCCGATAGCCATCGAGAACAGCACCGCCGCGGCGATAGCTCCTATAGAAGGCGCAGCCGGGAAGCCCATGAGCATCGACCCTAAGAAGCCCATCCCCATACCCAAGGCTATACCGATAACACCGCCGATCGAGCAGATGATTACGGCTTCGATGATAAACTGCGTCATAATGTACTTATTTTTAGCGCCGAGCGCCTTACGTGTGCCGATCTCGCGCGTTCTTTCGGTTACGGATACGAGCATGATGTTCATAACCCCGATGCCGCCTACCAACAGCGAAATACCTGCGATTACGCTTATTGCTATAGACACTGAGCCAAGCATAGTCGTCATAGAAGCCATAGCGGCTTCCATACTGATGACGCTGATTTTAAACTTCGTGTTCTTTGTATAATAGCTGTTCAAAAAATCGGTTATTTCTTCTGAAAATGAGCTGATATTGACGTTTTTGTTTGCCGTTACTGTAATCAATTCGTAGCCGCTGTCCTCGGACGATAACGCCTTCGCAGTCGTCACCGGTATCATAAAGTTCGTCGAAATATCCTTACCCGAGACGCTGCCGCCCATCATCATTAATGCGCCCATATTGTCGATGTACTTGTAAACGCCGACTATCGTAAAGGTCTGCATCTGTTCGGAGAAGCTTACCTTTACTTCCTTGCCCAGCGGGTCTTCACCCGGCTTGAACATGTTTTTTACGAACTTGTCGGATACGACCGCCGTGTTGCGTTTGGATTTGATGTCGCCTTCGCGTACGCCCCGGCCTTTTATCATTTCGATGTTGTTTGCCTTTATATAGCCCTCGTTTATTCCCATTATCGATACGTTGGCGTAGAGTTTGCCGTCTTTTGCCTTGCCGGGGCCTACGGAGCTTGTCATGCTTATTTGTTGAATGCTGTTGGGGTAACGCTCTTTTAAGGCGTCGATCATTTCGTCGCTTATTTTATCTTTCTCAGTAACTGTCACGCGTGATGTTGACATTCCCGTGCCGGTGTCTTTTTCCTGTACCATTGCCATTATATTAGTAGCGCCGAGTCCCTGCATGGAATCCTCAACGGAGGCCTTCAGTGAGTCGCCAACCATTACTATGCCGATTACGGAGCTGATGCCTATTATAATGCCGAGCATCGTCAGTATCGCTCTCATCTTGTTTGCTTTTAAGCCCGCTATTGCAAGCGTTATGTTCTCCGATATCTGCATGGTCAAGCTCCTTTCTGCATAAGTCTCTCGTTAACGATCGATCCGTCACTTATCGTTAAAATCCGATCGGTTTCACGGGCCAACTCTTCATTATGCGTTATCAGAATAATCGTCTTGCCTTCCTTCTTATGTAGCTCGTGAAAAATATCCATGACCAGCCTGCCTGTTTTGGAGTCGAGCGCGCCGGTCGGTTCGTCCGCCAGAATAATAGCCGGGTTGTTCGCCATAGCCCGTGCGATAGCGACGCGCTGCTTCTGTCCGCCGGACAGCTCGTTCGGCAGATGGCCGAGCCTGTCACCCATTCCGACTAGGTTCAGCAGCTCCTTTGCTCTGGTTGAACGTTGGCTGGAGGACTTGCCAAGATAAAGCATGGGCAGTTCCACATTTTTAAGGGCGCTGCTTCTCGGTATAAGGTTGAACGTCTGGAACACGAACCCGATTTTTTCGTTTCGTATTTCGGAAAGCTTGTTGTCGTGTAATTCGCTTATGTTCGAGCCGTCGAGTGAATACTGCCCGGAGGTCGGGCGGTCAAGCGCCCCAATAATATTCATGAGCGTGGACTTGCCCGAGCCGGACTGCCCGACTATTGATATAAACTCGCCCTCGTACACGGTCATGTTTATATTGTTAAGCACTTGCAGCTCGTTCGGCGTGCCGATGTAAAAGCTTTTTACTATATCCTTCATTTCCATTACGGTTTTCATAAGCTCACCTCTTTTTGGCTGCGGCTTTTTTGGCGGCCGCAGCTTGTTCCGCGTCCTCGGCTATTAACATTCCCTCCTGCAGACTATCTCCGGTTATCTCAACGTTAAAATCCGTTTCCAACCCGGTTGTAATCTCTACTGCTTCGGTCGTGGGTTTACCGTTACTGTCCTCTGTGACACGATAGATTACGGTTTTGTCGTCGTCTTCGTAAGTTATTGCGTCGTACGGCGCGTAGTATACGTCTTCCTTTTGCTCAATGATGATGTTAAGCCTCGTGTTCATGCCGATTTTCAAATCCGTTTTCTCCGATAAAACCGCAACCTCAGCTTCAAACTCAACGTTCGATGTGGTGGCTGCCGTACCGGCTGCGTTCTTTATTGAAGTCGGTGCTATTTTTGATATCTTGCCCTCGTAAACCTCGTCGCCTGTCGCGTCGGATTTGATTGTGACGACTTTGTCTAGCTTTACGCGGTTTAAGTCGTATTCAGATATCGCCGTGACTATTTTCAGATGCTCCAAATCCTCTACAACAAACATCAGCCCGTTGGCCAACGCCCCTTCTTTTGCGTAAACGGCTGTTATAGTTCCGCTGAACGGCGCCGTGATAACTGAATCCTTAAGCTGCTTTTCGAGCTTTTGGATGTTGATAAGCTTTACGTCGTAGTTGGCGGAAAGCTTTGCGCTCTCGAGGTTGTTCTCCGTCCGGGCTAGCTCCTGAGTTGCGGATATGTTAGCGGCGTTCTGGTTATTCAGCGCGTTGTCGTAGTTTATTTTTGCAGTTTCGAGCGCGGCTTTTAAATTGTCCAGCTCTGTTTGCTGGGCTTTTTTTGCGTTGTTAAGGTTAGATACTGCGCTTTCGTGCTGGTTTTGAGAAGCTTTGTACGCCGTTTCTGTTAAGGTCATGTCGTTTTTGGCTATTACCCCAGCGTCGAATAACATTTTGTTTTTCGTATACGCGTCGGTCTTAGCGGCTAAGTCAAGCTCAGCGGACTTTAACGCGTTCTCGGCGCTTATTACCTGGGCGTTTGTATTTTTTTCGAAGTCCTTTAGCTTGTCGTCGTAATTCTTTTGCGCTGTTTTCAAGGCTTCGCCCGTGCTTTTTACGGAAGCGTTGGCGTTTGCGATTTGCGCGTTCGTTCCGTTTGTTATGTTGTAGTTAACCTCGCTCAATATCCTCTCGCTGTTGCCTATCTGGTTGTTATTGTTTTTCTGCGTGATATTCAGCTCCGCTTTTTGTGCGGCGATGTTTAGCTCGAGGTCTGACGTGTCCAGCACGCATAGCACTTGCCCTGCTGTAACCGCGTCTCCTACTTTTACGTTAACGTCCTTAATCCGAAGGCCTGAGGTAGAGTAGACATTACTGGACTGCTCGCTTTCTACTAAACCCTTGACACTAATGCTGTCTACGAGCTTCCCGCGGCTTAGCGCAAAGCTGGGAGGTGCGATATTGGCTGTACGCTGGCTGGACGCATATATTCCGCCGGCAGATAACGCTATAATGCCGACTATAATAGTACCTGTGATTAGTTTTTTTCTTTTCATAAATATCTCCCCTTCTATGAACTGTTCGTATGACCTGGTTATTTTACTGCGCTATTTTAGTGTGCCTATATGAACCGAATATGAACGAAATAAAAAAGCTGCCGCGAAAAAATGCGGCAGCCCAAATCGATTAATCGTATCAAGTTATAATTCGTATCAAGTTGTAATGTGTTCATCCAGCGGCAGCTTAATAATAAACTCTGAGCCTAGTCTGGGGGCGCTTTTGACCTCGACGGTACCGCCGCACAGCTCAGTAATGCGCTTGACTAAAGTAAGGCCAAGGCCGTTACCCTCGTATGAGTTGGAGTTTTTGCTCTGGTAGAACTTATCGAATATATGTAACAGCGTTTGTTCGTCCATGCCAGTGCCGTTATCCTTTATTGTTATTTCCGTCATAAGATTATGGGCATCCGCTTTGACGAACCGCGCTGTTACGTTAATTTCGCCGTACTCATGCGTGAACTTTATTGCGTTTGAAAGTAGGTTGAGCCAGATTTGCTGCATGAGGTCGGGGTTGCCGTAATACAGTAGCGTCGGTAGCTCCAACAATACGTCGATGTTTTTATTACTCCACTCGTTTTGTAGCAGAAGCACACAGTGGCGTATCTGCTCGTCCAGTAAAAATTTTTGCTTGTCTGTTATTATCGTCTGGTTTTCGAGCTTCGTCAGCTTGAGAATATTCGTGGCGAGCCCGGAAAGTCTTGTGGCTTCGTCGATAATGATTTTTGCGTAATCCTTCTGTTCCTCTGTTAAGTCTGAGTTGTACAGCAAGGTCGCGAAGCCTTTTATTGACGAAATGGGAGTTTTGAACTCATGTGACATGTTGCTGATGAAGTTGTTGTTAATCATACTGATGGCTGACAACTCTTTCGCCATAGTATTAAAATTTGCCGTAAGGACGTTTATTTCTTCGTTTTTGTTACCGACGATCGGAATCTGCACATCGAACTCACCGTGTGCAACCCTGTCCGCTGCTTTGCTTAACGCGCGTATCGGCTTCAACATTCTTTTTGAAAATATTGTGATAATGAATATTGCGATTACTATGCTTACAATTGTTTTGAAGAAGCTAAACATGTCTAGCACCAACTGTGTTTGGGGGCTTAATGAGTCTCTGTAATTGGCTAAGGCGTCGGAAGCAAACGGCAGCAACGCCGAAGTTAGAAGGTATGAAAAAATCCCTGACAAAATAGATGTGAATGTGATCCACAGCACAAATTTTAGCCGCATGTTTTTTATGAGAAAACGTTCTCGTTCCTTCATATATTTTTAACTCCTTTATAACCCAAGCCGCGCACCGTTACGATATCGAATTCGTTATACTGCGAGAACCGTTCCCGTAGCCGCTTGATATGGACATCAACCGTACGCTCGTCGGCGTCGCTGTCCATTCCCCAGATCTCGTCCATAAGCTGTAGCCGCGTGAAGATTACATTCGGGTAGGAAAGCAGCTTGAACAGTAGGTAAAATTCCTTTTTTGGCAAGGCTTGGCTGTCCGAATCGCTTGATACGGTCAGCGCGTCGTAGTCCAGTGTAACCGAGCCGAGCGTCAGCTTATGGTCGCTGACGATTTTCGAGCGCCGCAGAAGCGCTTGTACCCTGAGAATCATTTCGTTAACATCGACGGGCTTGACCATATAATCGTCTGTGCCGACGAGGAAGCCTTTCTTCTTGTCGTCGAAACTGTCCTTGGCTGTCACCATCAAAACGGGTATGTTGTAGTTGGAAGAACGCAGCGTTTCAGTCAACTCGTAACCGTTCATGTTCGGCATCATAATATCGCATATCATGAGGTCGACATGCTCCTTGTCGAAAATATCCAGTGCCTCATTCCCGTCGGCGGCGCAAAAGGTCTGATAACCGTTCTGATTTAGTATTGTCTGCATTAACCTTCTAATATTCCGATCGTCCTCGACTATTAGTATATTAAACATGAATTTTATCAATCCCTTCGCTATTATTATACAGTATTAACGGCTATGATAGCTAGAGAATGTGAACCTAACATGAACAATGCCGCTGAAAAATATTGTGAAGTTCGAAAAAATGTAGTAATATACAGTTGAAAATTTTATAAATTGGAAGCGGAGTAGGGGATAGTACCGTGGCAACTTATAACATTCAGATAGGTAAACTGTGCCAAGCCCTCCGTCTTGGGGAGGTTTCCGCGAACCCGCGGGAGCTGACCGGCGGGTTGCTGCATAAAATGCTTGCCGTGGAAACATCGGCGGGTAAATATGCAGTAAAGGCAATAAACCCGCAAATCGCCGCCCGTCCCGGAGCGCTCGGGTTTTATATAGACTCGGAAAGAGTCTCGCGCGTTGCGGGGCGAAATATCAATGCAGTATCAGCTATAGAATCGGGCGGAAATCAATTGCAGGAGCTCGACGGACAGTATTACTTAGTTTTCCCGTGGTGTGACGGGAGCAATATTTATGGAGAGGATATAACAACGCGTCACTGTGAGATTATGGGCGGCGCGCTTGCCAAAATACACCGCACGGATTTTTATGCGCTCGGGCTTGTTGATACATACTCGGCGGATAATCCGATTCCTGACTGGAATTTTTATTTGCAGAAGGGGATAGAAACCGGGCAGCCTTGGGTGGAAACTGTTCGGGAGAATGTCAAGCGGTTGTATACATATAGCGAGGGCGTTACAGCGGCGGCGAAGATTTTATCGCAGAAAGGCGTGATTTCTCACGGCGATTTGGAGCCAAAAAACACGCTGTGGCTTGGCGAAACGCCGTACATTATCGACTGGGAATCGGCAGGGTTTGTTAACCCGTGGCATGATTTAGTTGAGACAGCGGTGTATTGGTCGAAGGATAACAGTAGCGGCTTGGTTAAAGAGCGGTTCTTGGCGTTCGTGCGCGGATATAGAAATATTGTGCATACATTACCTGACGACTGGGACGCTGTGTTGGACAAGGGCTTCGCGAATATCCTCGGCTGGCTGGAATACAGCTTTAAGCGGTCGCTCTGGATTGAGTGCGCCGACGAGGAAGACAACACAACCGGTACGCAGCATGTAACCGGTACTATTAAGAACATAAACAAATATGCAAGGGAAAAGGGGTTGCTGGCCGCATGGCTGACGGAATTGTAATTTTGAGAGCAGAGGATAAGGATACTCCGATTATTGAAGGGATTCTATCGGGAGTTTTAACATGGCTTGAAAGCATCGGCAAGCCGATATGGGACAGAGAACATATATCATGGGCGAGTTTGTCGAAGGATTTTCGCCCGTCTGATTTTTATATAGCGTACATGGATGGTGAACCGGTAGGGTGCTTGGCTGTTGTTGATTATGATCCGACTTATTGGCCGGATATTGAAAAGGGCGTGTCGCTATTCATTCATAAGTTTGCGGTTGTGCGTGCGGCCGCGGGGAAGGGTGTATCGATCGCTCTGCTAGATTATGCCAAAAATGAATGCAAGCGGCGAGGGATTTCTACATTGCGGCTGGAGACGTTTGCGGGTGTACCAAAGGTTAGAGCCATTTACGAACGCAATGGGTTTAATTTTCTGTATGAACGTGTGATGTTCGGCAAGTATCCGACGGCGTTTTATAAGTGCGAAATAGAATTGGATAGGTAGGAGTAAATGTGGCGACCCGATAGGGTCGCTTATTTTTTTTGGCTGCGGGTATTGTCTTGCAGACTGGAGATTGACGAGAGTAGTTTTATATGGTACTATGTTAAATAAAAAGAAAGGGGAATGTGTAATGAAGCAATCAGTATCAATATCAAACAACTTCTGTCCTCAAACACTTTTTCTGTACGGTACTTACAAGGAGGACGGCACGCCGAATTTCGGACTTTTCTGCTGGTTTAGCTACTGCTGGGATACGGAAATGGGGGTCATGGCGTGCATCGGCGGGGACAAGCTCACGAAGCAGCGTATTGCCGCTACTAAGGTTTTCTCGGCGAATCTTGTAACAGAGGAGCTGCTGCCTGTCGCGGATTATTTCGGGAATAAGGATGGGTTGAGCGGCGATAAGCAGGCGCCGGTCGAAGTTGAGAAGGGGCATATGCTGAATGTGCCTGTGTTAACGAAAAGTCCGTGGGTGTTTGAGCTAGAAGTGGATAAGTCAATCCTCTTGGACGACGGGGAAGTGCTGCTGTGCAAAATCCGTAATGTGCTTGCCGAGGAAAGTCTCTGCGACAAAGGAAAAAGCGTGGAGGAAAGGATTAAGGCGATAGCGCCGGTACATACGACGTGTAAGACGTATTTTTCGTGGAGTGGGAATGCGCTTGGGGGTTGGGGGGAG
>CAZJLW010000039.1:20918-24550 GCA_964546895.1 uncultured Eubacteriales bacterium | reverse complement strand
CGCTCTTCTTGCGGGGTAATCCCCATAGCTTTTTTATAAGTAAAGGAAAAATGGCTGAAATTGCTGTAGCCAACCTTCGCGGCGACAAAACTGATCGGTAATGTTGTAGTGCGCAATAGGCTTTGCGCCTCCCGCATTTTTTGCTCTGTGATATATTCCCTGAGGGTTAGCCCCGTTTCCTTCTTAAATATCCGTGTCAAATAATCGGGGCTGACATGCACCTTCCCTGCAAGCTCCTCGCGTCTCAGCTCGCATTCCAAGTGACTGTTGATGTAATCAATCACCTGTCTTACCAGCGTAGCCTGCATAGGAGTCTCCGAATGTCTGTGCCTATACTTCGCCGATACATAGCAAATCAGCTGCTTCATCATGTCAACCGATTTCATTCCGTTACGGTAATGCTCAAGCGCTACTTGGTCTTGAAACAGCTCGTTTAAAAGATTCCTCGTATCGCGAGCGGTGCTGTAAAGCATCCACATAAATTCCCTGTAAAAAAGGTAGAGGGTATCGGGTGATAGCGAGCCGTTCTGCACCATCTGGTCAAGCAAGCCGCAAGCCTCGTCCTCCATCGTTTGGGAATATCCCTCGGTCAATAGTGTCGCCCAATGCTTAATCTGCGCCATTTTGTATTCCTGAAACGGCTCGTGCGTATAATCTTCAAAGAAAGAGCCGCTTTTCAGCGCAACATTTGCATTGCGCATCTCTGTCAAGCGTGTCCACTGCTTAGGCATATCCCTGATAGGAAGAGGCTTGCCCGTGTAGCACGCTATACTGCATTTCAAATATTGCTCGCATATGCTGTTAAAATATAACATCTGACGCATAAGCTCGTCGCCGGTAAACGGCGGCTGCTTTTGCTGTTGCACAATAATTCCGAAGGTGTTTGCCTCCATAAAGCATGTTGCTGTTTTGCAGTTGTGCACAGCGAAAATCTCATTCAGAATATTATCGAGCGCTTTAGCCATCAAGGGGCCGTCCCAGCGTGCTTCCAGCTCGTACCATCTAACAATTTGCAACAGCAAAAGGTAACAGGGCGTGTCGCTTACCGAAAGCACATCAAGCCTTTGAAGCATGTTTAAATAATCCCCGTCGGGATCACCCAGCAAAAAATCCTGCTGAAGCTTGGCAAGAATAGTCTGTTCCTGCTCCTTAAACATCTTGCCCCGCTGGTAGATAAGGCTGCGTTCGGCGGCTCCTAAAATATCCTCGGCCGCCTTTTTTACCACACGAAGAACCTCGGCATATGGGGCGGGCTGGATGATATAGTCAAACACCCCTAGCTGAACCGCCTTTTGTGCGTAGGCAAATTCGGCATGGCTTGTAAGAAGGATACAGCGGGTTTCATATCCTTCATCCTGCATCCAACGGAGCAGCTGTAGCCCGTCCTCCACCGGCATTTCGATATCGCACAGCAGTACATCTGCACCCTCTTTACACAAGATTGTACGAGCCTCCAAGGCATTGTAGGCAGTATATACAGAGTCAAAGCCTGCGGAATCCCAATCAATGCCGCTGAGCAGACCATGTACAACGCCGGGCTGATCATCCACGATTAAAAGCTTCATACTTACAAGTCTCCGTTTTCCTCAGAAATCAAAATTTCAACCTGAGCGCCGTTGCGGTTGCTAAAACATATGGCGAAACGCTCCCCATATAATATGTCAAAGCGGTCACACACATTGCGCAGCCCCACCCTTTCGTCGTCGGGGGATGGGTTTCCTCTCTGGTTTAGTTGTTGCAGCTGATCGGGCGGAAAACCGGGGCCGTTGTCACGAAGCACTATCCTTGTCAAAAATCCGCCCTCCATAGGCAGACGGTCAGCCTCGATATCAATGCTTAAAGCTTGTTCTCCGCTTCCGTGCTTAACGCTGTTTTCAACCAGCGTAAGAAGACTTATAGGTGGAACCTGAACCTCTAAAACAGCGGGTGCAGCCTGAATCCGACACACAGGCTGGCGAACCTGCCCCACAGCCTGAAGCCCAAGATAGTTGCGGCACATTTTAAGCTCCTGTTCCAAGCTTACAACGTTATTTTGTATAGAAAAGGTATATCGAAGATGGTTTGAAAGCAGCAGAATCAGCGTCTGAATATCCTGCATGTTTCCGGTTTGAGCTAAGCCGTATATATTCTTAAGGCAGTTTATAATAAAATGCGGGCGAATTTGCATCCGTAATGCGTCCATGCGTGCTTGCCCGGCAATCACCTGCAAGCTTTGAACCTTAAGCTGCCTTTCATAGCTTTCAATACGCAGGCTTGTAATTTTGTCAATCATGTTGTTAAAGGTTTCGTTAACCTGCGCGAATTCTCGGCTGCTGTAATGCTTAGTCCTGGCTGTAAGGTCGTTTGCCTGAATCCTCTTCATTGTCTCCACAAGTTCACCGAGCGGACGAAAAAATCCGTGCCGTAAATATAGCCAAGCCCCAATGACCGCGATTGCCGTTACCCCAAAAAATATAAACGGCCCGGTGCGCAGCCAACCCAACGCCCCTATATTATTCCTATAAAGTACGCCGTAAAACACTGTCATTCCAAGGAAGGGCTTATTTACTATCATATATTCGCGGTTGTAGCTGCTCTTATGAATGGCAAAGTCTCGTTCGTCCAAAGCCGCAAAGGCGAAATTTCCCCGTTGCATCCAAAGAGCTTCGGTTAGAACAAAGCCGTTGTTCCAAAATACAACGGGGGAGCTAAGCGCGTACAAGGTCTGCGCGCTGCGCGCTACATCCCGAATATTTATAAGCGCAACGCAATCTGCCATACCCAACTTGACACTCCGAAGCCAATAAGGTTCGCCGCCCAGAAAAACAAGCTCCCAGCCGCTCAGATCCTCGTATTCTAAAAGTGTTGGAAGCTCCTTGCGAAATAACGGAGCATTATCGGACGAACCTCCCGGGAAGTATGGCAGCCAGATATCTTCCCCACGGGCAGTAATAATCATGGCGCTTAGCGCTCCGTTGCCGGAAAGACCTGATTCAAGCTCCTGCATAAGCTCCTCTTGATCTTCAATACTCTGCGAAAAATCCCCCCTGCCAAGACGTGCAAACGGATCGCTTCCGTTCCACAGCAGATTTAAGAAAGTTTCGGTCCGTCTTATATCTTTGAGTACCGAGTTACAATAGGTACTCAGCGCACTGCGGTTGGCTTGGGCAAGCTGATTGTTAATTTGCCAGACTGACGCACTGTTAAAAAATGCAAAGCCCACAGTAAGAGGAACCAGCAGCAGTGCCATAGCCGCAAGCAGCCTGTATTTCACGGGAAAGCTTCTTCTCACCGGAATCCCGCCCTTTATTTACATTTATTTATTTGGGTTTCACTGCAAAAGCTTCTTTTTCCCATAACATTGACACGCTCTCCCGTAAGCATTAGCGAATCACTAAAGGCGATGTCATGGGCGCTTGTTCCTATCATAATCTCCAGCTTACCCGGTTCAACGACGAAGTCCATATCTTCGTTATAGTATCCAAGCTGTGATGTTTCAATCCGGAACGTGACTTCCTTTTTCTCACCCGGCATAAGCTCAACACTTGCAAAAGCAGTTAACTGCTTAACGGGACGGACTACATGTGCATCGCAGAAGTGCGTATACAGCTGAACCACTTCGCTTCCCGCTCTGTCTCCCGTGTTTGTTATGC
>CAZJLW010000039.1:7937-20818 GCA_964546895.1 uncultured Eubacteriales bacterium | reverse complement strand
CGCGGCCGCCACCGCCTCAGCCGCGGCCGGGCCGGGCATCCATGCCTGTAAAACGGCCGCGGCATTGCGCTCCGCCCAAGGCAACGAAAAAATTCCCGGGCCAAAAAGCACAATAACCACAGGCTTGCCGGACTTGGCAACCTCTTCAAGCAGCTCCTGCTGCACACCGGGTAGACCCAAATGGCTTCTGTCCTTACCCTCGCCGCCGGTTACATTAACCCAGCCGCAGTTGCCGCCCGCCGCAAATATAACCACATCGCTTTCCTCCGCCGCTTTACGCGCGGCGGCAAAGCCTGTTTTATCCTGACCTAAAATCGTACAGCCCTGTTCATAGCTCACCGTGAAGCTCTCGGAAAGCACTTCTTTCAGTGTGCTTGCTCCCATGCTTCGCAGAAGCTTAGGCATACTGCTTAGCTTTTCCATATCCTGCGGACGTATGCCTGCAAATATCGCGGCAAACGGATTTTGCGCCGGGGCGCGCTTGGCTTCATCGGCTATGCCGTTAAATGTGACCGCCCCGCCCTGCCTTCCGGCGTCCAGCATTTCCAGATAAGCCGGATAGGTATAGCCGCTGACGGGATAGCGCAGATTGTCGGCGTGAGGACCGATCAGCGCAAGCTTGCAGCTTTTTTTGAGCGGCAGCACACTGTTATTTTGGAGCAGCACCAAGGATTGCTTCGCGATATCGGTGGACAGCTGCTGCTTTTTTTTATTTGTCATATGTTCTAATACCGCTTCTTCGTCAATGTAGGGATTCTCAAAAAGGCCGTATTCAAATTTTATTGTAAGCACACGCCTGACTGACTCGTCAAGCATAGCTTCGTCAAGCTTACCCTCGCGCACAAACCGCGGAAGCTCACGGAACGCTCCGCCTACGGGAATCTCCACATCCAGCCCGGCTTTTTTTGCCAAAAGCCCCGCTTCGGGGTAACTGCCGGCCGTGTGGTAATAGCTGTACATCTTAAGGATACCGGCACCGTCGGAGGTGAGCATACCCCTGTAGCCCATAGTATCTCTCAGCAGCCTACGTGCGATAGCTGGGTTCATACCCACCGGAAGCCCGTCGATTTCGGAATACGAAGCCATCATACCCGAGACTTCCGCTTCTTTATCGGCCGCTTCAAAGGGTGTTGCAAAAACCTCGTAAAGCTCTCTGTCGTTTATGCGGGTGACGGCAGTATTCAATCCGCCCTGCGTTTCGGAATAGCCCAGAAAGTGCTTTGCAATACACGCCACGCCTGTTTGCTTGTCCGCCTGCATCCCCTTAATGTACGAAACACCCATCCTACTTATGAGGTAAGAATCCTCTCCGAACGTTTCATATGTACGACCCCAGCGCGGATCGCGGGAGACATCTATGACGGGACTCATCGCCGACGTAATGCCGACCGCCCTGCTCTCCTGTCCGATAACTTCCGCCATTTGCCGGGCTAACTCCGGCTGCCATGTCGCGGCGACATTCATCATCGATGGAAAAAGAGTCCCCCCGGCGGCTGGATAACCGCAAAGATTCTCCGATTGAAAAACCACCGGAATACCAAGGCGGGTTTGCTCTACAAAATAGCGCTGCACTTGATTTGAGAGTTTTGCAATATGATAAGGACTTATCAAGCCCATCAGCGAATATTGTGTGAACCGACCGAGACCGTGCGGATATCGCTCGGTTAACGCTCCCGTATCGGCCTCGCCCCCCTTAAAGGACGGTAAGTCCCCGCACAGTTGAGCGGCTTTCTCTTCAAGTGTCATGCGTGACAGCAAATCTTCAACTCTGTTAACTATTAATTGACCGGCGTCCTTGTAAAGCATTTTCATTTCCCCTTTAAATTAATATTTTGCCCATTCGTACTTAGATTCTAAGATTTTTTCAGTATAACATGGTAATTTTAAGCCGTCAACGAGGTGTTTTTTTGTTAGACTTCCTTAATTAAAAGCTGTATAATTTAAAGAAATAGAAACGGAAGGGTTGAAATTAAATGGCAGAACTCAAGGTAAGTATACTTAAATTTGCAGAAAACTTAACAGAGGAATTAATTGCTCACCGCAGGTACCTCCACCAAATTCCTGAGATACATACGGATTTGCCGCTTACTGTCGCTTATGTAAAGCAACAGCTTGTAGAAATGGGCTATTCTCCGATCGACTGCGGTGCAAGCGGGGTGCTTGCAATAGCGGGAGGTAAAAATCCGGGCAAGGTCTTCCTTATTCGTGCGGACATGGACGCGCTGCCCGTTTCCGAGGAATGTGACTTGCAGTTTAAATCTACGAACGGTTGTATGCACGCCTGCGGACACGATTTCCATACAGCTATGCTGCTTGGTGCCGCAAAAATCCTAAAGGAGCATGAAAATGATATCTGCGGCACAGTGAAGCTCATGTTTCAGCCCGCAGAGGAGACACTGGCAGGCGCAAAAATGATGATAGACGCCGGAATCCTTGATAACCCCGCAGTTGATGCCGCTATGATGATGCATGTCATGGTTGGATTTCCTTTGCCGACGGGCGCGGTTGTTGTAGGGGCTACCGGCGCAGTATCGGCGGCGTCCGACTGGTTCGAAATAAACGTCACGGGCAAAGGCGGCCACGGTGCAATGCCCGAGAACACGGTCGACCCGATAAACATCGCCTGCCATATCCATTCGGGCATTCAGGCGCTTAACAGCCGCGAAATCCCCGCTTCGGCTTTGTCAGCGAAAAGGTTCCGACAATCATGCTGATGCTTGCCGCAGGACGTCCGCAGGATGGCTGCGCTTACCCTCTGCATCATCCCAAGGCTGTTTTTGATGAGAGTGCTTTGTCTACCGGTGCGGCGGTTTACGCATACTCTGCGCTTGCTTGGCTTAGTGAAAAAAAATGAGAGAGCGCTCCGCGCCCTCTCATTTTTTTCCTTTTATCACCGACTGTCCGTCTTATGCGGCACAACATCAGCCGTCTCAACATAAAAATGCAACAGCCGTTCCTTCAACTTCATAATCTCCTCCCGCAAATCCGGATCATCAATCCGGTTCACCGTCTCCCCCGGGTCTTCCAGCAAATCATAAAACTCATCCTTCTCATACAACCGCTTAACATACTTATACCGACTAGTCCGACACATAACAGCCTTACCATGCTCAGGCCCTTCCTGTATCTGCAACCCAACGCGCGGCCAGTACAATCCCTCCGGAACGGTACTTCCGACCGACTCGTTCTCCATACAATGCGTTTCCCCGTGCAACCTTCCGCCCTCGCAGAACACAGCATCCCTATGTTCGTCCGTTTTACCTTCCATCACCGCTACAAGCGACCGCCCGAAATGCGTATGTCCCGGTTTTATTCCCGTCAGCTCCTCGACTGTCGCCGGAAAATCTATAAGCTCCGTCATCGCATCCCTCACGCCCGGCTTTACATCAACCGACTTCGGAGGTTTAATAATAAACGGTACATTGGTCAGGCAATCCTGAAAAGTATTCTGTGTCTTCTCAACAAGCCCGTAATCTCCCGTAAAATCTCCGTGGTCGCTAAACACAAACACAGCCGTGTCGTCATAAACCCCCGTACCTTTCAGCGCCGCCATCAGCCGTCCGAACTGGTCGTCGATACGCGAACACATTCCTAAATATGTAGCGCGCAGCTCCGTCCATCTGTCCTCCGTCCAACCCTGCAATCTTTGCCGCTCATAAATGCCTTTCAGCAGCGACGGCTTGTCGTCCCAGTTCTCAGGAGCGGGAATGCGCTGCTGAATCGCACCCCGATCAATCATGCTGTACCACGGATCTTCAACGCCATAAGGCGGATGCGGATACGACAGCGGTAAATAAATACAGAACGGTTGGTCGCCCTCGCGATTATTAATAAAATCTATAGCCCCGTCGACATTACCCCAGTCCGAATCATAATAAACCTCATCATCACCGGTATCCAGCTTACCCGCATAGAACGAGTAATAATTGTCGCCATCCGGCTCCCCGCGCCAGCTCAAATCCCCGTGCAGCCCTTTCCTGCGCGCGGAATAGCGGTGTTTTTGGCTGTAATAATCCGTGCCGGAAACCTGCCCGGGAATAAGATCGTTCTTCCCGCCCCACCAGACAAAATACCCGTTATCCTTAAGCGTTTTCAGCAAAACCGGCTCGTCCTCGTGCATCATATGAAACATCGTGCGATGCCCTCGCACATGCGGGTACCAGCCGCTCATAAAGCTGCAACGGCTGGGCGTACACACGGGGTTCTGACAGAACGCGTACCGAAACGATACGGCGTCGGTCTTAACAATACCGTCCAGATTCGGCGTGACGGACGCCTTGTTGCCCAAATGTCCAAGCGCGTCTGCCCTGAACTGGTCAGGGTTGAATATTATTATGTTCGGTTTTCTTTGCTCCATAATCCACACTCCTAAAATATTTTATTCCCCGGTAAGCCCGGCTCGCTCGATGCCCTGTACAAACTGCTTCTGCAATATCGTGAAGCACAACACGACCGGCGCAATAACAAGGCAAGTCGCGGCCATTATGACGGCGTTTGTGATTGGGTTTTCGATAAGCTGTTCGGCCATTTCAGCGGGGGGATTGTTAAGCAGCGTAACAAAAATATTAAGCCTCGACGGCAAAATCATACGCGCCTTGTCTGATATGTAGAGCGACGGCTCGTAAAAGTCGTTCCAGTGCCAGACGACTGACAGCACGACAGTTACGATAAATATAGCCTGAGCCAGCGGAAGCACGATCGTAAAATACGTCTTAAAAGGCCCCGAGCCGTCAATATAAGCGGCTTCCTCCAGTTCCTTCGGCAAGCTCATGTAGTATTGCCTAAACAGAAAAATAAACAGCGCGCCCTTTAAGCCAAACCCGAAAAACGTAGGCACGATAAGCGGCAAATAAGTATTGAGCCATTGAAGGTTAGCGAAGCTCATATAAAGCGGGACGATAATAGTCTGCACCGGCACGATAAACGCGACGACGAGAAAGAAAGTCAGCAGCTTTTTCCCCGGAAAATTGTACCGGGCGAAGCCGTAACCCACGAATGAACACGAAAACAAATGCCCGACTGTAGCCATAACCGTAATAAAGACGGAGTTAAACGCGTACTTGCCATACTCGAGTACATCAAGCGCCAACACATAATTCGAGAACGCAAGCCTGCGCGGCACCCAGTTAACCAGCGCGTCATTTATATCCGTGACATCCTTCAGCGACGTAACAACCATATACAAAAACGGAAACACAAAAATAAACACCAAGTCAACAAGCAGCACGTACAGAAAAATTTTTACGAGTGCGGACGGTAATTTTTTAGAGACATCAGCCACGGCGCTTCACCTCGCTTCTTAACGACAACGAAATGTAGTAGTTGATAATACCCATCGTCAGCAGCACGACCATAATAATAAACGTAAAATAAATCCATCCCATAGCCGCGGCGTATTCCCATTTGCGCTGGTTGAACGCCTGTACCTGAATGTAGTTAAGTATTGGGTTAGACACGTTAACGAATGAATCCACGACGGTATAAATCACATTGAGCATAGCCATCGGCGCAATCATCGGCAACGTAATGCTCCAAAACATTTCCCACTCCGTAGCGCCGTCGACGCGAGCGGATTCGTACAGAGATACGGGAATGCCCTGCAAGCCCGACAAAAACAAGAGTATCTGCACGCCCGAGCTCCACAGTACAACCACGATAACACTAAAAAAACTCTGAACCGCACTGACAACCTGTGGCCCCAGGTACGCCAGTATCTGCCGCGAAATAAGCGTATCCAGCGCGTAAGCAAGCACCTGTCTGTCGAGCTGCAATTGCAGCGCCTGCCGCATAACGTCTCCCGTCCCGAGCAGAAACGGCAAGAAAAACGCTATCCTAAAAAACCCCTTAAACTTGATGTTCTTGTTAATGATAATGCTGATGATAAGCGAGAAAACTATAATCAGCGGAAGCCGCGTCAGCGTTTGCCGTACGACGTTAAGAAACATCGGCACAAAATTCACGTCTATCAAAAAAGCACGTACGTATTGGTCGAAGCCCGCCCACTTGATTTCGAAGCCCGATATCTTCACGACCTTGCCAAAGCTCAGCTTAACAGATATATACAACGGGAACAAGAAAAAAACCAATATTCCTACAACAAACGGAGAAACAAACGCCATGCCGTACAGCCTGCGCCGCGTTTCAAAGCCCGGTTTTTTCATCGTATAACCCCGTCCTTTCCGACTGCTACAAAATCAAGCGCCGGTATTTTTATACCGTCTGCCGTTTTTTCCGCCTCGCTGCTGTTTACATAAACACGCTCACCGTTTTCGTACGTTACCATAAACAGATCGTCCGCGAGCTTCTCATGCGCCGTCATTTTTGACGACCAAACCCCGCCCAACCGCTGCGACATCTCTTTAACCGTCTGCGCGATACTGTCCACATGATCCGCGTAGTACGTCGCGAACAGCTTTACGTCCTCGTCTTTTATGCGCGACGGCTTTTCGTACGTCAGCTCGAAGCCCGGCATGTAGCCGTACTCCACCCATTTCAGCACCGTCCGGCGCAAATCCGGCGAGACGTTGCCGTATTCGCCGCTGTACGGAATCAGCCCGTGTACGACCATCTGGAAAAACGGCACGTACTCGTCGGTTATGAAGTACCCCGAGCCTTTATGCGGCACGTTGTAAAGCCTGTCGGCGTATTTCAGCGCGTACAGGCCGCCGCTCTCGACGGCAAGCCGCCGCGGCTGCCCCGTCAGCTCCAACGCCTCCGACCACAAAGCTTCGGTCTGCGTTTTCGATATCGGGCTGCGCTTTCCGGCGTCACCATAAACGGTGTAGCCTATGCCGTTTATCGCAAGCCCGGCGTCGTACCCCGGCTTAAGCGCGGCTTTTACCAGCCTAAGCACAGCGGCGGGATTAACGATATACAACCCGCGTATACCCAAAAACGCCGGTATATTCGCCGGGGTATACACCGCGTCGCGCCCGGCTGAAATATATTTCTGCGTCGACGTGAGGAACTCGCTTTCCAAAAACAACTCCGCACCGGACGCCTTAACAGTCTCGGCTAACTGCCGCAGCCCCTTCTCCCCGCCGAGCGCTGCTTCCGCGCCAAAGCCCGTGTACTGTCGGCTATAGCCGCCCTTGTTCCAGCCGATTAGCTTTACCTGTAGGTTATCCAAGCCCTTCGCCAGCAGCTCGCGCGTTATCGTAGAGGCTTGCCCGTACGTCGTAAGCGGTACCACCTTGTCGAACAGCATTCCGTATTCCTTGAACCCCATAAAATAATCAACAGCCGTCGGCATCGCATCCGTCTCGCGTATTTTATTCGCCAAGTCGCCGCGCGCCTCCAGATAATCGCGGTACGCCACCGCCATGCCGCTGTAGTTCGCCTTATCCCCGTTCAGGAAAAAGAACCGTACCTCCTTATCGCTGTCCGACATATTTTTTTCGGCCTTATCCATCGCGGGCTTCTTCGCGCTGTTCGTACCGTTTATCGTTATGTTCGACAGCGGGACTTGGTATATCGTCCTGTAAACGAAATCGAAGCACGCCCTGTTCAGATTAAGCACGTATCCGTCCGGCCTGACAAAAATACGGCTGCCCGCCGCGCCCTCCGTTATAGCCGCCAGAAACGCGTTGTCCCCGTTCTTAAACCCGTACACCGGCAGGAACACGCCCTCGCGTCCGCTTTCCCAGCGCGTCGCTATTTCGTAAATCCTCTCCTGCCCGTATATGTTCAGCGTAATCTGGCTAAGCGACTGCGGTCTCTTGTCGGCGTTCGCGAACACCGTCACCGCGCCGCTCCCGTCCGGATAAAACATATACCCGTCCACGTATCTGTCGCTCGCGCCGAAATACGGCAGCAGCGTCAGGCTCATGATTCCGTAGCTGCCCGTTTCCTGCACCGCGCCGCGCGGCAACCGAACGACAAGCGCGTTATTTTCAAGCAGCATCTCAACCCGTACGGTTATGTCTATTTTCGTAAACACCGTCTCCACGGCTACGCCGCCCGGAATCTCCGTGACGGTGATAGTCTTATCCTCCGTCGACGTGTCCGTCTCCTGTAGCGCGGCCTCTGTTTTCGCCAAATCCGTATAGACCAGCGACAGAAACGACTGCATCGCCGCCTGATAGCTTTCGTTGCTGTTTTCGTAATCGTAGTAGCTGCTTTCGTCCGCGAAGGATTTGAAGGCGAAGCCGTTACGCTTATCCAGCACGACAAGCGCGCCGTTCTCCGGGTTGACGTACAGCCGCAACGTATCGCTTTCGGCCGCCTGTCGGAATCCGTCCGGTACGTTTGATGATGCACACACCGTCACCGGCTTTAGAAACACTGCGCCAACAAGCGCAAAAATCAACATCATAAACAACAATCTCGGTTTCAGAATATCCCTCCTAACAGCCCATTACAGCCAAAGCATTTGCAGCTCCCGCACAATCCCGGCGGCGAACTGATAAATCCTGCCCGTCGACACATATATCAACACGCCCACTATCCAAATAAGCACAACAGTCGAAACACTCAGACCCAGCTTTACAAACGCGGACGTAAATTTATAGTCGTTAAGCGTTTTGAAACTAAGAAACACCAAAAAATAAACCCACACCCATGTGCCGTTAACTACGAACGAGTAAAACCCGATTTCCCCTCTCGACAGCACGTTCGAGACAAGCCCGAGCGGCGCGAAGACGACTATGTACGGCACAAGGCAGAACGCAGTCGCCATAAAAATCTCATCGAGCTTGGACTCGCCCTGCGAAATAGACGACACGGCGTAGCTTGCCACGACCCACGTCAGAAACGGCGCAAGCAGCTTCACGGCCTCGAGGAACAGATTAGTCCAAGCTACGTCGATGTTTTGCAGCGGGTAGTGGCAGATGTTTATGTACAATACGCGCACGGCGTACGCCGCACAGAATATAAACACAGCCGGAAAAATATTCAGCTTGCCCCTACTCTGCTTTATCAGCTCAAAAGTCTCAGCCGGTGAAAACAAAATCCCGGTAGACATAGACAGCGTTTCGAAGAAGCCCATCTTTTTAAGCATTTCGGGATTCTTCACGTAAATCGTAGTCGTGCGATCGAGATTGTAAAGTGTTTTTTCCGCTCTTTTTTTAAGCAGCAACATAAAGAAGGCGTAAAACGCAACAGCCGCAGCCACCGCCAGAACAATCCACACAAAATAAGCCCGAAACAGCTCGTAACGATACTCGTCGAACGCCTTCGAGTAACCCTTCCTGTCGTCAGCGAGCTTGTAATACTCCATCGCCCGTGCGTAGTCGCCCTGTTTATAAAAAGCGTCGGCCATACCCGCTATTGCCACGATGTACCCGGAGTCGGTTTTCAAAACCTGCTCCCACAAGCTACGCGCCTGTTCGTATTTACCGTCCGCGTAGAGCGCCGTCGCCGAATGTACGGCAGAAATAAAGCCCGTCGGTTTAAAGCTCTGTATGTTCGACATGCCGCTGTCGAGTACGTACACGATACCGTCGCCGGACATCGCAACTGACGACGGCAGCGAAAACTGCCCCACCAAGCTGCCCTTGCCGCCGAATACCGCCAGCGAATTCCCGTTGCGGTCGTACTGATACAGCTTGCCGCTTTTTTCCTCGAGCGCCGTTACTATTTCGTTGCTGTCTACGGCGATGTCTATAAAGGTCGGGAACTGCACCTTGTTTGACGAATCCAAATACCGCTCGCCGTAGTTGAAGTGCTTATACAGCAAGCCGGGCTTAAACAGCTTAAACTTAAGAATGATGTACTTCCTGTAAATATTTTCGCCGATCGAGTTCAGCTTTTTTATTTCGCCCTCGGTTCTGTCGAGATTCGTGGCGTATATTGCGCCGTTACCGTCGATGTACATGTTCGTGTACGAACCGGCGAGCCTTTTTTTTATGAGCTTCTTCTGCTCGTCGGAGGCGAATATCCTAAGCAGCCATTCCACGAGATTAAATTCCAGCTTCGTCTGCCCGAGATACCCTCTGAAATTATTGTTCGCGTCCAGCGTCATTATGCTTTCGCCCATCAGCGCGTAAATATAACCCGTCTGGCTAAGCGATATCTTCTCAACATTAAACGACTGAAACTCCCCCAGCAGCTCCGACTCCGGCTTCACGAACTCCTCGACGAACACCCCGTCCGCGTCCAGATGCACTATGCGCGCATTCATCGTATCCGCGATATACATGTTGCCCTCTGCGTCGGCGTATACGCCCTTCGGCGCGGACAGCGGCTTATCTTCCGCCCCCGTGAAAATGCCCAGCACCTTACCCTGCGCGTCCGCCTTTACTATGCGGTCGTTGCCCGTATCGGCTATAAACAAGAAGCCTTGCTCGTTTATAAAAATATCCTGCGGCTGCGAAAGGAACACGCGCTCGCCGTCGGGGGCTTCGAGGCTGTTGAACACGCGGTGTACGCTGTACGCCTCGTTAATATAAACACGCTCGATACCGTTTACCATATAGTCGGCCGCGTATACGGATAAGGGGCGGACAAGCATTATTAACGCGCAGATAATAACTAACAGTTTTCTTTTCGTCATAGCCGCTACCCCTTTATCCCGGAATAAGTCATAGTCTCCATAACCTTTGCCTGCATAGTCGTAAAAATAATAATAGTCGGTATTGTCATAAGAAACGTCGCCGCCGCAACAGCCCCGGCGCGTCCGACAGATATCGCACCGCCCCCGCCGCCGATCGTGCGCAGCGCAAGCGGCAAAGTTTTCATGCTCTGGTTGTTTATGTAAATAAGCGGGGAGAAGAAATCGTTCCAGTTATTCACGAACGAGAAGACAACCAGCGTAGACCAAGCCGGTGTCAGCGCCGGCATAACAATCCTAATAAAAACGAACAGCTCGCCCGCTCCGTCGACACGCGCAGCCTCGAGCAGCTCGTTCGGGAACTGCTCGATGAACTGCTTCATAAGGAAGAAGTTGTAAGCGACGGCGATGTTCGGAATAATGAGCGCCCAGTAGGAATCTATAAGCCCGAGCCGGTTAACAACCATGAAGCTCGGTATGCGCGTAACATGCGGCGAGAACATGAGCGCCGCCACGACGACTCGGAAAAAAAACTTCGAGCCGGGCGGTCTGTGCTTAACAAGACCGAACGCGCCCATAGTGCAGACGGTAACGGTCATAATGACGGTGACAGACGTAACCAGCACGCTGTTAAACAGGTACCTCGTAAACGGCACGACAGAACCCGACAGCGCCATCGTCAAGTCGGCAAAGTTTTGCAGCGTGGGTTCGCGTACAAAAAAACGCGGCGGCCAAATAAACAGCTCATCGATCGGTTTAAACGCCGTGCTGACCATATACACTATCGGAAGCCCCGTGAACGCTACGAGCAAAATCATAACGCAGTAAAGCGTAAGCATATTCGGGCTTATTTTGCGGAAAGCCTTAACCAACGCAAATCACACTCCTTCATTACAGCTCGTTATCGGAACGCAGCAGATACATTATTACGCGCCCCAAGAAAAACGAAATAAAGAACAGCACCATAGCGACGGCGGAAGCGTAGCCCATCTGAAACCTGATAAACGCATAGTCGTACAGATGCGCGACGATAGTATGCCCGGCGTAGTTGGGGCTTGGGATACCGGCCACGGACACGGCGATATCAAACACGCCGAACGACGACACGATAGCAGTTATGGCGCCGAACATCAGCTGCGGCTTCATCATCGGCAGCGTCAGGCAGAACAGCTCTTGTAGCTTGCTCTTGATGCCGTCTATTGCTCCGGCCTCGTAATATTCGCGGTTGATGTTCTGCAGACCCGCCAAAAACACGAGAAACCCCGTACCCATACTCATCCACAGCGAAATAATAACTATGACGGGCATGATGAAGTCCGGATTCGTACTCCACAGTATCGGCTTGCTGATAAAGCCCATGTTTATTAGAAAATTGTTCAGATATCCGTAGCGGTCGCCGGAAAAAATAACGAGCCACACGACGGACATCGCGACGCCGCTCGTAATCGACGGCGCGTAGAACGCCAGCGCGAACGCGTTGCGCATTTTCAGCCGGTTAATAGTCCACGCCGCGAAGAACGACAGGAAATAACCGATAGGCCCTGTTATGCACGCAAACACGAACGTGTTCTTGAGCGCAGTCAAGAACACCTTGTCGTCTAAGAACAGCAGCTTGTAGTTATTAAGCCCGACGAAGCGCGGCGTTTGCAGCATGTTATAGTTCGTAAAGCTCGTAACAAACGCTATAACAACGGGAATGATTACAAAAATCCCGAACAGCACGGCAAAGGGCAGCATAAACAGATACCCTCTCCAATGCTTTTTTAGTATCGCAACGATATCAATCACCCTATTCCACAAAATCTACTCCGTATTCCTCCTGCTTGCTTCGCAGCTCCTTGTTTATTTCCTTTACGGCGTTCTCCAAGCTGTCGCGTATGTCGCCGCCGTTTGTTACTACACTCGTCCACGCGTTGTTTATGTGTCTGCTCGTAAAATATCCGCCCAGCACGACCGGCATCTCCCGCGCCCACTTCCACTGCTCGCGTATAACGCGCAAGTCCTCCACGTTCCACGACAGATTCGAAAAAGCCTCGGTGTTCGCCGTGTTCCAGCGGGCTTGCGAGCCGATTATAGCTTCCAGCTCCCGCGCGAACTGCGTCTGCACGGACGCACTCGTCCACCAGTCCAGAAACTTCCACGCCGCGTCCTGTTTTTTGGACTGCGCCATGATAACGTCGAACTGACCGGCAAGCATTCCGTTCGACCGGTCTACCGCTCCGGCTTTCGTCTTAGTGCCGGGAATCGGTGCGATACCCCAGCGCCCGGCCAGCTCCGGCGCGGATACCGACAGCTGCATATACAGCCCGAACCCGCCGATGCCCATCGGCATAATCCCCATGCGCATACGGTTATAAAAATTCGCCGTGACGGGAATGCCGTAGTTCGTATA
>CAZJLW010000039.1:6380-7837 GCA_964546895.1 uncultured Eubacteriales bacterium | reverse complement strand
TTTATCGTCTTAAAATTGTTCGCCATTGCCGGAGTTTTTTTGCTGATACCGCGCAGCAGCTCGTACTTCGTGTCCATGCTCGCGCTCAGAGCTTCCAGCTCGCCTTTTAATGTCGGTATCGTCCTGAAAAATTCGTAGTCGTAGTTCGGGTCGGGGTTTGATCCGGCTATCTTGTATATATCCGTCAGCACCCCGGACAGGCGTATTGAGTCGTCGTTTAGTATTTGCGCGACGGCCGCAAGCTCGCCCAGCTTTACGGTCATCGTCAGGCTATGCTTGCCCTCGGTCAGGTATATCATGTACGGCTGCCCTGCCGCGTCGCTTAGCACGTGGCTGTTCCACAGCCTGTCGTAGTCGAACCTGTAACACAGAAATTCCTGAAACGGCACTTCGCCGTCGATGGCTATCTGCCTGTAGGAAGGCATTCCGTCGTTCCACGCCTGTTGAACGCGTGCGCCGATTTTGTACAGGCCGGACTCCGGCGCGTCGAACTCCCACGTTATACTCTGGTTGCCGCTGCGCCATCTGTAACCGCCTATCATATTAAGCTTGCGGTACGACGACGAATACGGCTGCGACAGCGGATCGCCTGAGCTTTCGCGTCGGATGGTCGCGTCGCTTTTTTCCGTGGCGTTCGTCTCCGCTTGAAATATGTAGCTGTCCTTAATGTTTTTGTAGCCGTTCGCTTCGTATTCCTTCAAAACCTCGGCGTAGCTTCTTTTCTCCTCGACGGGCGTAACATAAAAATCCCCGACGGCCATGTCCTGATCGACATATTCCATCGTGACGCTGTGCTTGCCCTCCGTGAAATAGAATGCGAACGGGCTGTCATAGAACCCCAAGCTGTCCTTCAAACGTTCGAGCCGCCACCGGCTGACCTCGACCTGCCCGGGACGCGCCTCGTCCCCGACGCTGTTGACAACCGGCTCGCCGGAGTCGCGCCACATACGCGGAAACATAATGCCCGAGGCCTCGACAAACGGTGTCTCGCCGTCCACCGTGAACGAGCGCAGCGCCGGATTGCCCGAGCCTTCCATCGGCAGGTACATCAGCCCGATTTCGTACAGCCCGGCGTTTTTGATGTCGAACGTCCACGTCAACGACGGAATATCACCCGTCCACAGCAGGCCGTCAGCTGCCGCGGCTTTTTTGTCGGACACCCCGCTTTTATCCGCTGCGCTTCCTTTTTCAGCCGCGTCCGGCGGCACAACAATCTTATCTGTACCGGGTACATAGCCGTTTTCCTTGTAACCGTCTCTTACGGCGGTGTAGTACGGATAGTTAAAATCCCCGACCTGCATGTCGGGGCTTACGCCGTAAGTATACTTCTGTGAAAGCTTCATATCCGACGGCTCGGCGGCGTAAACGCCATGCATCCGCACGCCGCCTGTTAAGATGCAAGCAGTCAAAACATATGCGATACATTTTTTTATAGCGATCACCTTCTTCATTTTTTA
>CAZJLW010000039.1:0-6280 GCA_964546895.1 uncultured Eubacteriales bacterium | reverse complement strand
AAAAAAGGTGCTTCAAAACTCGGTAGCCGGTTGAGTTTTGAAACACCTCCTGTTTAAAATTATTTTAGGTTACATTAGCTTATTTCTTGCCTTTGAACTGTCTGTCATAAACCTTTTGCATTAATTCTACAAACTTCTTTAATCCGGCGTTGTCGAGTTCCTTCACGTAAGCGTCCCATTCCGTTAACGGCCTGTCGCCTGTGAGGAAACGCGCGAAGTTCTGAGACTGTATGCTTGTTAACTGAGCGTTTAACTCGGAGAATACAACCGCTTCGTCCTCAGTATACATAAGATTCGGTACAATGTAATCCTTGTCGTACTGCTTTAAGACTTGTGTAGCGTCCCATAAAACAGCCTCTGCGTCGTAATAATCTGTTACCCTTGCGCGCTGATACGAAGCGTATCGGTCGGGAAGGTACATAGGCCCTGTAGCCTGATAGTGAATATTCTGCACGCCGCCCCATACAAAGACTTCCTTATAGAACGCCGGAGTACCGTCAATGGCTTTTACATCCGGCTTTTCGAAATTCCAGTCTACGCCCGGCTCGCCGTAACGGTTTCTGAGCGATATATCTTCGGAATACATGTAGTCTGCAACCTTAAACGCAAGCTCGGGTGTTTTGCAGCTCTTCGTGATAACCCATGTTCCAAGCGGATTTGCAACTGTAAATTTAAGGAGCGGGTTAATCTGTACTCCGTCGGGACCTTTAAGCGGAGGTAACAGCACGTAAGATTTGTTTCTGTCGCTGCCGGCCTGAGCGGTAACGGTGTTAAGCGCACCGGCTGTAAATCCGCCGAGCAGTACGGCGTCCTTGTTGTCGAACAGCTGTCTGATTTGCGCCTGGTTCTGCGTGAGCGAGCCGGGGTCGAGCAGACCTTCTTTAACAAGCTTGTTTAAATACTCAAGGCCTTTTCTGTAGGCGGGCTGATTGAAAGTCGCGCTTATTACGCCGTCAACAAGCTGGAACTTCTCCATGAAGTTCTGCCCTTGGAAAATAAACGAGTTCATGAGTGTATCCGGCTTCGTGTTCCATGAGTTCTGAGCGCCCGTGAACGGGATTTCGTCGGTTTTGCCGTTGCCGTTCGGGTCTTTCGTCTTAAATGCTTTTAAAACCGTATAAAAATCCTCGGTGTTCTTCGGTAATTTCAGGTTGAGCTTAGTGAGCCAGTCGTTGTTAATCCACATACGCGATGCGTGCTGATTAGCTACGTTTATACTGACGGCCGGAAGCGCGTAAATTTTTCCGTCAGGAGCGGTAATCATGCTCATGAGGTCAATGTTTTCGATCTCTTTCATTTCCTTTACAACGCGGGGGAACTCGACGCCGATCGTGCTGATGTACTTATCAACCGGCAGGAACAGCCCTTGTGCGCCGTACGATACGATTTGTGCGTTTGAGAAGTCGTTAACGTTCATAAAAACGTCCGGCATGTTCGCGCCGCTTGCGAGGATCAGGTTAACCTTCTGCGCCGATTCGCCCGGTTGAAGCACCGTAAAGTTCAACTGAACATTGGTTTTTTCGAGAATGTACTTGGTCAGCTTGTTGTCTGCATAATCCTTAACGCTTGCGTGAGCCTTTACAAGCACGTTAAGCGTTGTTTTTTTGTCGGCTAACGGGAGCTTTATAGCTGTAGTCGCCGGCTTGCTTGCGAGCGCCGTCTGCATAACCGATACAGAAACCGCGGCGCACAGCGCTGTTGATAGAATCCTTTTAACTGTTTTTTTCATTGCGATTCTCCTCCTCAAAAGAACTGATTAGTTTTTAGTTATCCTTTAATAGCGCCCAGCATAACGCCCTTGACAAAGTGCCGTTGAACAAACGGGTACACGCACCATACAGGCAAGCTGGCTACTATAATAAGCGAGTATTTCAAAAGCTCGGACAAGCCGATTTTGTTGGCCATTTCGACCGGGTCGTACACCATGTTGACATCAATCGTGTTAAGTATGAGTATCTCACGCAGAACTATTTGCAACGGGTACTTTTTCTGGTCGCTAAGATAAATAAGCGCGTCGAAGAAGGAATTCCAGTGGCCGACCGCATAAAACAGCAGCAGCACGGCGGTAATAGCCTTCGACAGCGGCAGCACGATAGACGTCAGAAACCGTACGTGTGTGCAACCGTCAAGCTGCGCGGCCTCGAACAGCTCCTCAGATATATTGTTCTCATAGAACGTCTTAGTTATCATGAGATTCCATATTCCTATGGCGTTCGGGATAACCATTACCCATAACGTATTGAGCCAGTTAAGCTTGTTCATAAGCAGGTAGTTCGGAATCATGCCGCCGCTGAATAGCATCGTAAACATAAAGTACAGCGTAATGATTTTTTTGCCCGGCATAACCTTACGCGAAAGCGGATACGCCGCCAATACCGTCATAACGATATTAAACGCCGTCCCGACGAAGGTGTAGATAATCGTGTTACCGTAGCCGCTCAGGATTTTATCGTTACGAAAAACCGCCTTGTAGCCCTCGAGCGAAAAATCAACGGGCAAAAGCCAGACCTGCCCGGACGTAACGGCCAGCGTCGAGCTAAAGGACGAGCTGATTATGTAAATAAGGGGATAGGCCACTACCAGCAGGCATATGAACAATAATAGATCAACTAAAAAATAGAAAGTAATATCGGCCTTTGACTGTTTAAACATTTTTCATCTTCCTTATAAAAGAGTTACCACAGGGAGTTTTCCGTAATCCGCTTGGATACCGTATTGACTATAACGATAAGCACAAGATTAATGACGGAATTGAACAGGCCTATGGCCGCGCTGTATGAAAAATCGGTCAGCTGTGAAGCAAACGCCACCTTATATACATAGGTAGAGATAACCTCAGACGCCCGCAGGTTCAGAGCGTTTTGTAACAGATACACCTTTTCGAAGCCCACGCTCATGATACGTCCGCAGTCCAGTATCAGCAGCACGACTATAGTAGGCAGGATGCCGGGTATGTCGATGTGCAGAATGGTCTGGAACTTACTCGCGCCGTCTACTATTGCGGATTCGTGCAGCGACGGGTCGATAGCGGACAGCGCCGCTAGGTAGATAATCGTACCCCAACCGGCGTTTTGCCATATGCCGCTAAGAACGAACACGGTAGAAAAATAATTCGGATTAGCGAGAAAATCTGTTTTGTTGCCGCCGCAGAACTCGATAATCAGGTTGATAATACCCAAACGCGGTGCCAAAAACTGAATGATTATACCCGCCATAACAACCATAGAAATAAAATGCGGCATATAAACGATGAACTGCACAGTCTTTGCGAATTTCTTATGCATCGAAGTATTCAGTGCCAACGCCAGAATAATCGGCGCGGGAAAGCCCAACACCAGTGAGTACAGGCTTATGCCCAGCGTGTTCTTTATTAAGTCCCAGAACATAACGTTGTTAAAGAACCTCGTAAAGTTTGCAAAGCCTATCCACGGACTGCCCATTATTCCTTCCGCAGCGCGAAATTTTTTGAAGGCTATCTGCACTCCGTACATTGGATAGTACCTGAAAATCGTAATCCAGATTAACGGCAGCAGTATGATCAGGTACAGCTGATAATTTGTTTTCACCAGCTTCAGTACCTTATTGAAGCGCCCATCCAAAAACAACACCTCCTTATTTCCCTCGCGGGATTTGCGCTTATTATATTTGCATGGCGCAGCCGTTTGCAATTGCGGGATAGTCACTTCTTATGATTTCGTCTACTTTCGGGTATTGGATATTTTCACACGGCTGATTTTCGGGCGGTTGACAATTTCACATTGCGCAAAAAAAATTGCCACAGAATCGGAAATATTATATAATATTTTCAATCACGGGCGGTCGAGGGCGGAGGTGTTGATTATGAAAATCAAGAGTGCGTATTATAGTTTTTTATTTTCGTATGGTGTTCTGCTTTTATTTTTTATCGTAATCGGCATCATCGGTTATACAGCTACCGGTATGATTATGAAAAACTACCTGCTCAAAGAAAACACAACCTCCATCGATATGGCTATCAAAAACATCGAGGAGCGCTTCGACGAAATCGAGGGCATTTTTTACCTCATGTCCTACGACAAGGAGCTTATTAATATCTCGCGGCTGCCGAGGGACTACGAGCCGGACGCGTATTATCAGATGTTTCTGTTCGGCGACAGCTCTAAGAAGTATTACGTCAAGAATAATTTCGTCAAGGACATCGGTCTGTTCTTCGATGTGCCGCAAATACTGTTTCTTAATAAAGTTTTTTACGAAAAGCCGCCTGAATACTACGGCTCTGTTTTTAATTCCTACTATAATCAGATGAAGCAACTCTCCGACCATATTCAAGAAAAAATGGGCAAGCAACTGACCGTCTCGGGCGGTGGCACGGACGGCGTTATAACCTTCGCCATGCCGATAAAGTCCGAGCTGTCCGGACGGAACCGCATCACCGGGCTTGCAAGCATCAGCGATAAGCAGTTCGCCGATTATATGGTCGGTATTAACGAATACGTGATATTTAACGCCGACAACCAAGTGCTGCTATCAAAAAATGTAAAGCCGGACTTAAGCCTGACCGACGTGCTTAATGTCGCCGTGTCGGAGTTTACTCCAAACAAGCCAACAAGCGTCGAGTTTAAGAACTTCACCGCCATATACCGCACGTCCTCGCAGCTGGGAATAACAGCTGCTGTTTTGCTGTCCGACGATTACATAGCCGCGCAGCTGCTTAATACTAAGCGCATATATTTTGTCTCGGCGGTCATGGTTTTTCTGATCGGTATCGGGCTGTCGTTCGTGCTGGCTTACAGGAATAGTCTGCCTATTAAAAACATTATCGCGATACTGTCCGGGCAGGAGGGCTTTGATAAGAAGTCCGACGCTTTTAAGAACGAGTTCGAATATATTAGCTCGAGCATATACGGATTGATGACAAGTAACGGCGAGCTGTTGAAAAGCTATAACGACCAGCTGCTGCTGCTTAGGACTGAGTTTTTCGACAGGCTGATAAAAGGCGGTTGGGAAAGCGTCAGTGTTATTGAGTCGTATTTGAATCTGTTGAATATCGATTTCGCGAACAAGGCGTTCGCCGTGGTCTATATCAAAATAAGTCTGCCGTCGTATGACGACGCGCAGAGTAATACGATGTATCGTTTGTATGTTCATAACGCCGTAGACGGAATCATGAGTTATAAAATGCATACCCATCAGATTTCGTTAAACGAAATCGCCGTAATACTCTCCGACAATGCGCTTTCGTATGATGTAATAACGCGCGACATGGAGCGCGTCAAAAGCAGCTTGAAGGAGAAGTACAGCTTCGGAATTGTGTGCTGCATGGGGGATATTGTTACGGATATTAGTAGGCTTGAGGATTCTTACTATCAGGCGAAAAAGATATCGCTGACCAGCGAGGCCGATACCGAAAGGATTTACATAGGGAACGCGCTGAAGCTGAGAGGGTTTTATAATTTCGGGACGGACGAGGAGCTTAAGCTTATAAACAGCGTGAAGTCTGCCAGTATGGACAGTACGCTGCAAAGCATCAGCCGTGTTTTTGACGAGGTTAAGGATAAAAAAGACGATCCTGAGCTAATAATAATGTTGGCTTATCAGTTCAAGATTATTTTGTACAGGATAATGAACGCTATTGGGTCGGTCGAAGCCGAGAAGCAGACTAAGATATTCGATAGAATAAACACTCTCTCCTTAAAAGGCGGCTTGGACGGGCTGCATCGCTGTATCGTGTCGATATTCACGGAGATTTGCGAGGTTATCAGCGATTCGAAAAGCAGTAAGAAGAACGAACTTACGGCTAAGATTGAGCAATATATTATGGATAACTATTGTAACTCCGAGATTTCGCTGTCGTCTATTAGTGCGGAGCTTGGCTTTGCGCCTAAGTATTTGTCCAGATTTTATAAGGAATCGACCGGTGTGAACCTGTCGGACTTTTTGGAAAGCACGCGGCTTGACCGCGCTGTTAGTCTGCTTGCTTCCGATGACCGGAGTATTAATGAGATATCGGGCAGTGTCGGGTATTATTCTATTAATTCCTTTTATAAGGCTTTCAAGCGGGTTTATAGTATGTCGCCCGGGGAGTATCGGGAGAAGGTACGGGGCGACGGCGGGAACGGTTGTCGGTAATTTTTCTTGACAAAATTGGTTGTTTATTGTAGACTGTGTTTTGTAAGTAGTTGTTGCGCGCGCTAAGGCGCGTGAATTGAATAATTGGAGAGGTGTCCGAGTGGTTTAAGGAACCGGTCTTGAAAACCGGCGACTCCGCAAGGGGCCGTGGGTTCGAATCCCACCTTCTCCG
>CAZJLW010000038.1:13461-24738 GCA_964546895.1 uncultured Eubacteriales bacterium | reverse complement strand
CCTTCTTCCTATTCCGGAAGTAAATATAAAGAAAAAACGGCGCGCCGATAGCGGACGACACAGCACCGACGGGCAGTTCCAGCGGCGCGGCGACTGTACGCGCAAGAAGATCGCACAGCACCATAAAGCTGCCGCCGAGCAGCAACGACGCGAGCGTTACGTATTTGTGGCGCGCGCCGAAAACCCGCCGCGCCACGTGCGGCGTGAACAAATCCACGAAGCCGATAATACCGACGAGCGAAACGGTGCAGCCCGTCAGCACGGCGCTGACGCCGATTAGTATAATTTTAACGGTCACGGCATCGACGCCGGATATTTTGGCATGTTCCTCGCCGAAGGTCATGATGTCCATTTCGGCTGAGTACCGCACGATTATACCAGTGGCGATAACCGTAACGGGGGCGAGTAGGGCGGGCTGTGTCCAGCTTTTCATAGCAAAGCTGCCGAGCTGCCAGAAGATAAGCTTTTGAAGCTCCTCGCGAGCGATTGACATGAGGAATGTGATGATAGCGTTCGCGAACAGCGAGAACGCCATGCCGGTCAGGACTATTGTTATGTTGTCGAGGGATTTGTCAAGGCGGGAGGCAAGGGCGAGCGCGGAGAAAATCGTGAGTAGCGCGAAGCCAAGCCCGAACAAAGGGAGCGTAAGCGCGCCGAATATAGTAAGCCGAAACGTAATGGCGATGGTCGCACCGAGTGCCGCGCCGGACGAAACGCCCAACGTATACGACGACGCGAGCGGATTACGCAAAACCGACTGTACAACGACGCCGCTGACGGCCAGCGCGCCGCCCGCGATAAACGCAAGCACGGCGCGCGGCAGGCGCAGCTTCCAGAGAATGGATTCGGCAATCGCGTCCGGCTCCGATGCGAACGCCACGCCGAACATTTTTTTGAGCAGTATTCTCACCGTGTCGGACGGCGGTATGTAGACGCTGCCGACGCCGACGGCCAGCACGATAACGACAACGCAAAACGCCGCTATTATTAAAAACTTTTGATTTGGTTTCATTTATCAGGGAACCTTTCCGGATAAACGGCGTTTGCCATTTCTTTAAGTATCGTAATGACTTTATACGTTGGAAGTGAGCTGGCCATTCCATCTATGTAAAAAACTCTGCCGTTTTTAACGGCGGTCGTCGCGTCCCAGCCGGGACGGGACTTTATGTCGCCGATTGGGTCGGGTTTGTATTTGACATTGGTAAGAATAACGTCTGGGTTAGCTTTAAGTACGGCCTCAGCCGAAGTGGAAATCCACGCGTTTTGCTCTGCGAATATGTTCTCGGCACCGATCAGCTCCAGTATATCGTTTAAGAACACGTCGCTGCCGAACGTGTACAGCGCTCCTTCGCTATCGACTTCAAAATAAACACGTTTTCTTTCGGTGATTGACTTGCCGAACTGCTTGGCTGAGGATATTTCACGTTCCATAACGGCCACTATCTGCCCGGCCGTCTCCTCTGTTTTCGTTACCGCTCCGAGAAACAAAATATCGTCCTTTATCGCCTGGATGCTTTCCGAAACGGGTACATAAACAACGCAAGCACCCATATCCGAAACCGGCTTAAGCGGATCGACGCCGTTGACGAGGCTCATAGTGCTTATGAAAATAATATCCGGCTTAAGCGCCAGCAGCCGTTCGACATCGGGGTGCAGCATGTCGAACACGACGACATCCGACCGCAAATCCTCGTAACCTGTAGAATAGCTGTCCACGCCGATTAGCTTATCGGCTAGCCCAAGCCCGAGCAGATTTTCTGTAGTCGCCGTGCCGATAGAGACGATTCGCTCGACGGTGGACGGTAGGGTAATGGCGTTGCCGAGTCTGTCAGTTGTAACGGCGGGAGCGGTGGTCTGGGTTCCGGGTGTAGCCGTCGGCTTTTGCGCCGCGCAAGCCGTAAGGCAGACCGCCAGCGCCGTAAAAACTAAGGCAGAAACGATTACAGAAATGAGTTTATTCTTCATATATGAATCCTCCTAAATTAAGTGCTTCTTTATACTGCTAAACTTTATTTCAACCGCGTGCCAATCCCGCAGAACACACGCACGACCTCATCGCTTTCCTTCGCAAGGAATGCCAGCGTATGTCCCAAAGACTCGCGCCATTTGCGTTCAAGCGAATCCATCGGCACTACGCCGCACGATATATCGTCGCAGATGATAACCTTGTCAGCGTAATCAGATAAGTGCTCCTTAACGTAAGCGACAGGCTCGACATCTTTTTTTATCAGCTCCAAAATAAACAAATGGAAATCAGCAACTATTTCTAAGCCAACGTAATGTTCGAGCGCGTACTGCCGCTTGCCCTGATACGCACCGCCGATTATCAGTATCATTTTCATTCCTCCTACATTACTAAAGAATCCCTAACGCAAGCAAAGCGCACAGCTCGCTCACCGTAATAATAAACCCGCACAAATCGCCCGATATCCCCTCAAGCTGCCTGACTGTGTAAACAGCGCTGAACAAACCCCCAGCGACAAGCGCCGCAAGCGGCAACAGAACAGTCGCCCCGCCAATCCAAGCACCCACAGCGACGTAAGCCGCACCAAAAGCCACAACAGCAGCAGTATGAACAGGCTTAGTGTTTTGCCGAAACGTAGCGCCGAAGCCGGTTTCGGAAATGGGCTTGATGTTCAACAGTGTAGCGCCGGCAAGGCTTCTCGACAGCACGGGTATAGTCACAAACGCAAGCGTGCTCTCGCCGCTTTCTAAAAACCCAACCATAGCCGCGAAGCCAAGCAGCAGATAACACCCAATTGCAATCACAGCGAACGCGCCGACGTGAGAATCTTTTAGTATTGCGCGTTTTTTTGCCAGCTCAGCGCGTGAGGATATAGCGTCGGTAGTGTCCATGAATCCGTCTATATGTATGAACCCGCTAATACATAAAGGAAACAGCAGTAATAGTGCGGCAGACAGCATAAGCGGCACTTCGAGCCGCGCCAGCAACAGCGACAAGCCATACCACAGCCCGCCGATAATCGCGCCGACCACCGGCAACGCCGGAATAACGTAGCAAAATGCCGTATCGTCCCAGCGCCGCGCGGCCGGGATAATAGAAAACATAGTGAGCGACATAACAAATCCGTTATATAAACGTTTCATGCAATCCCTCCAACACCCGACCTTTGTGGTAAATGAGCGAGCTATACGACACCTCGATGACGGCATCGCAATAGGTCGCGCATTGGCGATCGATATAGGCAAGCCCTTTTCGGTACGCTTCTGTGTACTCGTCGTAAATCCGCGCGTCTGAATAGATGTAGTCGGACACGACCACCATGTTGCCGACAGAACGCATCACAGGAAGCAGCTCATCCGCGATTTTGACATGCGCGTTTGTATTAACAGCGCCATCCCGCGGGAACATCTCGTTCGCCAACAGCGCCGTAGCGCTGTCCAGTAAAAAAGTGCCGCCCATAACACAGCGCTCAGTCAGGCTCGCAATGTCGCATCCAAGTTCGACCGTCTGAAAACCAAGCCCCGCACGGCTTTGGCGGTGGAGTGTTATACGTACTCTGTCCTCGTCATCAGCCGGCAGCATCGTCGCTATGTAGTACAGCGGCTTCGCGGCTTGCGACAGCGAAACCGCTATACGCTCGGCGTAGGTGGATTTCCCGTTTTTGCAGCCGCCCGAAATAAATACGTTCATAGCTCTATCCCCTGTCGTGATTTGTTTTCGGTGATGAGGTTTCGATTTCGCGAATGTTGTCTAAATAATCGTCGCCGATGTTCGCTTCGCCGAACGTAGCCATATCCTTAAACGCGGCGAGCGCGGCATCCATGACGCCGAACATAAGCGGGCACCCGCTGCCCTCGCCGAGCCGCATACCCAGATCAAGACAGGGCGACAGCCCGAGCGCATTGATTGCCGGAGTGTAACCGCGCTCGGCGGACAGGTGCGACGCAAACATGTATTCCTTCGTCAGCGGATTCAGGCGTGCGGCGCATAGCGCGGCCACGGCTGATATAAATCCGTCGATGACAACCGGTAAGCCGTAATACGCCGCACCAATGAATACCCCGGTCATGGCGGCGAGGTCAAGTCCGCCGACTTTGTACAGTACGTCGACGGGGTCGCGACCGTCCGGTTTGTGCAGCGCGAGCGACGCTTTGATAACGTTGATTTTGTGTTCGTAGGCGGTATGGTTAAGCCCTGCGCCTTTGCCGACAGCCGAGTCGATATCGTTGCCCGATAATCCAAGCAACGCCGACAGCACGGCGCTGCTGGTTGTCGTGTTCCCGATACCCATTTCGCCCACACCGATAAGTTCATAACCCGCCGACTTCGCCGCTTCCGCAAGCCCAATACCGACTGCGATTGCCGCCTCCGCTTCCGCGCGCGACATGGCCGGTTCCAGCGTTATGTTGCCGGTGGACTTCCTGACTTTTCGGTCGAGTAGAAGCGGGTGCGACAGCTCCGCATTCACGCCGACATCTGCGACGATTAGGTCGGTGCGGAAAGCTTTCGCCATTACTCCGACGCCTGTGACGCCGTTAACGATGTTGATAGTCTGGACGGCTGTGACCGCTTGCGGCGCTGAGGATACGCCCGCGTCGACAACACCGTTGTCCGCCGCAGTAATTATGACGCAACGCTTGTCAATGGTTGGTGTCTGGCTTCCCGCTATAGCGCACAGCTTCGCGGCGATGTCCTCCAGCTTCCCGAGACTTCCGGGCGGCTTTGCCAGGTTGTCCAAGTGTGACTTGGCTTTTTCGTAAGCTGATTTGTCTGTCGGTTTAATGTTGTCGATGAAAAATTTGCAGCTCGTGTTCGTATTCATAATACCTCCGTTATCCTGCCACTCGTGCGGCGATTGCACATGCACGGCGCGCAAACAAAAAAGCCTAGGTCGCAAGACCAAGGCTTTCAAACAATTCATCACAAATACAGGGAGTCCCCGCATCGACAAACCATAGCCTCATATCCTGTGAAGTCTCATGGAATCATATCGGCAGGTCTTTCGACTTAGACATTTACACCCTTTCGCCTTCCCAAGTTTGGCTCGGTGGCTGCACAAGCGTTCGCTTGTGCCGAAAGTGGCTACATCATCACGGCAGCAGGACTGTCCGGGAGTCACACCCGGTTCCCTATTATCGCACAGTATCGTGCGCACCAATAATCGTACATAGTATTTAGTTATGGTTCATGTTATAGAAAATATCATAAAAAATGTCGGTGGTCAATAAGTAGATATTCGGCACTAAACATTGTAATATTTCATTCGGTTTAGTGCCGAATATTTTCCACTGTTATGAGCCGCATGTAGTGATTATACCTCAGACTTTAACAAATTTTCAATTTCACTTACCTGCAACCCTGTATATTTAGCAATACTAACCGACGACATACCCTCGCTTTTCATAGCCCGCGCTACATTTAGCATAGCTTCGCTCAAGCCCTGTTGGAACCCCTGTTGAATCCCTTGCTGAATCCCCTGCTGAATCCCCTGTTGAATCCCTTGCTGAATCCCCTGTTGAATCCCCTGCTCAAGTCCCTGCTTATGCCCCTGGTTAACCCCATACGCAATCTCGGCCATTCTATCCATAATAGCCATCTGCCGTTTAAAATGCATTTCACGCACAGCCGCGTCGCCGCTAAGACGTATTACCTCAGCGGTAGGCTTCTTAAAAACTTCATTCTTTTCTGCAAGCAATTTCAATTCCTCCTCGCTTTTGGCGTTCAAAAAATCCATCCATAATTGTTTAATGTCATCATTAGTGTTGTTGCTTGCCTTTTGGGCTTTCCTTAGTTCCAAAAAGTCTATTCTTATCATATCGGTAAGCTTAGCGCGGGTACTTTCTTCCATTATCCAAAACGTGCTGTGATATTTGTCCCAATCAAACAAATTGAAATCAATAATATTTATGCTGATAGTTTGGTTAAGCTTAACATAGGGGTCACCTTCGCCTAGCTGTTCGACAAAACGCTTGCTCGTATAAAATACGGTACGCTTCTCGAAATCCATCTTGCTAAGGATTTGTATTTCCAGATTAATTAATACGCCGTCGGTCGTTCTTACATTGACATCCAAAATTCCGAGCTTGTCGTCCTCGTGTTCCTTCTTTATCTCGGTATTAATAAAGGTAAGCTCCGCGAATTCCTCCGCCGGTTTTCCCAGAACAGCCGATAAAAAGTTTCTCAGGATATCGGTATTACGCTCGTCTCCGAATATTCGCTTGAATAGAAAGTCCAATTTTACAGATAGAATTTCAGCCATAAAGTCACCATCCTTTGTTAAACCTTTTATTATAAGTATACACGTATTATAGAAACTTTTCAATTAATTCAACCTCATAAATCTGCACAAAAAAAGCCCCAATCCGAAGATTAAGGCTCCCTATTAAAATTAACCGCTCAACTACCCATTCTTACCCCTTCAACGACCCAATCATAACCCCTTTAACAAAATACTTCTGCACAAAAGGATACACAAAGGTAATAGGCAGCATCGCGAAAATAATAACCGCATACTTCAACTTCTCGGACAGCATAGACAATTCCAAATCGTCCCCGGAAACAGAAGTCCCGAACTGCACCGATTGAAACAATATAGTCCGCAAAAACACCTGAAGCGGCTGCATGTCCTTCTTAGGCAAATATAAAATAGCGTTAAAGAACGAATTCCAGTGGTCTACGGCATAAAACAGAATATTAACCGCAATAATCGCCTGCGAAACAGGCAGCACAACAGCAATAAACGCCTGCAAATCATTAGCACCGTCGATTTTAGCGGCCTCGATAATTTCATCGGGTATCGTCGACTGAAAAAACGTCCGTGAAATAATAACATTCCAAGCAGTAATAGCCCCGGGCAGAACCATAGCCCAGCGCGTGCCGTACAGTCCAAGCGAGCGCACGAGTATAAACGACGGAATCATTCCGCCGCCGAACCATAGCGTGAACGCAATCATAAACGTAATCGGCCCGCGCAAAACGAAGTGCTTCCGCGATAACGGATATGCAGTCAGCAGCGTCAGCACAATATTGATAGCCGTACCGACGAGCGTGTACCAAATCGTATTGTAGTAAGCGCGCCAGACATCGGGGCGCTTCATGATGAAGCTATACGCGTCCATTGAAATATTTCGCGGCAGCAGGTAAACTTCCTTTTTCAGAACAATCAGCACGTTGCTGAGCGACATGCTGAAAATATAAACCATCGGGTATATACAAAGCACAGCGATGACGAGAAGCGTCACGACGATAATAAGCTTCGGTATAAACGAACCCAACGTAAACTTAGTTTTTATCCCGTGCATAATACTCCTCCATCTACCACAAACTGGTTTCGGACAGGGTACGGCTGATTTTGTTGACGGAGACGACGAGCAGGAAATTCACGACGGAATTAAACAGCCCGACGGCGGCGGCATAGCTGTACTGTGTATCCTGGATGCCCCTTCTGTAAACGAAAGTAGATATAACGTCTGCGGTTTCGTACGTAGCGGGGGAATACATTAAGAAAACCTTTTCGAAGCCAATGTTCATCATGCGTCCCATGCGCAGAATCAGCAGAGTGACGACGGTGGGCAGCAGACACGGCAGCGTAATATAAATGAGCTGCTTGAAACGATTGGCGCCGTCGATGAACGACGCCTCGTACATATCCTGGTCGATGCCCGATAGCGCCGCCAGATAAATAATCGAACCCCAACCGATTCCCTGCCAGATGTTCGAGCCGACGTAAAGCGGCCGGAACCACTGCGGCAGCGTCATAAACGCGGTGGACTTGCCGCCGAAGAACATGATAACCCTGTTGATGATGCCGATTTTGTCCGTGAACAAGTCCGTCATGATGCCGACGATTATTACGACCGAGATAAAATGCGGATAATAGCTCAGCGTTTGGATAAAGCGCTTGAACCTGTCGTTACGGATTTCGTTAAGCATTAGCGCAAAAATAATCGGCAGCGGAAAGCCGAACACAAGGTCGTAAAAGCTCAGCAGCAGCGTGTTTTTGAACACGCGCGTAAAATACATGGACGAAAAAAATTCTATAAACCATTTAATACCTACGAACGGGCTGCGCAGCATACCGAAGCCGGGCGAATAGTCCTGAAAGGCCATAATAAGCCCGCCCATAGGTATGTATTTAAACACAATATAATATATGATAGCTGGCAGAACCATTAGGACAAGGTACTTATCCCGAACCAGCTCTTTTTTGAAGCGGCTCATTAATACGGCCTCCCTTATGCGGGTTTCTACTTATTCTTCTTCATGGCGTCGTACTGAGTTTGTTGAATCTGAATCAAACGCTTAGCGCCGAGCTTGTTCATCTGGTCGACGTATTTGTCGAAATCGGCGAGCGGAGTCTGACCCATAATAAACTTCTGAACCATTTCGTCTCTGTACGTGTTGACATCGACGCTTACGCGTGTAAATTCAGCCGACAGCTCAACCGAGCCTAAGAACGCCGGGAACGCCGGGCGAGTGTAGAACGGCTTCGCGTAGTCCATGATGCCGATAAGGAACGGGCTGTACGTCCAAGTCGCGTAGAAGGTTTCGTTCGTCTGGCGCGAAATGTCCGGCGGTATGCTCCCGAGAGTTCTCAGTACCTGCTGAACGCCGAGGCCGTCCGGGTTGTTAGTGGCGAACTTCGTCATCATAATTTTACCGTCATTGATGTCGTAGGTTTTGCCTTCGATGCCAAGCTCCATGAGCATCTGGCCTTCCTTCGAACCCCAGACGTAATCGATCCAGCGTACTGCTATCTCCTGATACTTGCTTTTTTTGCCGATGCAGTAGCCGTTTCCGTTCGTGACGAGCGGCTTGTTCGCCAGCTCACGTTTACCGGTTACTTTATTCACCGGCGGCTTAAGCCAGTAGTATCCCTCAGAGATATCATTTATGTACTTACCGGTAATGAGCTGGCCGTTACGTGTTTCGCACGCTCCGATACCGTTCGTGTACGCTCCGAGTCTGTTCGAGGCTATCATAGCCGTGTCCTGACCGGATTTGTAGTATACTTCCTTCGGAATAATACCCGCGACGTACATTTTATTAAGGAACTCGAGATAGTTCTTAAACTCCGGGCGCACGTAGTCGTAACGGACTACGCCCTTGTCGTCAAAGCTCCAGCCGTTATTCCAGCCGAAGTGCATAACGTCGAACGCCGAACCGAGTATATCGACGTTGCCGAGGTTCTGCAAAAACAACGGTATCTCGTCCTGTTGGCCGTTACCGTTCGGGTCCTTCGTCATAAACGCAACGAACATGTTGTAATAATCCTCGATCGTAACCGGATCCGGAATGTTAAGCTTCTTCTGCCAGTCGCGTCTGTAGAACATCGTACGCGGGTTAACTGTCATATCGCCAGCCGTCGTAACTGTCGCGGCATAAATCCTGCCGTCGGCCGCAACCATAGCCGCGCGGACTTCGTCGTTATCGTTTATCAGCTTCATGATGTTCGGTGCGTTTTCGCGGACGAGCTTGTTCATGTCGGCGACGGTGCCGTCTTTGAACAGCGATATCGCGTTAACGCCGCTTGGTACGAAGAAAATATCCGGCACGTCCTGCGCCGCGAGCCGTACCTTCATGGACTGGTTGTAGTCCGCGTCGGGCAGAATCTGAAAATCCAGCTTGACGCCTGTTTTCTTCTCGATTTCCTTCCAGACCTCTCTGTTGTCGGCGAGGGAATACTCGGGATTGTTCGATTCCTTACCGGCGTAAATCAGCTTTTCGTTCTTCGTTGTGATGGGTAATGTGTTGGGCTTCGGCGAAGCGGTCGTGCTTGCCAGGACACTGGTTGCCGACGACACCGTCATCGCTACCGCCATAGCGGCCGAGAAAACCTTTAAACCTGTTCGTTTCATAATTCTTACCCCCTATCAATCCATTGTTGCACGGCTTCGCGCGCAACCATCCTCGTGCACGAAAATTCGCTTTTTACTCTAGTTTTGTAAACTGTAAGCGAATTTTCGTATTGTTTATGATTTTTTAACCTCACGCCATTGTCTGGCAATAAAATCCTCAACTTTAGGTGACAGCTTCGCCGGGTCGCAGATGTTTAGCAACTCGTCCGTTAACTCCTTGGCCTTTGCAGGCTCCTTCTCGTACAGATTGTTCATCTCGTGCGGGTCGTCGGCAAGATTAAACAGCAAATGCGGCGCGTCTATAAAATAAAGCAGCTTGTACGCGCCTTTCCTAATCATGAAACTGCAACCGGGTACGCCGTGTCCGTGATACTCGGCGAAAACAACTCGCTCGCTGTCGTCAACCGGAATATCCGTCAGGCTTACGCCGTGGCGGTACTCAGGCATTTCTGCGCCGGTTAAGCGAAACAGCGTCGCAGACACATCAAGCAAATCCACCGGAGTGTTAACCGTGACGCCCCCTGCGAACGACGGCCCCACCGCCAAGCACGGAATCCGTGCCGAATCCTCGAACAACGCGCACTTCCACCACATGCCGAATCTGCCCATCATATCGCCGTGGTCGGCTGTGTAAATCAAATTCGTATTACCCTTAAACTTCGGGCTTTCGATTTTATCGAGCAGCCGTCCAAGCTGCGTGTCGACGAACGAAACATCCGCTCTATACCCGTGGAGCAGTCCGCGCGCCTGTTCCTTCGTGAATTTTTCGCACTCGAAATGCGCCCGGAGCGAAGCGGCGTACGGATGACGCGCCGTCTCGCAATCCACGCTGTATGCCGGGTCGCGCGAAAGCTCGTCGAACAGCCCGTCGTCGTACATATCCCAGTATTCCTGTGTCGCGTATTGCGGGAAGTGCGGGTTGTGAACGCTCACGGCGATTACAAAATTTTCGTCGCCCGTATAGCTGTCGAGCCAGCGCAGCGCCTCGTCGACGGAAAAAATATCATGGTCGAACGCGGTTTCCTTCACACCGAAGCCGGAAGCTCTATCGGCTGCGCCTTCGCGTATCGTCACGGGCTTGTGCGGGAAGTTGATATCGCCGGGCAGCTTGCGATCCTGTTTATCTAGCAGCTCTGAGAAGCCGAGGTCGGCAGATTTCGCGTAGACGTCGGTCTTTCCGATCATAACAGTATGTACACCCTGCTCGCGCAACGCCGCGCCAAACGACGGATAGTTTTCGTCCAGCAGGACGTTGCAGTTGTTGTACGTATCGATTTCGTGAACCCTTCTCCCCGACATATACGCGCTGCGCGCCGGAAGGCACAGCGGGCTAGGGGAGTAGGCGTTGCGAAACAGCGTGCCGTTCTCGCACATGCGCTGCATATTCGGCGTCGCGGCTCTGTTGTTACCGTCGAACGAACTGAAAAACGGGTTATGCTCATCCGACATTAAAAC
>CAZJLW010000038.1:0-13361 GCA_964546895.1 uncultured Eubacteriales bacterium | reverse complement strand
AGCCGTCTTAATTTCCGGCTTAGTCTCGCCAATCTTTACCATTTTATTAATAAGCAGCTGCTTTAGCTCGTTCTTCACGTCGTTGTATGTACCGTTAAAAATGAGATTGTTACGCTCGTGCGGGTCGTTTCGCAGGTCGTACAAAAATTCCTCCGTGTACTCCGTGACAGGAATGTCGTAGTTTTTGCCGGGTACTTCCGCCATGACGGAATACTTCCATTCCTTCGTGCGGATAACGCGCGAGATGTTCGCTTCGCTCGTCTGTACAAAAATCTCCTGCGGCCAGTCGGTTACGCCTTTCACGAGATGCTGCAGCGGGCGTCCTTCCCAGTCATTAGGGATTTTTGTTTTGGCCGAATACAGAATCGTCGACGGGATGTCAATAATACTCGTAAGCTCCGAAATTTTGCCGCCGTTCATAAACTCCGGCCCCCACGCGATAAGCGGTACGCGTATCGAATTTTCGTGCCCGGAGCGCTTGTACTCACTGTTGCGCGTGCGGAAATGCGAGCCGTGATCGGAGGAGTAGATGATTACTGTGTTGTCGTAAATACCCTTTGCCTTCAAGCTGTCCATGAGCCTGCCGAGGTTCTCGTCAAGGCTTGCGCAGCAGCCGAGATAGTCGGGGTAGTTCTCGCGCCAGTCGCCTTCCGTACCTACCAAATCCCCCGGAACCTCGTAGTTTTTGAATCTCTCCTTCGAGCCGTCGGGACCTTCGTAACAGTTGTGGTCGTTCTGATGGTGCGGCTCGAGATACGAAAGCATGAGGAAAAACGGCTTATCAAGCTCACGTGTGTTGACGTAATCGATTGCGTAGTCCGTAAGCCTGTCGACGCGGTAGCCTGTAAAATCCACGCGGTTCATATCCCCGTCGAACATGAAGCCGTCGTAGCCGTGCGACGTGGCCTCGAGCGCGTCGGCCGCCAGCCAGTAGTCGTCGTAGCCGCCGCGGTATTCCGGCGGCACGGGCTTGTCGCGAAACGAAATGCCCTCGCGTATTTCGGACGCGAGATGCCATTTGCCGATGTAGCCGACCTCGTAACCGGCGTCCTTCAAATGATGCGCAAGAAGCTTGCGTCCCTTTGGCAGCGTCATCGCGTTGCGGTGGACTTTGTTCTGCGACGCGTACAGTCCGGTTTGCAGACATGCCCGCGCGGGGCCGCACACCGGCTGACACGTAAACCCGTACTCAAACAACGTACCCTCCGCGGCCAGTCTGTCAAGGTTCGGCGTAACGTTCAGCTTCTGCCCGTACGCGCCGATCGTATCCCAGCGCTGCTGGTCGCTGAAAAAAAATATAATGTTCGGCTTCTCTCTCATTTTGCAATCCTTCCTTATTATAGTTACAAGGCCGTCGCTTTTTCTGTAGTCCGTGGGCGATGTGCCTTTGTATTTCTTGAACATTCTGGAAAAATGCAGTGGGTCGTCATAACCCACCGAGCGGGCGATATCCGCTACGGTCAGGCTTGTGTTTTTCAGCATTTCGCAAGCCTTTTCGACTTTGAGCTTGATGAGAATAGTTTGCGGGCTGCTGTTTAAGTATTTGTTGAACAGGAATCCCGTGTAGCTGACGTTCAGCCCCAGATAATCCGCCAGCTCAGATATTTTTATGTTGCGTATGTAGTTTGATTTCAGGTAGTTTAAGCCTTTTTCGACGTGGGCTTCGATAGGCGATTTGCTCGTCTGCCTGCGAAAATCGTACGGCGACGCGTCGATAACCTTCGCGAATAGCAGATAAATCAAGCTCATGCGCAGCGCTTCGACTGCTTTTATATTAGTGTCGAGCTGGATTATTTCTGTTATGCAGTTAATAATAGGCTCGATGCCGTTCTCGAACGACACGACCGGTTTTTCGGCGGACAGCCCAGCCATGTCCATGTAATACTGCGCTTTCACGCCGTTAAACACAATCCACGCGTACGTCCACGGCTCTTCCCTGTCGGCGTAATAGCTGACGAGCGTGTCCGGGCAAATGAGAAACGCGTCGTTCTTTGCCAGCTCGTAGTTGCGCACGCCCGTCTCGAAATAACCCCTGCCGTCGATAACGAAATGCAGCACGTATTTTTCTCTTATTGCGGGGCCGTAGGCGTGCTTCGGCAGGCATGACTCGTAGCCGCATTCCGATACGTTTACGTCGGCGTTATTAAAATTCAGAAACCTTCTGTTTTTAAGCATGTTTAAGCCTCCGCCGCCTCGGATTTGTATTGTATGGGCGGCCGGTGTTCATGTAGTTTTTGTATTATTTATGTAAAAAATTAGCGAAAAATTTATGTATTGTGATTAATGATAGTGAGTTTTCCTTGATAAGTAAATAGCATTTTTCTAGACTGATATGTAAAAAATCCATTATACGGGGACGTGTAAAAAATTGTTTTATGGAAATACTTATATGTAACGCGTAATACTTAAGGATGGGTTCGATATGGATAAAAAACTAATCTACATAACCGGAGTAAGCACTCTAGCTTTCATGTTCTGGCTGCTCGTCGTCGTACTGCCGACGCCGCTGACGGCTCTGCGTGCCGGTGCCGTGCCGACTGTCGCGGACTTAGGCGAGGGGAGCAAGATGAACGCCGTCTATGACGTCAACTTCCCGATGTCGAAAACGCCGTCCGGCACGATCAGCTGCTACGTGCCGCGGTTCAAGGAGACAAGCTTCGGTAAGATTAAATACCTTGCCGATTGCCTTGGAACGGGCGGCGAGTTTAGCGAGGACGACGACGCGTATTATTTTTCGGGCGAGGGCGGCAGCTTGAAGGTTTATAAATACTTTGGGCGGCTGACGTACACGGCGGAGCCGGGCGCACTCGCCGAGCCGGGCGCGCCCAGCGCTCAGGCCAAACTCCCCACCACCGAAGCCGCCGTAGAACTGGCCGCTTCCTTCATTGAAAACAACTACCTCCTGCTAAACTATGAGGAAGCGAAAGTAAACTTCGACGGCAACGTCTACGAGGTGCTATTCATAAACCGCATCGGCAATATAAAAAACTACTCCTTTAACAACACCGTAACCCTCGACGAATACGGCAACGTCTTAGGACTTGACTACTATTTCCTGACATTCGAGCGAATCAGCGCTTTCAAAATAAAATCGATGACGGCGGCGTTCGCCGAGTTGCCCGTGGATTTTGAAGACGGCACAGTGGACGCATCCGAGTTGCCCATCGACCTAAAGCGTTGCCAGCTTGTTTATATATACGAAAACAGCGTCATCCAACCGGCGTATCTGTTCGAAGGCGAAATCGCCGGGGAGGGTATCAGCCACGGCAAAACTTTCCAGAGCTTTGTCAAGGCGGCTGTTTTTGACTGAATAATGGGTGCTTCGCGGCACCCATTTTCCGGTGTTTGTCATTTAATTTTTTGTTGACTTTTGAACGCGCGAGCAACATAATATAAAAACGTTGGAAAATTTTCCTTAAGGGTTTCAAAAATATATAGGTGGCATTAATGTTTCACAAAACGAAACATTAATGCCCTCCTATAAACAGCGGAAAATATTCGGCACTAAACCGAATGAAATATTACAATGTTTAGTGCCGAATATATAAGAGGTGGACTATGGGTTCGGAAATACTTTACGCACTAAGGAAGAACTTCTATGAATTATATGAGCAATGCGATTATATAAACGTTGTTATTTGCGGCGAGCGGATTTTGAACGAGCATGTCTCGTACGGCGACCGCGAATCGCTCGATTTTGCAGACGACGAATTCAACCTCGCGCGCGCCTACGACGATATGCGCAGCTACTCGCGGGCAATGGAGCTGTACGCAGATTCGGCGCGGATTGTCAAGAACTTCTTTGGTGAAAATATAACGTATACATACAGGATTAACAATCAGGCGATTATTCACTGCAAGCAGGGCGAATACGATAAGGCTTTGCCGCTGCTCACGCTCGTGGCTGATATCAAACGCAAGTATGGCGGCGAGACGGAGGATTTGCTGGACAGCCTCTACAACTTGGCGAACGCCTTGGCCGACGCCGGGCGCAACGACGAGGCGCTAAAGCTTCACGCCGAAATACTCGCGAGGCGCGAACAGAAAAACATTGATTATGTTAACGGCTTAAGCAGCATCAGCTACATATACGAGAACATTAACAAAATACCGGAAGCCATAGCATACACTAAAAAAGCCGCAACATATCTAAAACGCATAGTAGGCACGGAGGACGACGAGGTTTACCGCAACAACTACTACCTAGCCATTCTCTTTGAAAAAAACGACGAGCCGGAAAGGGCGCAGCGCATCCTTAAAAAATGCCTGAAATGGATAGAAGCGTCGGTCGGGCGCAACAATCATTTTTACGCCGGTACGCTCATACGCATAGCGAATATTAACGAAAAGATTGGCAATGACGACAAGGCGCTTAAGCTGCGGTTGGAGTCACTGAAAATCATCAAGGATACGATAGGCGAGAACCACTTATACTACGCCAACTGCCTGCGCAACGTCGCGATGAATTATAAGCAGAACAAGGACTTCGAAAAAGCCAAACGGTATCTGTTGAAGGAACTGGAAATAAAAGAAAAGTTAATCGGCAAGACGAGCTTGGAGTACATGGCGGATTTGCTGCTGCTGGTGGGAATATTTGTTGAGAACACGGAATACGTAGCGGCGCTCGACATCTTTGTAAAAACACTTGACGAGCTAAAGGTTAACGACGAAAGCTTTTACAATATGCTGTACGAAATGGCCAAGGTGTACCTGCCGACTGACGAGGAGAGCGAGAAAGGCTTCGAGCCGTCAAAAAGCATCGGCAGCATCGTGAAAAAAATGAAAGAGCTTAACTTCGACGCGATAAGCGGCGGCGCATTTGGCGGCGCGCCGGAGCAGAGCGCGGATAGTCCGGCAGAATAAAAAAGAGGGGGCTGTTCAGTGAACAGTCCCCTTTAAACATATGTATCGACAAGCATACCCGACTCGATAATCTTAAACGTATCGGCGATAAGCGTGCCCATTTTGTAGTTATAATAGAAGCTCAGGCTTTTAAAGTTCATATGCTCGGAGAGCGGCTCGGTCAGTACGTTTGCCGCTTCGTTGTAGATGTTTTTGAACAAGTCGATGTTATCGCCTATTGCGATGCCGAGCCTTTTTGGACTTAGCTTGTTAAAGTATTCAGGGTTGAAGTCGAGCTTGCCCTCGGCGTTTTTCGTAATGCCCAGCCGTTTGAGACGGCCGATGCCTTCGTCTACGCCGTCCGTTACGACCTGCGCGAATCCGCGCAGCTCCTGACTGTGCGCCTGCTCGGACATAAACTCCGACGAGTTGTTATACGCCTCGGTGAACCGGCGCAAATCATTCGCAAGCCACTCCTTGGCTTTGCTTGAGCCGCGCCTATAGGCGTTCTCGTTGTAGCCTTCCATGTCGTTAATGCTGTCGTTCGTGCTTTCTTTCAGGCTCAGGACACTTGTCGATACGCCGCGCGCGTATTTTATGATGTCGCGCTTGCGGGCTTTGTTCAGCAACACCGACAGGCTTTTGCCGTCTATCATGTAGCTTTCGAGTATTTTTGGGCGGCGCGGCGTTGTGTTATCCGTTTCGGCCTGATCTAATATGTATGGTCTATAATGTCCGTAGTAAAATAAGCTCGTAATCACTTTGCGCACCCTCCCTGGTCTCACGCATTTTTACAAAAGCATTTACGGTTGCATTTTATCATAAAGTACGGAAAATTGCAAAAATTTTTGGAGGCTGTCTCATGGAAAAATTTTTTACTTTATCAGAGGATAAGCAGCATGTTTTTTTGGAAGCGGCGTTCACCGTCTTTGCGCGCGGCGGCTACAAAAACGCGTCCGCGGCAGAAATCGGCTCGGCCGCCGGAATAGCGAAGTCGCTCGTCGCGCATTACTTCGGCGAGAAAAAATCGATGTACCTATATATGGTGAAGCTCTGCGCCGACCTACTGATTGCCGCGCTGCAAGAAGGCTTTGTGAAAGCCCCGGCGGATTTCTTCGACCGCATCAAGCTCTCGTCTGATATTAAGGCAGCCGTACTCGACAAGCGTACGTCGATGTTGTATTTTGTGAACTCTGTCTACTGCGAAACGGATCACAGCGTCGCCGCCGATGTAAAGGAAATCCTCACGAAGCTCAGCGCCTTCGACGAGCAGCTAATATTAAAAGGCACGGACCCCGCCCCGTTTAAAGACGGAGTAGACCCGCGCCTAGTTATGAAAATTATTTCGCGCTTTACGGAGGGCGAACGCTGTATTCCGTGCCAAACGCCTTTGTACAACGTATTCAAAACCTCGGCCGCACTGGGCGACTGCCTGTGGCTACTGCGGAGCAACTTATACCGCGAGTCGGCGCTTACAACCCCTCGGCGATTTTAGTAACTGCCACGTAAATAAATGACAGCCTATACCACGTCGCGAAATCCACCATGCCGGAAGTCGGCAGTTGGAATACCTCCTGAAATTTCTGGACGGCTGCTTCCGTACTTTCGCCGTATACCCCGTCTTCCTTTACCTTTGGGATGGCGGGGTAATTTTTTGAGATTGTGTTGAGCTGGTGCTGGACTGTGCGCACGTCTTGCCCCGTTGAGCCGACCTGCAGCACCCGCCCCGGGAAGGACGACGGCACGCCCTCGACCTTCTCGGCTTGCATGAGGAAAATTTCGGGGCCGTAATAGGTTTTCAATATATCGATGGAGTTGTAGCCCTGCTCGCCTAGGTCTTTGGAACCCCACTGTGACATCCACGTCGGGCATGTCGAGTTCTGCCCGTCGCAATACTGCGTAAAAAGCGGCTGGCGTATGCCGGGCTTTGTGATGAACGTCGTGAAAACATCGTCAACGACGACGGATATCTCCTCGAAAATATTGCGCCCGTAAGAGAACGCTTGATCGAAGGCCGTCGAGTTGGTGATCGTGAAGGAATAACCCTGCGAACGGTACCACTCGGTATAGACGCGGTTAAGCGTCAGCGAAATAATCGCAAGCACGTTCGCGCGGATTGTCGCTTCCGGCCACGTCGCGTATATTTCGCAGCTCGCGACGTTTTTGATGTAGTCCTTGAACGGGACGTAGTAGTTCTTCGCGGCGGCGTTCGTCGGTACGCCGTCGTGTACGACTATTATGGACGGCACGACGGGCTTTGGCAGTACGACGAAGCCCTTTGATTCCGGCAGCTTTTTCACGGCGTCTTCCGGTATTTTCGGCGGGAAGTTGCCCCACAGCACCGGGTCTTGTATCGAGATGATAACCTTTTCGTCGCTTTCGTTCTCGTTAAAGACCAGCTGCACATCCTGGTAAGCTATCGTGTTCGGGAAAATCTGCACGCCGTTTACAAGAACCGTGTCGTAGCCGTCCATAGACACATACACGTCGTATTCGCTGAAAGGCTGGTACGGCTGATCCGGTAACAGCGAGAACTCGACAGGCGGCGCAGCCAGATTGAGTATCGGTGTCTGCCCTGATGAGTCTGTTATTATTTCCTCTATTACTTTTTCTTCTCCGATGTGTGTAATGCGGACTGTGGCGTTTTCGGCGGGATCACCGATCCCCTGCATGAAAACCGTCACCTGAAGCCGCCCTCTCCCCGTTAAGTTTCCGTTGTCGGCCATGCCGTGTTCTCCCCTTCTCACATAACCCTTATTTTGTTAAACGTCTCGATCAAATTAATCCTTCCGTAGCCCGTCTGGTCGTTCGGGTACTTCACGTTCTCGTCGCGGTCACAGCCGCGGATTAACAGCGCGCGGATAGTATCGCTGTTCATGTCATAGTCCTGCTTTTCGACGATACCCCATTGCAACAGCAGCGCACACGCGCCCGCAGTTATGGCTGACGCGACGCTCGTGCCGGTCATCGTGCCGTAGCCTGTCGGGTAAACACCCGTAACGTTAACGCCCGGCGCGACAAAATCCGGCGCGGTAAACTGAGCCGTAGTCGGCCCCCACGACGACGACGCATACAGGCTGTTGGACTTATCATCGTAAGCGCCGCATGTCAGTGTACCCGTACCGGTACCCGGTATTACTACCGTGTAATTCGGCGACGGCGTAAGGAATTCGACATTCGAGCCTGTCAAGCCTGTTATCGGCAGATAAGCATGGTATCTTCCGCTTATTACGTTGTCGCCGAAAACCGTGACCTCCCATATACCCGGTGTCGGATCAGTAAAGCGCACTAAGCACAGCCAGCCGTTGTCCTTGTAATACTCCACGGATACAACCGTCTTTTCCAGCACAAGCTTTTTCGTATAGCCGTAGCCGGCCAATAACGGAACTTTGTCGATTACCTCGCCGGTAGGAGATTTTACACCGACGGCAAGCTTGTCGAATAATGCGCTCCATATGCTTATCATGAAGTATTTCACGTTTTCGGGTACGCGTACGCCGATTATCTGCTTGTCGCCTGTTTTTTCGATAGTACCCTCCGCGTGATGCTTTGCGTTGCTCTCATTACCTGCGGCGGTACAAATTACCGAGCCTTTGCTTGTCACAACCTGCGCGAAATATTTTTCCATAAACGTTGAGCCGTCATGTCTGCCGAAATTTGAACCGACTCCTATACAGAACACGATAGGGCGTGACAGCTCTTGGGCTTTTTCTGCAATATAACGAAAACCAAGCAAAATATCAGTCGATTCAAAGACATTCTCTGTTTGGTCGTCCAGCTGATAATGCTGTAAATAATACGAACCGGCTCTTTTTAATTTTACGACTACTATTTCGGAGTCGGGCGCTGCACCGATGTACTCGTTGTTTTCGCGCCCGGCCGCAACCGATGCCAAAAACGTTCCATGTCCAACCGTATCACGCGACGGTACAATGCTGTACGGATCGTCAGACTTTAACGCCTCATTAATCATATCTTGAGTATATTCCGCACCGAAATGCATGTTTTCAGGTGCTGTGCCCTCTATCGTCTGATCCCATAAATATTTTATTTTACTCGTACCGTCCTCGTACAAAAACGCAGGCTTTGTATAATCAATACCCGTGTCGATAAAGCCTATCAGCACTCCGCTTCCCCTCAAATACAAATATGTCTGCTGCTGGACACGCGTAATACCTGCCGCGTCAAGACTTTCCTTGCCCATAAGCCCGAACAGCGTCGTGAACATATTAATATACTCACCGCCAAGCTCCACAATAATATTGTAAAGCCGCTCCTGCGGCGCGTAAGCAACAGCGTAACCGCCCGACAACATTGTGCCAAGCCTTAACTCGGGATGCTCGGCGGCGTAACGCCGGAAGTTGTCGTTATAAAGCACTGTAAAGCCTACTATATTGGGCTGCTTAATATATTCGGATAGTGGTACGTCCGTGTAGGCGGATCGCTGCGCGAATACGGACTGTATGGCAGGGCTGCGCGAAGGCGGCTCGTTTTTTACGAGTGCGTCCATTGTACGTTTCAGGCAAAGGCTGCCGTAGCCCCATGCGCCGTTCGGGTAAACGATATTGTCCTTGCGTTCGGCGCCCGTTTCGAGAAACGCCTTGACACGCTGACCGTACAGGAACTGATCGTTGCCTTCTACGATACCCCACTGCATCATAAGCGCGGCCGAACCCGTAACAAACGGCGCGGCGAAGCTCGTACCCGTGAAGCTGTCGTAGCCGCCGCCTGTTTGGGCGCTGGTGACAGCTACGGCGGGCGCGACGAGATCGGGCTTTGCGTATATATCAACAACCGTAAACCCCCGCCCCGAAAAATCCGCGAGCGTGTTTAACCGGCTGTCGTAGCCGCCGACCGATATGACGTTTCTTGCCGTGGCAGGTATCGTTATCGTCGTCTCGATCGACGGCTTCGTGAAGGCGGTCTTATCGGAGACGCGCTCCGTCACGGGCAGCCATATATCGAATCTCCCGTCAACTATAGTCGCTGCCTTTATACGCAGCTTCCAGACGCCTTGCGGCAGAGTGTCGGACTGCGCCTCAAGCTGAATAAATACCTCCTGCGTTTTGCTAAACGGCGTAGGCTGCGCGAAGTCCACGTAAATTGCGACTTCGCCAAGGTTAATAAGCCTGTGCCTGTCGGTGAAGCTTAGCGCGCCAGTCGATGCGCCGCTTGGCAGCAGCAGCTCAATCGAAAACGCATCTACGAAATTTTTCCATAGCGATATGAAGAAATTATTTAAGTCGCCCGATGTAAAGAACTCTATGTCCTGCGTCTCGTTGCTTGCGATAGTCCCTGCGTAGTGGTGTGCCGCGACGCCCTCGTTACCGGCAGCCACTGCGATAATCGTTTTCCATTCCTGAGCCACGTCGTCAATGTAATCCTCGAACAGTGAGCTTCCGTCGTGCGAGCCGTGGTTCGTGCCGTAGCTGATGTTGATAGCTACAGGCATGTTGAGTGCCTCCGCCTTAGTTGTTACGTATTTAAGCGCGCGCATTATTTCCGTCGAACGCGTCGTTACGTTGCCGGGGTTGGATTTTAGCTTTACGACTATAATCGACGATTCCGGCGCGACGCCGCTTTTGCCGCAGGCGATACCGGCAACGGCCGTGCCGTGTCCGACGAAGTCGTTCTCCGGGACCAGCTCGAACGGCTGCGGGCTTTTCAGCGCGGCGTCAAGCTGTTCCTTGCTGTACTCCGTGCCGCTGTTCGAGTTCGCGCCGCCCTGATCCCAGAGATAAAGTATCCGGCTCGTCCCGTCCTCGTTGCGAAACTCCGGGTGTGTGTAGTCTATCCCGGAATCGATAATGGCTACGATAGTCCCGTTGCCCGTAAGCCCGAAGCCAGACGGCCTCTGCACGGGCGGTATGCACGAGCGGCTTAGCGCGTCGTCGGCGTTTATCGTCAGGTTGCGCGGCTTTTCGATATACTCGATCTCCTTATAATCCGCAAGCCGCGGTATCTGCTCGCGCTCGATCGTTATTATGGCGTAGTTTTCGTTCAGTATTTCGATGCCGATATCCAAATCCCGCTCAAGCTTTTCTAACTCACCGTTGTACTTTACTATCAGCTCCCACTTGTCCGTCCTGTCGTCGTACCCGGAATCCAATTCGCTATTGATGAACTCGTTGGCTTCCGCCGCGTTCGGTATGTCCAAGCCAATCACTCCTCTCGCGTTATTATATGCGGGGGACGAGTTAGTGGGGATTGCGGCGACGAAAAAAGGGAATGCGGCAAACTCTGTTGTGAGTTTGCCGCATCCCCTTTGGGGTTTATTTGAAATCGCGTGGGTCGTCATTTCGCGGTACGGTGTCGGACGTATGTATGTACCAGCTCAGAAGCTTATCTTCAAGCTCGCGCTTTTTCGCGTCGTATTCCGGGACGTTATATAGGTTATTGCGCTCGCCCGGGTCGGCTTTTAGGTCGTATAGTTGGTTGTCGCCGCTTGTGCGCCTGACGAGCTTGTAATCAGGCATACGAATCATCGTAGTGCGGCTGATGGTTTCGGGATGCTCCTGCTGCTGCAACGCCTTGGGGTAATAAATGTGCGAGCTGGTTCTCAGCCTGTCCTTGCGCCCGATATAGCCCTCGAAGCAGTGCGGCTCGTGCGGGTCGTAGCCACCCTCGCAGAAGGCCGGTCTGTCTAAGTCATCACGCAGCCCCGACAGCTCCGGTACCAGCGTCTTTGCAAAGTGTACGTGGTCGCAGTCTAATTCTGCCAGTTCCATTACGGTAGGCATTATGTCGAACAGCTCAACCTGTCCTTTGATTCGGTTGCCCTGCTTTATTCCGGGGGACTTGATTATTAGCGGTACTCGTACGAGGTCGTCCTCCATTGCGTTTGGCCATTTCTCCATCAGTCCGTAGTCTCCGGCGTAGTCGCCGTGATCCGATGAAGCTATGACTGTTGTGGTCTGATCCAGCCCCGTTGTTTCGAGTGTATCGAGGATAAGCCCCAGCATTTTGTCGACATAGCTGTTCATGCCGAGGTAAACTGCGTAAATTTTTGCGAGGTACTCCTTCGACCAGTTGCCGGAGCGCCGGTATTCGCGTAGGAGCTTCATGTATTCGGGTGGGTTGGTTAGGCTTTCGGCTTCGATAAGTTCGTCGGTGACGTCCTCGGGCTTGTACATGTTGTGGAAGCTCTCAAGCGCCGAGTACGGCGGGTGTGGCATACTTGTCGGTAAGAAAAGCATGAAAGGCTTGTCGTCCGGCTTGCGCGACTTAATGAAATCCACGGCGCGTGCGACTTTTTCGTCGATGGTTAGTTCGCCGCCATCCTCAGGTACTTCAGGATACAGGAACGAGTAAAAATGCTCGTCCGACGGGTCGAGGTTTCTTTGTGTACTTTTTACGTGTCCTGATTTTAGGGTTGGGGCTGTTTTGTAGCCGTGTCTCATTTCGTCGATGTCGTCGCATATCTCGTTAAGATATTCCTGCGAATAGAGATCGTTTTTTCCGTACCACTGGATGTGGTAGCCCGCGTTCTTTAGATAGCGGAACAAGCTCGGCTCGTGCGGCCTCAGCAAATGCCAGAGCGTTCTGTGTCCCGCGTTGTGCGGGTAAAGCCCCGTCATAAGCGAGCAGCGCGACGGAGTACACACGGGGTTCTGCACGATACAGTTCTCAAACAACGTGCCTTCCGACGCGAGCCGGTCGTAGTTCGGCATTTTTACGATTTTGTTGCCGTAGCACGATACGGACGACGCCCGCATCTCGTCCGGGAAGAAGATGATAAAGTTTTGTTTGCTCATGGGTGTCTGCTCCTTTATTGATACTATTGTAGATTAGTTAGTGCGGTTTTTGATTAAAAGGTAAATGCTTTTGTTTGAAGTTATGTTAATTATATATGTTAATTAATTTGATTATATGTTGGTGGTGGGGGTTTGTCAACGATTCATTAGGGGGATTATCGTTCGGTTTATGAAGGTTGTATTGTATTGAAAAAAAGCGTTTGCGGGGTATTGTGGATGATGTAATGTTTGTTTATGGGGTATTTTCGTTTGTTGTCAACATAGTAGACGAAAATAGTACGGGTATTTCTGTAAGGGTTTGATGTGATGGGGATTAGTTATTTTGTTGTGGGGTTTGGGAGGGATGGGGGCGGGGTGGGGGGTTGTTTAGAGGGTTGTTGTTAATTGTATATGTTAAGTATAGGGAAGATAAGGCGTCGCTCCTCTTGCGAGGGGCGTTGATTGAAATAATCCTGAGTCGCGGGAATGGGCAACGCTTTGTTGGTCGCTCCTCTTGCTAAGGGCGTGTACTTAAATAAACTCGTCGTCTTCCTCCAGGGCATTTTTTTACAAGTCGCTCCTCTTATGAGGAGCGTGGATTGAAATACCGGTGTCGCGATTAACACCACACATCAGCGCCGCAAAATGCCAATCCTCTCCTCTTGCAAAGTATGTGTATTGAAATATAACATCAGACACTGCCCACTAGCAATTACTCCCCCTTGTGCGTCGCCCGGTATCTCGCCAACGATAATTTCAATCCACGCCCCTCGCAAGAGGAGCGAC
>CAZJLW010000037.1:21444-24875 GCA_964546895.1 uncultured Eubacteriales bacterium | reverse complement strand
TTAAGCTCAGCCGTCATGTCGTCGTCTTTAATACCAAGCTCTTTATATTTCTTAGCGTCAACGAAGTCCGACGCTATTTTTCCGTCCTTGCCGATCGTAACTACGCCGACACGGTTGTAATACTCGTTAGCGCTGTTTAAAACTACGCCGTCTACCACCTTGCCCGCTTCGAAAACCGAATGGCTGTGACCGTCGATGTAGATGTCGATGCCGGGTGCGCCTTTGATTACATCGTATGTATTAGGCTTTGACGCGCTGTCCGTACCGATGTGCGACAGGCAAACGATGTAGTCCACGCCCTGTTTCTTAAGCTCGGCTACTTGCTTTTTAGCTGTCTCGACCGGATCGGCGAAGACAATCGACTCTGTATTAACCGGAGCGGATTTGAAAACTGTCTCCGGCGAAGCTAAGCCAAATACGCCGTACTTCTTGCCGTTTGACGTGATGACCGTGTTGTCTCCGGCGAAAAGTGCGCCGGTGGCTTTAACGGTTACGTTCGCGGCCAAAATCGGAAACTTAGCCGACTTCGCAAGCTCAGCCAGACGATCCGAGCCGTAGTTGAAGTCGTGATTGCCGGGTGCCATAGCGGAATAACCGGCCTTGTTCATAAGCTCGACCATGTCCGCGCCCTTGGAAGTCGTTACAAACGGAAGACCGTGGAGCGTATCGCCGGCGTCAAGCAGTATTACATCTGCGCCGAGCGATTTGTAGTAGTTCTTAAGCGCGGTTACGCCTGCCATCGTCATGCCGTTACCGTTGTTCGGGTCATTTGCGCGACCGTGTGTATCGTTGGTGTGCAAGATGACGGTTTGACCGCCCATATCCGGCGCCGCTGCCACAGCAGTGTTCACGAACACCGAAAGTACCATGAGCAGTGAAAGAATCAGTGCTGTTACCTTCTTCATAAGTTCCTCTCCTTTTTAAATTTAAAATAAATTACCCGTCCCACAGTTTACTACAAGCCGCTGCAATAATTCAATGGGAATCGGGTAAATTGCATATAAAATTTTCACTTATCTTTAGAATTTAGAATAGGCCGCTGATGACGCCGTTTTCGTCTACGTCGATATTTTCGGCGGCCGGAACCTTCGGCAAGCCGGGCATAGTCATAATATTACCGGCGATAGCGACGATAAAACCCGCACCGGCCGACAGCCGCACCTCGCGAATGCTTATGTCAAAGCCCGACGGAGCGCCGAGGAGCTTCTCGTTATCGGAGAATGAATACTGCGTTTTCGCCATGCAGACCGGCAAGCCGCCGTAACCCATCGCCTCGATATCCTTAATAAACCTCGCGGCTTCCGGTAAAAATGTCACGCCCGACGCGCCGTAGATGCGTTTCGCGATCGCGTCTATTTTTTCTTTTACGGGTAACTCCGTATCGTAGACGAATTTGAAACCGTCAGCCGGAGTGTCCATGCATTCCAGTACGCGCTTCGCAACACTCATACCACCCGCGCTGCCGCTTGCGAATACGTCGGAAATCTCGGCGGCTACGTTCAGCTTGCGGCACGCGTCTATTACAAACGCAAGCTCCGCTTCTGTATCCGTCGGGAAACGGTTCACCGCAACGACAGCCGGTAAGCCCATTACGCCTGTTACATTTTCTATATGCCGTTTCAAGTTCGCAAAGCCCTTCTCGAGCTTTTTCAGGTTCTCTTTGCCAAGCTCATCTTTCTTTGCGCCGCCGTGATGCTTAAGCGCGCGCACCGTCGCGACGATTACTACTGCCGACGGACGTATGCCTGTCTTTCTGCATTTGATGTCGATAAACTTCTCCGCGCCCAAGTCCGCGCCGAAGCCCGCTTCCGTCACTACGTAGTCCGAAAGCTTCATCGCGAGCCGCGTCGCCATGACGGAGTTGCAGCCGTGCGCGATGTTCGCGAATGGGCCGCCGTGTATGAACGCCGGAGTGTGTTCGAGTGTCTGTACAAGATTCGGGTCGAACGCGTCCTTTAGCAGTGCAGTCAGTGCGCCTTGCGCTTTTAAGTCTCCTGCCGTGACCGGCTTGCCTTCGAACGTGTAGGCGACTATTATCCTCGACAGGTTTTCTTTTAGCGCCGTAAGGCTTTCCGACAGGCAGAATATCGCCATAATCTCGGACGCAACCGTAATATTAAACCCATCCTCGCGCGGCGTACCATTTGTGCGAGTTCCGAGGCCGTCGACGATGTTGCGCAGCTGACGGTCGTTCATATCCATCGCACGTTTCCACGTAATGCGCCGCGGGTCGATGTTCAGGGTGTTTCCTTGATAGATGTGGTTATCTATAAGAGCAGCGAGCAGATTATTCGCCGCGCCGATCGCGTGCAAGTCACCCGTAAAATGCAGGTTAATATCTTCCATCGGCACAACCTGGGCATAACCGCCGCCAGCCGCGCCGCCTTTTACGCCGAACACGGGTCCAAGCGACGGCTCACGCAGACAGATAACTGTTTTTTTACCGAGTGCGGACAACGCGTCGCCCAGCCCTACGGTTGTCGTGGTTTTGCCTTCACCGGCCGGTGTCGGGCTAATCGCCGTGACGAGAATAACTCGCGCGTCCGGCTTGTCGGCCAGTTTCTTGTAAAGCCTGTGGTTTACCTTCGCCTTATATTTTCCGTAGCACGAAACGTAATCCTCCTCGACACCCAGCCTCTGCGCCACGTCTGTTATCGGAAGCAGCGTCGCACCTTGCGCTATTTCTATGTCTGATTTCATTTTATGATCTCCTTCAGCAAATCGGGATAGTTACTGATTATTCCGTCCACGCCAAGCCCGTACGCGTAGCTCATGTCCTCGGGTGTGTTGGCCGTCCATGTATGAAGCTTTAATCCGGCTGCGTGTGCGGCGGCTACAAGCCCCGACTCGTAACGCAGACATGTAACACGCGGGTGAAGCGCGTCCGCGCCCATATGTTTTGCGTATGCGGAGGCGTTGAACAGCGGATAACTATACAGCAAACCCGTACGTATTCCGGCGTTTATCTCCTTACACTTAGCCATCGAGCCGTGGTTAAACGACGATAGGAAGACGCTGCCAGTCATGCCCGCGGCTTCGATTTCGCGGATTACGGCGCGTTCGATGCCGTCGTAAAACACCTCGTTGTTTTTTATTTCGAGATTGAGCAGAGAGTTTTTGGACTTAACGAGTTCAAGCAGCTCCGACAAAAGCATTATCCGTTCATCTTTAAACGCCGGGTCGAACCACGTACCTGCGTCGTACATTTGCAGCTCCTTCGCCGTGTGCGCGCCGACGTATCCGTGACCGGTCGTAGTGCGGTCGAGTTTGTCATCGTGAATAATAACCGGTACGCCGTCCTTCGACAGATGAACGTCAGATTCCAGCCCGTCGCAGCCGTCTATAGCAAGCGCCGCCGCGAACGCAGCGCGTGTATTCTCGGGATAGCGCCCCGAAAATCCGCGATGCGCCAGACATAGAGTTTTCTTCAT
>CAZJLW010000037.1:0-21344 GCA_964546895.1 uncultured Eubacteriales bacterium | reverse complement strand
TCATATCCCTTCGGGTTCTGCGTCTGCCAGCGCCACGTGTCCTCGCACATTTCGTCTATGCCTTTTTCCGCTTTAAAGCCCATCTCATTAAACGCCTTCGACGGATCGGCGTAGCTTACGGCGGCGTCGCCCGGTCTGCGCGGTGAGAACTTGTGATTGATTTTTTTGCCCGACGCCTTCTCGAACGCTGCGATGAACTCCATAACGGACGTACCTTTGCCCGTGCCGATGTTGTATGCTTCGACGGTTTTCAGGCTGTCAAGCTTATCGAGTGCGTGAATATGCCCAAGCACTAAGTCCGTCACGTGAATATAATCGCGAATACCCGTACCGTCCGGCGTGTCGTAGTCGTTACCCGTTACGTTAAACACTTCAAGCTTGCCGCTCGCGACCTGCGTTACTATCGGCATGATGTTAAGCGGTACGCCGAACGGATCGTCGCCGATTAAGCCGCTCTTGTGCGCGCCGATCGGGTTGAAATAGCGCAGCAGCGCGATTTTCCATTCCGGGTCGGATTTATGAATGTCCTGTAGCATTTGCTCAATCATGAGCTTCGTCTGGCCGTACGGGTTAAGCGCGCCGAGCGGCATGTCCTCTGTAATCGGCATTTTTTCGGCGATGCCGTATACCGTCGCGGACGAGCTGAACACTATTTTCTTCACGCCGTACTTCTGCATACAGTCGAACAGGTTTATCGAGCCTGTCAAGTTATTGCGGTAATAGTTGAGAGGCTCCTTAACGGAAACCGGCGCGGCCTTAAGCCCTGCGAAATGTATTACAGCGTCGAACTTCTCACTCGCAAAAATTTTTTCAATCGCTTCGCGGTTAAGCAAATCCTCTTTGTAAAACTTGAATGTCTTGCCTGTAATTTTTTTTACGCGGTTAAGCGACTCCTCTTTGCTGTTTGACAGGTTGTCGATGACGACGATATTATGTCCCCTGTTCAGTAACTCGACGCACATATGGCTTCCGATGTAGCCCGCGCCTCCCGTGATAAATACGTTCATGCTAAGCCCTCCCTCAAATTTTCAAAACTATCTCATGCAATATTTTGGCATTCCGTTTTCGTAACGGAGTGCGACTTCTCCCTGAATAAGCGGCAGCATATAGTCTATGCACTTTTGTGTGACATTGTTACCGGCTTCGTTAATGAAGTCACGCGGTACAATTTTTTCGGCGTTGGCGATGTTCGATAAGTCGGCAGTACCGATCGATACGCTGTACGCGCCGTTAGCGCGTTCGTATGTCATCATCTCGCCGGAATGCCCGTTAAGCGCCGCCGCTACGGCTGAATGACCGATTTTGAACGACTCGTCCAGGTCGGTTTTCGACGCTAGGCTAATCGAGCAGCGCTGCGGCAGGTTAAGTTCGACGGAACGCACCTTGAACTCCGGAAGCTGTTCTTTTGCAATGTTTTCCAAATATTTACCAGCGCCGCTAAGCGTAACGTGACCGAAGCTATCGAGCGCGCCGCCCGCTTCACTGATATATTTGCCGTCGGCGTTTTTAAGCCCCTCGGAAATACACACGACAACGGTGTTGTGCTTCTCTCCTGCGGCGCGTACGTCTGCGACGAATTTGTCGGCGTCGAAGGCAACCTCCGGCAAGTAAATAAGCTGCGGGCTGCCGATGTTGTTGTTAAGCGAAGCCAGCGCAGCCGAAGCTGTAAGCCAGCCCGCGTTGCGCCCCATTATTTCTATGATTGTTAAGTCTTTGAAGTCGTACGATTTTCTGTCTACCGTAATGTCCAGCACGTTAGTCGCGACGAATTTAGCGGCGGAGCCAAAGCCGGGGGTATGATCAGTTAAGGCAAGGTCGTTGTCGACGGTTTTCGGAATGCCGATTACGTTAACTCCCAGCGAATGCGCCTTTGAATACATATGCAGCTTATGCGCCGTATCCATCGAATCGTTACCGCCGATGTAAAAAAAGTATTTTATATTACGCTGTTTGAACAGCTCAAAAATTTGCTCGTAGACTGCCGGGTCTTTTTGTACGTCGGGCAGTTTTTTTCTGCACGAGCCTAAAAACGCCGACGGCGTGTGAATGAGCGTGTTGAGATCATCTTTGTTGGCGAATGTTGCCGACAGGTCGGTGATGTCTCCTTTCAAGATACCTGAGATGCCGTTAAGCGCCCCGTAGACTACGCCTATCTCCTTCGCTTCCAGCGCGGCTGCGATTACGCCGCCAAGCGTCGCGTTAATCGCCGACGTGGGGCCGCCTGATTGCCCTACAATGCAGTTTGATAAATCCATTTAAATACACTCCCTAATTTTTTATCTGACTTTCATGCTTCTTAAAAAAATCCACCCTTGGCTCCAAAAACTTCAGCTCATGCGTCTCCGGATTGTCCATAAAATAATAAATCGGCTCGAAAATATAATCCCAGCTCCAGAATTTCTCCCCGACATTCAAATACTCGCGAATCATCTCCGTACCGACCGGCGCTATCGGATGCATAAGTACCGCGGCTGTGCGAATCATATGGAAGCAATCTACCAGCACCTGCTTGCGTACAGCAGTAAGCTCGTCGGTTATCTCGTCGCTTGTTGGCATCTGCTTCGACCAGTATTTATTAATACCCCTGATATACGTATCCATAACATTCGTAATGGGATGCAACGTACACGTATACATCAGCCGCTCATAATCGAGAACCGCCTTACGCGATTCATCGACGATATCATTACTCGGCTCGCCGACAGGCATCTTGCCATCGAAATACTTCTGCGTCGAATAAAAACACGAGCGGATAACTCGGTTAAACACGTTTGTCAGCAGACTGCCCTCGTTAAGCACAGGGTCGCCGTCTCTCTCGTTAGCAGTAGGATTAAGCGGCTTCGGACGCAAACTCGCGCTGTTAAGCCCAAGCCCAAGTCCCATAAAATGCGCGCGCAGCTGCTCCGGCGTGTAGTAGTTCAGAAGCTCCCGCGCAGTCGGCGGCTTTACGTTGCCGCTGCTGCTTGCTTTTTTATCAAGGAAAAGAATGTGCTTGTTATCAATAATGCTAGGTATTTGCAGCTCGCCGTCCGGCGGGTCAAGCGACGGGTTTTTGTGCTGTCCCATAAACATCGCCGCCTCGACCGGCCCGTAGAAATAAATATTATCCTCACCAATAAACTGATACGCCCGCGCGTCACGCGAACACCAGAAATCCTTCCAGCGATTTTCTTCTTCGCAGCCGCGTTCTTTCAGATACGTCTTTGTAAAAGAAATAGGCGCCCAAAGTGATTCCGGCCACACCCAAACCGTCAGCCCGTCAAGCCCTTCGATAACCGGCGCGGGTACGCCCCATTCGATGTTGCCCGTCAGCCTAAACGGTACAAGCGTCTTGCCCGTGCGGAAATTAAGCCCGCGCCCCGCCAGCAGCTCACAAGCCCGTTCTCGCTGTTCAAGCTCCGCGAACACAAGCGATACGGACGTTTTTTTCTCTTCATCTATTAACTCATACGGCGGCATACCTTCAATCGCGGCAGCCTCCGGTAGAAGCTCGCGTTTCAAAAAAATCACGGGCGGTTCAAGAAACTCCTCTATGGCTTTGATCGCGAATTTTCGCGACGTCGGATCGTCCGGCAGCCGCGCCGCCCAATCCTTCAACACTCCTCGAAAAGCAGTCAGGTCGAAGTACCAGTTCGTAATATCACGCATTTCGGGGCGCTTGCCGGAGAGAGTGCTTTTCGGATTAACCAAATCAGCGGGCATATACTGATGTCCGAGCGAGCATTCGTCGGCGTAGCCGTGATTCGACTGACACCCCGCTATCGGGCATTGCCCGACGACCTGCCGCCCGTTTAAAAAAACACCGCGCTCCGTATCAAAAAACTGCGACGTAACCATTTTTTTCAGGTGTCCGTTTTCGTAAAGACGGGTAATAAACTCCTTCGAATATTCGGCGTGAATATCCGCCGCAGGTTCTAGGCTTGACGCCGCAAAAAGGTTCAGCTCGACGCTGTACTGCTTAAGCGTGTCCTTCTGGATATTGTGATTGCTGCGCGCAAAATCCTGTACGCTGCCTTCGAATTTTCCGGCTTCGCATAATTCTCTGTGGCCTTCCGTAATCGGCGAGCCGTAGCAATCCGTCCCGGATACAAAAATCACATTATCATATCCTATTCGATCACGCAGAAACCGCGCATAAATATCCGCCAATACAAAAATACCGATATGCCCGATGTGCAGCTCTTTCGAGCCGTACGGCATACCGCTTGTTACGACGGCGCGCTTCGGGAACGACGGTCTATTAGTCTCGTTCATATAAAGCCCCTTTCTCAAAAATAATCTATATTATGAAAATTTTCTCACATTTTATCACTAAGCTACGCGCTAGTCAAAAAATTTGAATCACCGTTAACGTTGTGATATAGTATAAACCATAAAAATTTTCAAATAAAATTCTCAAAACGTAAACAGAAAGGAATCGTCGCATGAAAATTCGACTTGCTATTATAGTTTCCGCGCTGGTGGTTATTATTGCAGGGACTGCAGCATGTGCAACACTGCCGCAGTCCTCGCGCCCGTCCGCATCCCCCACGCCCGCGCCAACACCCGCGCCGGTTGTTTACAGCCGCATTTTGCAGGAACATACATCGCTGAAGGACGCCGAACCGTCTGCGCCCGTTACAATTAAGCAGTTTCTTGACACTGCTGTACCGGCACTCACGTTCGAGCACGGCGAAGACGCCGCTTATGTGGCTGTCAAGCAAGGTTACATAACGGATTTTGAGGACGGCAAAATCGCTACCGTCGCCGAAGTTTTGCCGCCGCTTTTGCGCATGACTTACGTTGATATCCCCGCTGACAGCGATGTTGTTTCGCTCGCGCGGGAAAACGGAATAGTCAGCGAGCCGCTCCCGTCGCCCGACGACACCGTCACAGCGGCGCTGGCGCTTGATATGATTAACAACGCGCGTGAAGCATGGTACAACCGGCTCGAAGCCGAAGAACCGTCGCCTATCGCCGACTTTTCTTACGTCAACAGCAGCAACAGCCCGAATTTCAAATTCGCGGACAGCGGAAACGAGCTGCTTTTCAACGACCCCGCCGGACTGTTCGACATCCGTTGGAATCTCGACACCGGCGAAAATACGAAAACCGAATCGCTCGGTCACTTCGCGCCGAAATGGACGAACGTGACAAACTTCACCCCCGTTACCAAAACGGAAAATATTTTTAAAGTCATAAGCGATCATGCCGGTGTCGCGCGGTTCGTCTATACTGTTTCAATTATTTGGGACAATTATTATTTGTCGCAGACGATTTATTACCGCAAGACGGATAAGGAAGATTTCAAGGTATGGCATGAATATAAGCTTGAGGATCGACAAGTTTTTGATGTTATGGCGTTTACGGAGGGCAACGAGACGTTCCTCGTAAAAACAAACCTATACGACAATTATATTTCTCTCTACGAAATGTCACCCGAAACCCGCGATAAAAAACTGGTCTACCAAAACCCGCACGCCGACCTCGTCGTCGGCAATGACAGCTTCGATTTTTATACGCAGGACGGCTACGTCGCGGGCGTTACATATGAGGACGACAAGAAGCGCCCCGTGTTCTTATCCGACGGGCTGAAAGCCGCGATGGATAAGCTGTACGGTCTCGGCTACGACAAGTACCACTACCCCGTAGCGATCTCCCCGGGCTTCGAGCGTATCGTGCTGTTTCACGCGACCGATACGGATTTGGGAATGTACTACATGTTCGATACGCGCGACGGCTCTTACCGCCGCCTTGGCAAAAAAAATTCTGAGTTCGACGACAGCTTCTTCGTGCGTGCTTACCCCGTTTCATTCAAAAACCGGGACGGCGTAACGATTTTCGGGTATCTGCGGCTTCCGCGCGGCAAAAGCCCACGCAATCTGCCGCTGTACATAGACGTACACGGCGGCCCCGACTTGCGCAGCCACTGGGAAGAAGCGATGTACGGTGCGGTTAACGGTCAGTTTTTCGCGAACCGCGGCTACGCATCGCTGTCGGTCGATTTCCGGCAGTCCACGGGCTACGGCAACGAATACTACACCGCCGGTAACGGTAACAACATACTGCGCCAGAACGACATCGCCGACGGAACGCGCTGGGCGCTCGCCCAAGGCATAGCCGATCCGGAGCGTGTAGGCGTTTACGGCGCGTCGTACGGGGGGTATTCGGCTTATTATCAGGCGGCGGTCTACCCCGAGTTATACAAGTCCGCAATCGCTTACTGCGGCGTGTTCGACTGGCCCTCGTACATGACGGAGTTTAAGCGCGACCGCGACATACCGCAGTATATGAATACGATTTTCGCGAATTCGACGGACTTAGCCGTACTCGAGTCCGAATCACCGATAACATACGTCAACAACCTAAAGGCACGGACAATGATTATTTACACGGGCGCCGACACATCCGTCTACCCCTCTCAAAGCGTCAAGGCAATCGACGCACTCAAAGCCGCGGGTAACGAGCCGGAGGTATTCTTCCTGGACGGTGTCGGCCACGTACCGACGGATAAAAACGCTTGTAGAATGATTTATGAAGCAATAGATAAGTTCCTGGGGGTGTCCAAGTGATAGAAAGCACAAGCATGTTCAACAATCCGATAATGGTAAGCGACGAGAAAGGCAATATTTTGCTGCGCACGAAAGCCGTAGACTACTACAAAGAGTTTACGGTGCTGGAAGTCGAAGGCACGCTCAGCCGCGAAATGACGGCCGGACGCGTATCCGTATTGATTTTGCAGCCCGGTAACGTATATGAGTTTTTGGCGACAGTCAAAAAAATCAAGGCAAGCACAACGCAGCTGACGCTGTTCAGCGGCCACCAGAAGGAAAGCCGCGCCGCAACGCGTTTTGCCGTGAGCGAGCCTGCGTCGATTGTGAGCTTAATTTTCGGCGACCGCCATATGCCGCTGCTTAACCCGATAAATATTTTTGTCATTAACCTAAGCCGCACGGGCGTTCTGTTCAAATCCAAGCCCGAATATTTCGAGCTGGGCATGAAACCCGAGCTGAGAATAAAAATCAAGGACACCGAAGCGGTTCTGTCCACGACGGTTGTACGCATAAAAAACATCGACGCTTATTCGACTGAGTATGGGTGTAGATTCGTTTAATAATTTTTATGGAGGTGCGCGCTTGAATCTTCAAGGCAAAAACCTGAAATCAATTTCCGTAGATTACCTCACGGTCGGCACGGAAATTTTGGAGGATATTTTTAACTTTGACCGGTCCACGCTGCTGCTTGCGGCGAATACTATACTGACACAGGCGCGGCTAGACGCGTTAAAACGTGCCAACCTCGGCAAGCGTAATATAACCGTGTCGGCCGTCATGTACGACAGGCTTATCAGCCAATCAGCGCCCGAGGCGTTCGAGCAGGAATACGTCGAGCGTAATGTCGGCTATCCCGAGCTGAAAAAGAAGATGGGCTTCCTACTGGGGCGCGTTCAGGTCGAGTGCCGCATCGTCCGGATGTATACCGACATTCTTACGAACGAGATCGCCGACAAGCTAAGCAACATCGACACGGCGCTTATTTTGCAGTGCGTTAACGGGACTAACGCCATCGACGAGTATTTGTTTAAGCATAGCCTTAACGTCGGAATAATTAACGGCTTTATCGGCAAATGGCTCGGCATGTCGAAGACTGACACGGAACTGCTTATATCAGCCGGAATAATGCACGACTTAGGCAAAACGCGCATTCCGTCCGAGTTGTTAAACGCGAAGCGTAAGCTGCGCTTCCCGGAGTTCGAAGTAATGAAAATGCACCCGATTTATTCATGGGAGCTGATAAGCACCGACAGTTCGTTCCCTGATCCGGTTAAGCTCGCCGCACGTCACCATCACGAGCGTATGAACGGCTTCGGCTATCCGGATAAGCTGTCCGGCAACAACATTCCTCTTTTCGCGAAGATTACGGCAGTGTCGGACATGTACGACGCTATGGTGTCAACAAAAAGCTACGACAAAGCCAAAAGCCCGTTTCAGGTACTGGCGCAAATGTCGCAGAAGCGCGCGTCCGATCTCGATCCGACGCTTGTAAAGCTGTTCACGCTGAAGCTGCCGACGGAGCTGGTGAATAAACCTGTGCTGATGTCGGACGGTTCGACGGCGATAATACGCAACGTGCCGCCGGACGATTTGGAGAACCCGATAGTAGACATTAACGGCAATCAGATAAAAACGAACGCCAATTTCCGAGTTATCCGAATGATATCGTAACTAAGGAGACTTATTCATGAAATGTGTAATAGCGCCGGACTCGTTTAAGGAAGGGCTGACTGCGATGGAAGTCGCGACGGCGGTCGAAGCAGGAATACGTCAGGTTTTTTGTGACTGCGAAATAATAAAGGTGCCTATGGCCGACGGCGGCGAGGGTACGGTGAAATCTCTCGTGGACGCTACCGGCGGTACTGTTGTTTATAAGAAGGCAACGGGGCCGCTTGGAGAACCGGTCGACGGGTTTTTCGGACTGCTCGGCGGCGGCGAGACTGCTGTTATCGAGATGGCGGCGGCGTCCGGGCTGGGGCTTGTCCCGCTGGATAAGCGTAATCCGTGCGTCACGACGACGTACGGGTTCGGCGAGCTTATTGCTCACGCGCTCGATTGCGGCGTAAAAACGATAATACTTGGGCTTGGCGGCAGCGCAACGAACGACGGCGGCGCGGGTATGGCCGCGGCGCTTGGCGCGCGGTTGCTCGACGAGAACGGATTCGAAATTGAGCCGGGTGGTCTTGCGCTTGGTAAGCTGCACGGAATTGATATGTCGGGCTTTGACAAACGCGTATCCGGTGTGCGCTTCCGCGCCGCTTGCGATGTTGATAACCCGCTTACCGGGTCGCGCGGCGCATCTGCCGTGTTCGGCCCGCAAAAAGGTGCTACTCCGGAAATGGTCGCGCTTTTGGATAACGCACTCGGTAATTACGCCGCCGTTATAAAGCGCTGTCTCGGCTTAGATGTTGCGGACATGCCCGGCGCGGGAGCGGCCGGAGGGCTTGGCGCGGGTGTTACTGCTTTTTTGAATGCGAATCTTGAACGCGGTGTGAATATTGTTACGGAAGCCAGCGGCTTGGAAGACAAGCTGCGCGGTGCGGATTTCGTTATTACGGGCGAGGGACGCATGGACGGGCAGTCCGTTTACGGCAAAACTCCCATAGGCGTGGCGAAGGCCGCGAAAAAATTTGGGCTGCCTGTTATCGCAATATGCGGCTGTGTCGGGAGTGATTGTGCCGCAGTTTATGAACACGGCATTGATGCAGTGTTTCCGTGTGTCGCAGGGGCTTGTACGCTTAATGAAGCGTTGGTAACCGCGGCTGAAAATGTGACGCGGACGGCGCGTAATGTGGCCGCTATGCTGAATCTGTCGCGGCGCTGAACCAGCCATGCCGCACCGAACTAACCATGAGGGGATTGTTTTATATTATGATTGAGAACTTCGCATTCAGTGTGAATGTCGTACTGCCTATATTTATTATTTTGATTCTGGGTAATGTTATTAAACGGCTCGGCTTTTTGGACGACGCCACCATTAAAAAAATGAACACGCTCGTATTCACATTCGCGTTGCCGGTGTCGCTGTTTAAAGATATTTCGCGCAGTGACTTTAGCAGTATTTTTGATATACGGCTGATAGGCTTCGCCGTCGCGACTACGTTGCTGGCTTTTTTTGTATCGTGGGCTATCGCCGCGTTTTTCATGCCGGATAAAAAATCCTTGGGCGCGTTTGTACAAGGCGCATTTCGGGGAAACTATGCAATAATCGGATTGCCGCTTATCGCCAACATCATGGGCAGCCGGTTGGAAGGCAAGGGTTCGCTTATCACCACTTTTGTCGTGCCGATTTATAACATTCTGTCTGTAGTAATACTGTCAATCAGCTCAGCAAAGGTCAAGGATACAAAAACTTTAGTAAAAAACGCCGCCATCGGCATAATCAAAAACCCCCTCATTATCGGTGTGCTGGTTGGTATTCCGTTCTCGTTGTTCCGCGTAAAATTTCCTACATTTATAAATACGAGCATCAACTACATGTCGTCGCTTACGACGCCGTTGGCGCTGCTTGCGATCGGCGCGACGCTGGATATAAGCAAGATCAAAGGCAAAATGAAATGGTCTGCTATCTCGGCAGCGTTTAAGCTTATTATTACACCGTGTGTTTTTCTGCCGATTGCGATATTGCTGGGATTCCGTGGCGAGGAGCTTGTCGTATTGTTTGTTATGTATGCCACGCCGACGGCTATTTCCAGCTTTATTATGGCCGATTCGATGGGCAACGACGGCATGATGGCCGCTAATATTATTTTGTTGACGACGACTTTTTCAATATTTACATTCACGATCGGAATATTCTTATTAAGAAGCTTTGGACTGATTTAACGACTATGAAAATAAACATTATCTGCGTGGGGCGGCTCAAGGAGCGGTTCTTTTTGGAAGCGGCGGCGCATTACGCGACCGCAGTCAAACGCCGCCACGAGCTAAACCTCATACAACTGGACGACTCGGCGATACCCCAGAACAGCTCGCCGAAACAGAATGAGCAAGTAAAAGTCAAAGAAGGGCGCGGCATACTAGGACGCATCGACCCGACTGATTACGTCGTCGCATTAGACTTAAGCGGCACGTCCGTCAATGCGTCGGCATTTGCCGGGTTGTTAAAAACAGGCAGCGCGAACGGGCGGCGGGTGACGTTTGTAATCGGCGGCTCGCTTGGGCTGTCGGACGAGGTTCTGACGCGCGCAGACAAGCGCATCAGCCTATCCAAAATGACATTCACGCATAATATCGCGCAAATAATACTACTCGAGCGGCTTGCCGCTGTCTAAAGGAGTGAATAGTAATTTTATTAATAGCAGACGACTGGAAAGATTATGAACTAATAGACACAAGTGCCGGAGAAAAGCTGGAACGGTTCGGCGAATACGTCGTAATACGCCCCGACCCGCAGATCATCTGGAAAACAAAGCGCGAGCATCCACTCTGGCGCGGCGCGCACATGCACTACCACCGCAGCCGCACAGGAGGCGGCAACTGGGAAATAAAAAAGCCCACGCCGAAGCGCTGGGCAATATCGTACAACGAGCTGAAGTTCCACATTCAGCCGACGGACTTTAAACACATGGGCATATTCCCGGAGCAGTCGCCTAACTGGCGGCGCGTCTCCGAAAAAATACGCGCCTCGGGCAGAGAACGCGTGCGTGTGCTTAATCTGTTCGGCTACACCGGCGGCGCGACCGTCGCGTGCGCCCACGCAAACGCCGAGGTATGCCACGTCGATTCGTCAAAGGGTATGAACTCAATCGCGAAGGAGAACGTCGCTCTCTCAGGGCTTCAAAACCGCAACGTCCGCTATATTACGGACGACGTAATCAAATTCGTCGAGCGCGAAATACGGCGCGGCAGTCTGTACGACGGCATAATAATGGATCCACCGTCATACGGGCGCGGCTCCGGCGGCGAGGTTTGGCAGCTTGAGGACAAGCTGCACGAGTTTGTGGAGTTGTGCAACAACGTACTGACGCCCAACCCGTTGTTTTTTTTGATAAGCACGTACACGACCGGCTTCTCGCCCGTCGTCCTCGAGAACATTCTGCGTATGTCTATAACAGAAAAAAAGCCCCCGCATACAGCAAAGCTGTCGTGCGGCGAGCTTATTATTCCGTGCTCGTCCGGCGTCGGCAAAAATCTTCCGTGCGGGACGTTCGCATTCTGGGAGTGTAATTAAGTTTTGCTAAACTTTATGGTTATGGCATAGACATGCTCATAGCCAAGCTTCGTATACTCGTCCGGCGTGAAATAATACTTTACGTTATACGAGCTGACGGTTTCTTTAGCCGTAGAAATCTGTATAGCCAGAGGGATTTCCTGTTCGTAAGCGATCTCGGTTAAGTCCTGTAGGGTAGATGTCGCCCGACTCATTCCTGTAAAATCCTCTCTCTTCTCATGTTTAAAACTATACGACCCGCTGTTGCGCTCGCATTGCAGCGCAACACGCATCCCGTCCGCCAGATTCTCAAAACCCAGCGAAAGCCTGCCCTTCTTATCCGTAAGCGGCTGACTGCCGCCCGAATTCTCTAGCCAAGCCCCATCGACAAGCTTATAAATGCCGATTCGAAAGTTCTTAACGCTGCTATCCAGCACGAAGTCATAAATCAGCTGCCCGTCTTTTGCCCCGAGCAGCTCAGCTATTTTGCTCTCCTGCTCAGTCAGCCGGGCCTTTTCGATATACATGTCCGGCTTTTTTGGCGTAGCTCCACATGCGGCCAGAAGTATCGCCATAACCACGGCGACTATGCCGATTGATATCTTCTTCAAACCTATCTCCCCCGCACTTTAGCGCTTCGCGCCTTTATCTCCCTTGCCGCCCGTGCCGAACAGCTTCGCGACTTTCTTCTCAAAAATATCCTTAGCATTCGGGACGATCTTTAAATCCGAAAATTCCTTCGGTTTTGAATCGGTGCGCGGTCTCGAATCACCATATGACATGGAATCCGTGTGCGGCTTTGCATCGTCGTACGATCTCGACTTGTTGCCGTAACCGGACTTGCTACCTTTGCCGCCGTAGCCGCTCCTGTCCTTGCCGTAGCTGTCCTTACCGTAGCTACCCTTATCCTTACCGCCGTAGCCGCTCCTGTCTTTGCCGCCGTAGCCGCCTTTGTCTTTGCCGCCCTTGCCGCCTTGACCTTGTCCGTAGCCGCCTTTGCCGCCCTTACCGCCGTAACCACCTTGTCCGTAGCTGCCTTGACCGTAGCTGCCTTTGCCGCCGTTATTTCCGTAGCGGTTCTGGTTTTTATTTTTCGCGACCGGTTCATACGACTCGACAATAAACTCTTCAAGCGAAGCTTCCGGATCGAACAGGTGCATTTTCACAAGCGCCGCCGATAAATCCAGCGCCGATATCTCTTCGCCTATGATTGTCTCGACTATGCTTAAATACTTGCTCAGATGTCCTTCGGCGATAACGGTCTTAACCTTCTCGACGAACTGCTTTGTCTTCTTTTCCTCGATGTCGACGAGCGTCGGCAGTTTTTGCTTGACTATCTTCGCTTTCGTGAAATGCATGATGTCGCGCAGCTTGTAGATTTCGCGGCCTACTACGAATGTGTACGCCTTACCGGTCTTTCCGGCGCGGCCGGTGCGTCCGATTCTGTGGACGTAGTATTCCTCGTCCTGCGGGATTTCGTAATTGAACACGACGTCGATGTCGTCCACGTCAATACCACGTGCGGCGACGTCTGTCGCGACGAGTATTTCAAGCGTGCGGTTGCGGAATTTCTTCATTACTATATCGCGCTGCTGCTGCTTCAAGTCTCCGTGCAGCCCCTCTGCGAAATAGCCGCGCCCTTGCAACTGCTCGACAAGCTCGTCTACGAGCTTTTTCGTGTTACAAAAAATAAGCGACAGCTCCGGGCTTTCCATATCAATAATGCGGCAAAGCGCATCGAGCCGTATGCTGTTCGTAACCTCGAAATAATACTGCGATACGCCCGTCACGGTCATTTCCTTGTGAACGACCGTTATATGCTCAGGCTCGCGCTGATATTCTTTCGTCAGCGACAGTATCTCCTTCGGCATCGTCGCGGAAAACAGTATCGTCTGACGCTCCTCCGGTACCTTTTGCAGAATCGTCTCGATATCCTCACGGAAGCCCATGTCAAGCATTTCGTCGGCCTCGTCAAGCACAACCATCTTTACGGTCTCCATCTTAATCGTGCGGCGGTTCATGTGATCCATAACGCGCCCCGGCGTACCGATTATTACCTGGATTCCCTTTTTCAGCGCCAAAATCTGACGGTCTATCGGCTGCCCGCCGTATATCGGCAACACGCGCACGTTGTCGCGGTATTTCAAAAGCTTACGGAATTCCTCGCTTATTTGAATCGCCAGCTCGCGCGTCGGGCATAAAATTACGGCTTGCAGCCGTTTATCTTCCGGATCAATCCGCTCCAACAGCGGTATACCAAACGCCGCTGTTTTGCCTGTACCCGTCTGCGACTGCCCAAGCACATCTTTACCTGACATTATTATCTCAATCGATTGCGACTGAATAGGCGTCGCTTCCTCAAAGCCCATATCGGATATCGCCTTCAGCGCCGCCTCCGATAAATTCATTTCTTCAAAGTTCCTGTGTGTCATTAATTAAATATCCTTTCCTGTAAATACATTTTCTGTTCTCAACTCACCCTACATGACGGCAACTTACCTATAGTAACAATATTTTAACCGATTTGCAACAAATTAACTGTATTTTTCATAATAATCATTCCATTACTCACTCTGCGCGACGGTAATTTTATGACGTATTATCAACGTTTCAGCACGTTTCATTGTTGTCATGTAATGATTATAGACTTTTTCACACCCCCTCATGTATTATGGTCGAAAAGGAGGAATCGTAAAAGTGAAAGGCGATATTATTAAACTAGATTTTTTAAAAAAGAACGATGAAGTCACGGGCGTCGAGGTTATACGTCTGACAGACGACATCGGCGATACATACCATCCTTATTTCACGATGCCGCTGGTCGCGCGCGACAGCTCGTTTATTTTGGTCGGCGGAAACCGCACCGGTAAGTGGCAGCTATATGCGCTGTATTTCAGAGAACAGAAAATGGTGCAGCTTACGGACGGCAACGACGTAGACCCGCACAAATCACTGTTGGACGCCGCAAACAACCTTGCGTACTACGTGGACGGCAACACGATCAAATCCGTAGACGTATCGACATTATCCGAGCGCGAGCGCCTGACGATACCGTCCGGTTTTATGGTAGGGCAGCTTTCTATCACGGACGACGGCAAGTACATAGCGTTTTCGTTCAGCGAAATTACGGAGTATATTAACAGAGAAAAAACGGCTCCTCCGTCAAAGGTTACACATATAAGCCTTGCACTGCGCGAGCGTTTCTATCTGCGCCCGACCAGCGCCGTAATCAGGCTCAATACAGAAGACGACACGTACCATACCGTATGGGGCGAGCGCGAATGGATTTCGCACACGAACATAAGCCCGATTGATTCAAATATTATCCTGTTCTGCCACGAAACATCATGGCATCTCGTACAGCGCATGTGGATAGCACGGGTCGAGTCCGACGAGGTTTACCCGCTCGTAAAACAACAGCGCAACTTGGAACGCGTCGGGCACGAATTTTTTACGGCTACGGGGCGCATCGGCGCGCAGTATTCGTTCCGCCATTCGCCGGAGCTTCCGTTTTACTTACACGCTGATTTGTTCGTGGATGTGGACGGCAAAAACGAAATGCGCTACTACTACCCGTACACCCGTACGAATCATATCCAGCTTAACCACGCCGAAAACCTCGGCGTAGGCGACCACGCGCACATCAGGGAGGATCAGCCCGACCACAACGCGTATATATCACTGCTAAAATATAACAACGACAACTACAAGGTCAAAGTCGGCCTACTCTGTCACCACGGCTCGTCATGGAAGGGGCAGATGTCACACCCGCACCCGTTCTTTATGCCGAACGATGAACATGTTATTTTTTCGTCTCACACAAACGGACGCGCCAACGTTTACATGGCCGCGGCCGACTGGGATAAGACGATCAAGAGTAACTAATACAAACTAAAAAAACAGGAGGGAATTACATGAAAAAACGTTTACGTATTGCAGCAATGGGCGCCGCTATGGTTCTCGCTACGACGATGATGTCGTCGATGGGTACAGCGGTCACAACCGTCTCCGCGAAAGCCCCCGAGCCGACGAAGCTCACGATAGCCACGCCGGGTTTCGCAACAGAGACGCTTAACGAGAAAAGCCCTGTTTTCCTTAAAATCCAAGAAGTTACGAACACTCAGCTTACTCTTAACTTCATTCCCGATGCATCATTTAACGAAAAGCTGAGCGCTATGATCGCCGGCAACACGTTACCGGAAGTAACATACGTAGGCAGCCTTACATCGAACAATATTTTGCAGGGAATCAAAGGCAACGCCTTCTGGCAGATTGATTCGTACCTTCCGAAGTACGACAACCTGAAGCAGTATAACCCGAAAACACTTTTGAGAGCGTCCGTAGAAGGTAAGACATACGGTCTTTATCGCGAACGCGACATGGCTCGCTTAGGTATCCAATACCGTAAAGACTGGGCTGAAAACGTAGGCATTACGAAACCCCCGTCAACTATCGACGAGTTCTACGATATGTGTAAAAAGTTCGTTGAGAACGATCCGAACAAGAGCGGCAAAAAAGACACTATCGCTATAAGCGAGCAGTCATCGATGGGTTCGTTCCAGACGGTTATCGCATGGTTCGGCGCGGGCCCGGGCGGCGCAACAGGCTGGACTGAGCGCGACGGCAAGGTTGTTCCGACGGCTACTACCGAGGAGTACATTCAGGGCGTTACGTTTTTACGTAAGCTTTTTGCCGAAGGTATGATTAATAAAGATTTCATCACGCTTGCTTCTCGTAGCTCGCTTTTAAGAACAGGCGTATCCGGAATCACTTTGGGTGCTATTGACGACGCAAATGGTAACATTATTGAGCTTAAAAAGCTTATCCCGACGGCAGAGCTTGCAGTCGCTCCGTCAGTAGACGCAGGCAAAGGTCTAATCGCTTCCGCTGAGAACGCCGGTTTCAAGGGTTACTATGTATTCCCGAAAACAAAGCTTAAAACTGAGGCTAATCTTCAAGCCGCGCTTGCTTTCTTTAACAGATTGAACACAACAGATATGAACAACCTGCTTGCATACGGTATCGAAGGCACGCATTACACTGTTAAGAGCGGCAAAGCAAGCAGAACAGACGAGCAAAAGGCACTTTTCGCGAAGGACTCTAACGATCTCGGACAGCTTCGTACGTTTAACTTAAGCGTAAACCCGGCTATGCCCGAAGAACTGTCTCCGCTTGCTCAGAACGTAAGAGAAACAATCGACACTATGGAGAAGTACGTAGTCGCCGGTGCTAACGGCGGTCTCTTCTCCGATACAAACTCCAAGAAGGGTTCTGAAATCAACAAGCTGCTTACAGACGCCCAGGCTAAGTACATCATGGGCAACATCGACGAAAAAGAACTGCGCGCGCAGATCGACGCATGGCGTAAGCAGGGCGGCGAAGATATTATTAAGGAGTTTAACGATTCCTTCAAAGCCGCTAAAGAAGCTAAATAAGTAACATATGAAAGCCAAAACCAAGGGGCTGTTGTAAAAAAACAGCCCCTTTTTTAGTACATTGGTCAAGGGAGGGCTTAATTTGCAAAAACGAAGCAAATTCTCCGCAACTATGGCGCTGATACGTCAGGACATATGGATTTATGTACTGCTGTTGCCGGGGTTGCTGTATTTTTTGATTTTTAAATATATTCCGATGTGGGGCGTGCTTATCGCGTTTCAGGACTACAACTCGTGGGTCGGTATGCTCAAAAGCGAATGGGTCGGATTAGCTCACTTCAAGCGCTTCTTCTCCGAGCCGACTTTTATGCTGCTGCTTAAAAACAATCTCATATTAGCTGTTTATAATCTCGTGCTGTATTTCCCGATGCCGATTTTGCTGGCGCTCATGCTTAACGAAGTCTATTCGAATAGGTTTAAACGCATTATTCAGACTATGATTTACGTGCCGCATTTTATCTCGTGGGTAGTGGTCGTCGGGTTGTGTTACGTGCTGTTTAACACGGAGCGCGGCTTGGTCAATGAGCTAATCAAGATTTTCGGCGGAAAGCCGTGGGATATTTTGCTGAGCGAAAAAGGCTTCCGTATGTTCTATACTGCGCAGATAATGTGGAAGGAAGCCGGTTGGGGTACGATTATTTTTCTTGCGGCGCTGGCCGGGGTCGACCTCGAGATGTACGAAGCGTCTTACATCGACGGCGCGTCGCGGTTCCAGCGTATTTGGTACATAACGCTGCCGTCTATACGCAGCACGATCTTTGTCATGCTCATACTGCGCATGGGTAGCTTCTTAAACACCGGCTTCGAGCATATTTATCTCATGACGAACCCCATGAACCGTAAGGTTGCCGAAGTCTTTGAAACGTACGTGTACACGACGGGTATTATTAACGGGCATTACAGCTACACAACGGCCGTCGGCCTGTTCAAATCGGTCGTCGGGCTGATTCTAGTCTACCTGACAGACCGCCTCGCCAAAAAAGTCGGCGAGGAAGGCATATATTAAGGAGGCCGCCATGTTAAAATACAAATCAAAATGGGATTATGTTTTCGAGGCGTTTAACTATACGATACTTGCGTTATGCGGGCTGGCTTGCCTTCTTCCGTTCGTACACGTCGTAGTGTCGTCGTTTACGTCCGCTCACGAAATTCTTGCAAAAGGCTTTGTGCTGTTTCCGTCCGAGCCAACGCTTGACGCGTACCGTTTTATTTTCAGTACGTCGACGATCGCGCGCAGCATCAGCGTGTCGATTTATATAACGATCGTCGGTACGGCTATCAACATGTTCATGAGCCTTACGATGGCGTACGCACTGTCATACGACAGGCTCGTCGGCAAAAAATATATCAACGCGCTAATCGTTTTCTCGATGCTCTTTAGCGGCGGTATGATTCCGAACTACATACTGATAAAAAATCTCGGCATGATAGATTCGTTTAACTCGCTGCTTATTCCGGGCGCGATCAGCGCGTTCAATCTTATTATTATCAAAAACTTCTTCATACAAATTCCCAAGGAATTGAAAGAATCTGCTAAAATAGACGGAGCGAACGAAATCCAGACGCTGTGGAGTATAATACTGCCCGTGTCGATGCCGACGATTGCTACGTTCACGCTGTTTTACGCCGTCGGTCACTGGAATACGTTCTTCTCGGCGATACTGTATTTGAACGATCCGAAAAAATGGCCGATACAGGTTATTCTACGCAACATCGTAATTCTGTCGCAGGGCGCGGTCGGCGAGCGAGGCGAAATGGACCCGAACGTCGTCATCCCTCCCGAGTCTATTAAGATGGCGGTTATCGTCGTCGCAACGATACCGATACTGTGCGTGTATCCGTTTTTGCAGAAGCATTTTACTAAGGGCGTAATGGTTGGATCGGTTAAAGGATAATGTATAAGCTGTGCTGTGGCTGGAGGAGGATCAATCGTGAGGAAGTCGGGGTATTTGCTAAAACTGATGGCGCTAACGGTACTGATAAGCGCCGCCGGGCTTATCGCCACGGGTGTTTTTCTGTACATCAACACCAACGCCATAGTCCGCAGCCAAATCGACGACTCCAACAACCACGCGCTTTTGTCGACGCAAACGCTGCTTGAGCAGATATTAAAATCGATTGATTCTTCCGCGAGCAGGCTCGTCCAAACGCCTGAAATAATGGCTTTTGCAGAGGCAACCGAGGACGAGATAGACGTCACGATGGCGCGCAACTACATAAACGGAAAGCTTAACGTTTCCAGCGGCGAGATAACCGCCAACGACATTTTCCTCATCAGCATCCGCAACAACTGGATTGTGTCGAACTACGGTCTTGCGACGCCTTCAATCGTAATCCCCGAGAAGTACAGCTATATTTACGAAGGCAAGCCGCCTTACAAATCCACGTGGCTTTTCAGCGAGAAGAACGATGTTTACCCATCGCTTTTGCAGTCCCAGAACGTGGACAGTCTTAATCTGATCATACGCATACCGCGGTTCGACATAGTGCCTACCGGTATCGCCGTCGTAAACATCCGCACGTCTCAAATCGACCAGCTAATCTCAAAAAGAAGCGCATTAACAGGCGTCGTTATTCTTGACGACGCCTTTAATAAAATAATCGGCAAGGACATACTAAGCAGGGAACCCGGCCTGTACGAGGAAATAACAAAAAACCTGCAAGGCGCTGAGAAGCCATCAGGCAGGTTTCGAATAAACAATGGACGCTACGATATATCGTACATACGCTCGGATTATAATGACTGGTATTATTTGAATGTTGTTAACATGGTAAGCTTTAACGCACAGTCTAGAAGAATCGCGGTGTTTACGATAATCGTCGGCGCGGTTGTCATGGTTTTTATAGTGGTTGTGTCGGCGCTTGGCGCTAAGAAGCTCTATAAGCCAATACAGACTTTGCAAGAGTTCGTGGCTGATAGTTTTGGCGGCGGCGCGACGGGTTCGGTGGAGAAGGACGAGTTCCGGCAGATTAATGCGAACCTGCGGAAGTATCTGGATTCCGGCGAGAGAATGCAGAAAGTCATTAACGAGCAGTCGAACGAACTGCGCGAGCTTTACACGCACCGGCTGTTTCTCAACCGCTTAAGCGACGACGAGGTGCTAAAGCGCGCGGAGTTTATCGGGTTTAAGCCGTCGTGGAACTGGCACTGCGTTTTTGTAATACGTATGGATTCGCTTTCTGGTTCGTACTTTAATGATTATGACAAAGAGGTCGCGATGTTTGCGATTAATAATATAGCCGTCGAGCTTATCCCTCCGGATGAGCTGCTTAATTCTGTTATTATTAGCGACGACCACGTCATACTGTGCGGTTGTGCAGCTGAAAATATGTACACGTCCAAGGAGCATTTTTATGAGTTGACAAATCTTATAATGGATAACGTCACGAAGATACTTGGGATACGGATAAATATTGGATTCTCGAACGTTTTCCTAAAGCCGACGGATTCTTGCAAGTCTTACGCCGAGGCGCTCGACGCGCTTAACTACCGGACGGTAACGGGTACGGGCGCTGTCATAGATATTTCGAATATCTACCCGCAGCGGCATTTGCGGCATATTTTCCCGGCGCACATCGTCGACGAGCTGCTCGATAAGATACGCGCCGCCGACTACGACGGCTCGCACGCGCTCGTGTCGGCGTTTATCCAAAAGGCTTTCGAAGAGCCGCTTAGCTTACAGACGTACCGGATTTCGGTTATACGGTTTGTTATCAGTATTATTGAGTACATGCAGAACAATGGTTTTCCGCCGGAAAGTATACTGCCCGATGAGACGGCTTTTTATACGAAGCTACTGTCACTGAAATCGACTAAGGACTCCGAGCGCTGGATTACGGCTACGCTGATTGATCCGCTTATTGGGCTTGTCGAGATTAAGAATAGTACGCAGAGTAAGAGTATTTCGGATAGGGTGCTGGAGTTTATTGAGAAGGAATATGATACTAATTTGACGCTGGAGGAATGCGCTTATCGGCTGCATTATAATCCAAGTTATGTCAGTCGAATATTCAGGAAGGAAACCGGGGTGAGTTTTAAGGATTATATGCTTACGTATAGGCTGAATGAGGCGAAGCGTATGCTTTCGGAGACGGATATGAAAATATCGGAGATATCGGAGCGGCTGAATTATAATAATACGCAGAATTTTATTCGGTATTTTAAAAATATTGAGGGGGTTACGCCTAGTCAGTATCGGGAGAGGGGGAAGGATAAGGGGAAGG
>CAZJLW010000036.1:0-25169 GCA_964546895.1 uncultured Eubacteriales bacterium | reverse complement strand
ATCCCCACGGCAGCGCAAGTTATGCGATGGAGCTGCAACTCCCGCATACCGTGCGTACATACGCGCTGGAGTTACCGGAAATTTTTTCGGCTTATCGGCTATACATAAACGGTGAGCCGGTGCTTACGATGGGAAATCCCGACACAGCTTACTATACCCCACGGACGGCAAGCCGTGTCGTTACCTTCGAGTCCTCCGGCAGAACGTCCGTATTGCTCGCCGTCAGCGATTATTCGCATTTCTACAGCGGGCTTGTTTATCCCCCCGCGTTCGGCACGCCTGAAGCCGTTAACGCCGCCCGTGATTTACGGCTTTGGCTGCGTGTCGCCGCGCTTTCGGTTGCGGTAATCGCAGCGCTATGCGCGCTCTTTCTCGGGCTGCGTATGAAGGAGCGGAATGCCCTGCTCTTTACGCTTCTGTGCCTTGCCGTCTGCGGTTATATTTCGTATCCCATTATTCATTCTGCGTTTGTTTTGCCGGTTTTTCCTTGGTATGCGCTGGAGCTTTTTTGCGGCTATGCCGTTACGCTGTTGGTTGTTATTTTGCATAACCGCCTTTGCGATATGCAGAGAACGACGCGGTTAGTAAGCACCGGAGCGGCTGTGTCGGTATGCGCCGCCGCGCTCATTTACGGACTGGTGTCACCTCATCTGACCGTGGCGGTGATGTTTGGTTTTTCTGTTTTGGTTTTTATTTTTAAGGCGGCAACGGCGCTGTATTTACTGCATACCTCCGCAACCGGTTTGAAAACAAAGCCGGAACAGGGGTGGGCGTTATTCTGTGCCGCGCTTGTTTATGCCGCGGCGTTTGTCTGGGACAGATTTCTGCCGTTCTACGAGCCTGTTATCGGCGGCTGGTTCCCCGAAATCGGAAGCATTGTGCTGGTTACGGCCGTCGGTTACAGCTTATGGCGTAATTTTGCGGACGCTTACACCGCGGGACTTGCCTTAACCGAGGAACACAGGCATGTATCGCGGCAGCTTACCATGCAGCTGGAATACTCCGGCAGGCTTGCCGAAAAAGCCGAGGAAAACCGAAGGCTTGTACATGACTTCCGCCAGCACTTGCGTACCATAGACGGTTTAGCGCAGGAGTCCGGCAACCGGTCTGTTAGGGAGTATTTGGGAATGGTTGAGCAGCTCATTGATTCGGATGATTATACGCACGGCGTATCATTTTGCGAGAACGCGGCAGCCGACGCGCTTTTGGGTTATTATTATTGCGCGGCTATGAAGCAAGGCATTGAGATGACGGTGAGGCTTGTGTTGCCGGAAAAATTACCGCTTACCGATGTCGAGCTATGCACGGTGCTTGGCAATTTACTCGAAAACGCGTTGGACGCCTGCGGGCGGCAGACGCACGGAAGACGCAATATCGTTGTCAGCAGTGTGATAAACGGGGCGTCTTTATTTTTATTGGTAGAAAACAGCTACGACGGTATAGTCCGAATGCAAGGGGGGCAGCTACTGTCACGTAAAGCTAACGACGGGCGGCTTAGGTTTGGCATAGGGCTTCGTTCTGTTCGGGAGATAGTGGAGCGTCACGGCGGCGAGCTTGATATTTTCCCGCTGGAAACGGTATTTCGGGCGGGGGTTTGCATACCGCTGTGTAGAATTTGTACATAGCTTTTAAAAATGTATATATACTAAAACCGCTTTCATACATGAGTTATCAAAATATCTATATACAAATTTCATGAAAAGGCTGAAAATTTTATCGTAACTACAAATTCATGAATTGGGGATGATATTATGAAACAAGCAGTAAAATCTGTTTTGTGTACGGCGCTCGCGATGGCACTAGCCCTGCCCGGCATTGGCTTAACCAAGCACGAGGTCATGGCCGCGAAGCCTGCCGAGCCTACGGCGATAACTCTGTACAAGCCTTTGTATGCTTCATTGCAGCAGTACATCAAAGGCAACGAAGAGCTGCCCTTCTGGAAAGAATACGAGAAGCGCACAAACACGAAGATAACGTTCATGACGCCGCCGGTCGGTCAAGAAAAGGAGCAGTTCAATCTCATACTGGCATCCGGCAAGTATCCGGATATTTTTGTATACGACTGGATCGGCTATCCGGGCGGCCCCGCAAAAGCCGTCAACGACAAAATCATTATTCCGCTGGACGACCTTATTAAAAAGAACGCACCGAACATCCAAAAGGAATTTGAGCGTTTCCCGACTGCCGTAAAGTACGTTTCGACGCAGAGCGGGCAGATTTTTGCGGCGCCGCTTATTTACGACGTGCCGTCACAGCAGGTTGCGTGGGGGCCTAACGCAAGACTTGACTGGCTTAAGGATTTAAAGATGGAAATACCCGAAACAATCGACGAGTGGTACGCAATGCTCAAAGCCTTTAAGGAAAAGAAAGGCGCGGCTTCGCCACTTGTGTATACCGTAGCGCATTATAAGGACAGCGACTGCTTCACGGGCGCTTACAACGTATCGACTAAGTTTCATCAGGTCGACGGCGTCGTAAAATACGGCCCGTCCGAACCGGGTTATAAGGAATACCTCACGCTGTTACGCAAATGGTACTCCGAAGGGCTTATCGATCAGGATTTCGCCTCGATGGACGACAAGACACGTAACACGAAAATTCTAAACGGTCAAGCCGGTATCGCATACGCTCCTACAAAGAGCGGCCTTGCCGCATGGACAGCCGAGCTGCGCAAAACTAACGCGAACGCCACAATGGGCGGCATACCGTACCCGTCGCTAAAAAAAGGCGAGAAGGTTAACGTCGGCAAAGCCAACGACAAAGCAAAGAGCGCCGCGGCAATAAGTTCGACCGCAAAGAATACGCAAAAATGCATGGAGTTCATTGACTACGCGTTTGGCGAAGAGGGACACAAGCTTATAAGCTTCGGACTTGAAGGCGAGTCATATACAATGGTAAACAACAAGCCGACATACACGGACAAAATAATGAACGCAAAAGAAATGGCACCTATCGCGATGCTTGGCAAGTTTACAATGGCGGCGGAAGGCGGAGTATGGGGCGTAACAGAAGTGGGCTTCGTACAGCAGATGAACGCTTATGATCCGGAAATCAACATAGCGCTCGACAGATGGAGTTCGTCCAATACGTTCAGCCAGAACATTCCTCTCGCTGTAACACCGTCGTCGGCCGACAGCTCGAAGTATTCGACTATTATGAACGAGGTCACGACTTATGTAGACGAGATGTTCTTAAAATTCGTCATGGGTCAGGAGCCGCTTGACAAGTTCGACGCGTTTGTTAAGAACCTGCAAAACAAAAAGATTGACGATGCAGTAGCTATTATGCAAAAGTCATACGACGCTTTTTCGTCTAAGAAATAATTACCGCTGCGAACTTCACTCACGAGGAATGTATTTGACGATACGTTCCTCGTGTTTTTGTAAAGCAACTGTTAAGCCACTATAAATCTAATATAAAAGGTTGTGTTACCGCTTTGAAAACATCATTGTCGGATATCATTACGGATATAAAATTTAATAAATACGCCTACATGCTGTTTATCCCTGTTTTGCTGTACTACGTCGTATTTCATTACATACCGATGTTCGGCGTTATTCTTGCGTTTAAAAGCTACTCGCCGGGGCTTGGTATTTTGAAGTCGCCGCTCGTTGGGCTGCTTAATTTTCAGCAGTTCTTTACGAGCGATTACGCGTACCGCATTATTCGCAACACGCTTTTAACAAGCCTGTACTCTATCGTGTTCGGCTTCCCTGTGCCGATTTTTCTTGCACTGCTTATCAACGAAATAAAAAGCAACAAATTTAAACGCTTCGTCCAGACATGCAGCTACCTTCCGCACTTTATTTCCACCGTCGTAGTTTGCGGCATGATTATGGATTTCTGCTCGCGTGACGGGCTTATCAATACGCTGTTCGGTTTAAACGCCGGTAATCTTCTGAATCTGCCGTCGCTGTTTCGCGGTATTTATGTTACGACGGATATATGGCAGCAGGCCGGTTGGGGTACTATTCTGTACTTGGCGGCGCTTGCGAACGTAGACACGGAGCTGTACGAGGCCGCGAAGATCGACGGAGCCGGACGGCTTCGCCAAACGATTTCGGTAACGATACCGGGCATAATGCCTACTATAGTCACGCTGTTCATTCTGCGTATGGGACAGATTATGAACATCGGCTTCGAAAAAATAATGCTGCTCTACAATCCCCTTACATACGAAACCGCCGATGTTATATCGACGTTCGTTTACCGCAAAGGCCTGATCGAGTTCAACTACGGCTACAGCACGGCAGTCGGCTTGTTTAACTCAATCATCAACCTGATACTCATAGTAACCGTCAACAGAATCAGCGCCAAGGTCAACGAGACAAGCCTATGGTAAACTCGCAACACCGCGAACCTTCTTAACGAGAGGAATGAATTATGCCATGAGAGAAAGCAAATCCCGTATGGTGTTTGTTTTTTTTAATACAATGCTTATGTTGTTTGTAATATTTATTTGTCTGTACCCCATGTATTACGTGCTTGTGTCGTCGATAAGCGATCCGTCGACGTTCGCGCGGCATACGGGGCCGATGTTTTATCCGCTGGGCTTCAGCGTCGAGGCTTACAAAAAGGTTTTTCAGAACCCGCTGATACTCTCGAGCTACGGCAATACGATTTTTTATGTTGTTGTCGGCACGTTCTTTAATATTTTCATGTCGTCGCTGGGCGCGTATGTGCTGTCGCTCCAAGGGCTTGTGCTGAATAAGGCTTTCACGAAGTTCGCCGTGTTTACGATGCTCTTTAGCGGCGGACTGATTCCGCTGTTTCTCGTCGTGAAAACGCTTAACCTTCTGGACAACCGTTTTGCGCTCATTATTCCGTCAGTTATCAGCACGTATAATATGATGATTATGCGCTCATACTTTATGTCGATTCCACCAAGCCTTATCGAGTCCGCAAAAATCGACGGCGCCAACGATATATCTGTATTGTTTAAAATTGTACTGCCGCTGTCGTTACCTATTCTTGCGACAATGGTATTATATTACGGGGTCAGCCACTGGAACTCGTGGTTTCCGGCGCTTGTTTATCTGCGCAGCCGTAACCTGTACCCCGTGCAGATGATTCTGCGTGAGATACTGCTGCTTAGTAATACGTCGTCGATGACGATGGACGTATCGCTCAGCGATGTTGTTGATGTCGGGCATACGATACAGTACGCGACTATTATCGTCGTAACGCTTCCTATCGTGTGCGTATACCCGTTTTTACAACGATACTTTATTAAGGGGCTTATGGTCGGCGCCGTCAAGGGATAATAAAATATGCCAAAAACACCGTTTCGTAAAAAAGTAATAGCCTCGTGGCTTATATCATACACGCTCATACTCGTAGTACCGATAATACTGTCGGTGCTTGGCTTCATGCGCTCGTACGCCATCACGTCCAAAAAAATAAACGACATGAACATCGCGACGCTTACCCAGCTTCGCGATTCGACGGACGAGATGATTAACGGCATGATGAGTATTTCCGCGCAGATAGGTATTTCCAACGAGCTTAACTACCTGCTTAATATCCCCGCGGATTTGAGCGAGAGCGACCACTACCTGATTTATCAGGAGGTCGCCGAGCTGAAGAAATACGTAGGCTCTAGCTATTATTTGGAAGATATCGTGCTTTACTTAAAAAACAGCGGCTACGTGATATCCTCACGCGCCGCTTACTCGCCGGACGTAGCGCCCGATATGCTGAACAAGAACCATTTCGTGTCGGCGGAGCAGTGGGAGTACATAAACAGCCTGGACACGAACGCGTTCTACGACATCGGCGGGCAGCTCGTTTACGTAAGGCCGTTCCCGTTCATTAACCGCTCCGAAAAAAACGGCGCGATGGTTATTTTCCTGAAAATGAAGCTCATACGGGACCGGGTAGGTGCGGCAAGCGGGCAGTCAAGCCGCGGCGTGTTTATAATAGACAACAACGCGAATGTGTTCACGATATCAAACAGCGGTGTTTCGGGCGTGGATTATTCTACACTCGTAAATTTTAACGGCAGCCGGATAATAGAACTGGACGGCGTAAAGCTCTACGCCAGCAGTCTGGAATCCAAAGCAATAGACTGCAACTATATAATACTTGAAAGCTTTCACAATATTTTTGGAGACATATATTACGCGCGGGACTTTTTTTATGTAACGACTGTTATGTGCTTCATACTCGGCATAGCGGGCGTAATATTTTTTACAAAACGCAACTACAGCCCCGTACGCGAGCTTATGAAAAAAGTGTCGGATTACCTGCCCGTCCAGCCCGACGAAGCTCGGCTGAACGAATATACGCTGCTTGCCGAGGCGTTTAACGTATCTGTCGAGCTTCGTAAAAAGGCCGAGCAGTCGTTGGCCGATCGGCAATCGTTTTCGAACAGGTACAGCTGGTACTTGCTGCTTAACGGCGAACCGGCAGAGACGCTGTTCGATAAGAAGGCGTACGAAAAAAACTGCTTCGCCGTAATACTGATAGCGCTTGAAAACACGACTAAGTTTTTCGAAGACGACAAGCTGCTGTCGGAGCATGTGCGCAATCAGCTGCTTTCGTTTATAGTCGAGAACTGCGCGCAGGACTTTTTCGGGTCGTTCGCGCGGACTCACGCGCTCGAAATCGACAACTGCATAGCCGTAGTAATCGTCTGCGACGACGCCGACACGCAGCGCGGACACGACGATATACTGCGCGCACTTACGCTCATGCACGGCTTTTTCAACGAGAAGATGTATATCGAGCTGTCGGCCGCGCTTGGCACGGTCTGCGCTGAGCCGGATCAACTGCACTACTCGTATCTGCGCGCGAAGGAAGCGCTCGGCACGAGGATTATAGTCGGTAACAACACGGTCATAGACTCGCACGGCTTAAAGGATATATCCGTATTTTACGACTACGGCGTGCAGACGGAAGAAATGCTCATAAACCATATCAAAAACGGCGACAGTGAACAGTCCATCGCGCTTGTGCGCGAGGTCATACACAACAACATAAGCAGCGGCATGTTATCCACCGCCATAGCAAAGTGTATGTTTTTTGACATAGCCGGGACGATTATAAAAGCGCTGTCGCAAACAAGAATGGACAACGGTCTGCTCACGTCGCTTAATCTGCGGGAGCGCATCGGAAACATCGGCACGCAGTACGTCACGCTGGAGCAGATACAGGTAGAGATAGAAGCGATAATAGGCGAGATATGCGCTTTCTCGGCTTTAAATAAGGAGAACCAGAAAAAAGAACAGTTTCTGCGCATATCACTGTATATAGAAGAGAACTACATGAATCCGGATCTGAACATCACGTCGCTTGCCCGGTTTTTCTTGATAAGCACTACGTCGATCGCAAAAATTTTCAAGGAAAACACGGAGCTTACGCCGCTGGATTACATTAATCAGGTGCGTATCCGCTACGCGTCCGAGAAGCTGAAAAACCCCGCGCTGACGCTTGAGGATATAGCAAACAGCTGCGGATTCGGCAGCTCACATTCGCTTATACGGATTTTCAAGAAATACAAGGGCGTAACGCCCGGCATCTACCGCGAAATGGAAAGGGGAAAGTGAAAACATGAGTGAAAATATGACAATAGCGGTTCAAGACAAAACGGTCGTGCTGAACATCAGCCTTCCGGTTTGCAGCAAAGAGCTGAAGCTCGTGATCAAAAGCGACCGCAACAACCCCGTCGTGAACATGAGCGACGTCTCCCGGCACAACCCGTGTCAGAACGCAGCAGACGACGGTTTGCCGAGTACAGAATGGCTTCCTGTTGTCGATGTGGAGGTAACGCCGAACACTCGCGCCGAAATGCGCTTCGCGCTGGGCGATGAGTGCAGCGGCAGTATGGATAGCGGCTACGCGTTTAACTCACATCTGTGGCCGAAGAAGGCAGAGCTTTCAGCCGTGAACGAAATACCGGCCGACAGGCTTTTAAACTGGGAGAACATTCTTTATATTCCGGACAAAAGAAACCGGCTCGAGTCATTCTCCGTCGTAAAATATTTCCCTAACCCGCTGCTTGTATCGAAGACGATGACGATTGAGTTCGGGCTGCTGACAGATCGCTGGAGCGGAGAAATCGAAGCGTACTGTGCTGCGGACGGCGGCTACATAAAAATCGGCAGCGTACGCGTTGACGCACCTGCCGAAAAAAAGGAAGTATTCACCGTCAACAGCATAACGCGAGATTCTGTTATGAACGCGCTGAACGCGTCCGTAAGCTTCATGCTGTCGTGTAAGGATTTAAGCGTAAACGGCCCGTTCCGTGGCGGGTTCAACCTGTTCTACGACTTGGACGGCGGTACATATCGTAACCCGTGCTGGCCTTGGGGCTACGGGCCTGTAATAAAAAGCTTGTCCGACGCGAGCGACATACCGGAAATCGCAGAGGTATACGGCAAAGATGAGCTGGAGGAAACGGCGCTTCGCGCCGGGCAAACCAGCCTGAAGTTCAGAATATTCAACGAGGGACACATTGCCGACGGCGTAAGCACGTCGCGCTTTAACCCGAACGTGACAATCGACGGCGGCACGCGCGAAAGGCTGTGCTCCGTATCGGACGGGGGCTTCCTGTGCGGCTGGGCGTGGATACCGCTTTATGAAAAAACTGGGCGCGCGGAATTCTTGTCGGCGGGGCAGCTTCACGCCGCGACGGTCGAGCGGCTGCTCGCGCAATACGGAGTACCGCCGCAGGATTTCATGTCCGAGGAAAACAAGTGGACAGAGCATACTCTGGACGAGTCCGGCTTCGGCACGGAAGCATTCGACGCGCTGTACCGTGTGACGGGCGATGAAAAATATGCGCAGCTCTGCGAGCGGTACATAGATAATCACATCGCGCGGTTCGAGCGTCCAGACGGCCTGTGGGAACGCGCGTGTTATCAGAACGGAAGCGCCGACCCGACGATTTATATGACGCGCGGGCTTGGCTGGTCGATGGAGGGGCTGCTCGCCGCTCACAACACGCTCAAGCACAAGACCGACAAGTATCTGCAAAAGGCTGTCGTAATGGCCGAGCATCTCATGGCGGCGCAGCAGCCGGACGGCGCGTGGAATTTCTGCTTTAACGAGCCGCGCGAGGCCGTCGGCATCGGCGAAAAGGGTACTGCGCTTTGGGCGTTGCTGTTTTATAAGCTGTACGGCTTTACGGGTGACGCGTGTCATCTCAACACCGGGCGTAAGGCGCTGCTCTGGTGCATGAACAATCAGCGACGCAGCGACGACAAGCGTATTCACGGCTCGGTGCCGAGCTATTCGCCGCAGTCGGCCATAGTTTACCGTCCGTGGTTCGAGATCGCATGTGTCTATACGAGCGCGTTCTTCGCGTTGGCGCTCATGGAGGAGCTAAAAATAAGGAGTTAAAAATAAAATGAAAAAAAAACATATCGTAATCATCATGGCGGATCAACTCCGCTATGATCTCACCGGCGGGGCGTATATGCCGAACGTCGCGAAGCTGCTCGGCGAAAGTGTCGTATTCGCCGGGGCGCGCTGCGCCTCACCTCTGTGCGTTCCCGCCAGAGGTTCTTTTTTTACGGGGAAGTATCCGAACGTAACCGGCTCGATTATTAACGGCTTTATTAAAGAGGAGGAGTGTTACGCACATGTAAAGGCGGGTACTCCGAACATGCTGACGGAGCTTGTCGGGGAGTGGGACGTGTGGCACGTCGGCAAGCGGCATTTTAAGACGGGCGACGGCTTCCCTGAGGCTGTGCGGTTCACGCACACGGACGCAGATTACAAAGCCATGATGGCCGAAAGCGGCAAACGGCTTCCCGGCGGAGCGGCATATCGCGGAATTGTGCCGGAGGTTGCGTACGGGGACATAACGCGCACGGCTGTAAAGAATTATTCGACGGCGCACACAGGCTGTTATCCGTACGGAATAGAAGATTACCCCGACGGATTCTACGCGGAGGGTTGTCTACACGCTATCGATAACCGCGACACGTCCAAGCCGCTGTTTTTAAACGCGATGTTCCTAGCGCCGCACCCGCCGTTCGATATCCCCGAGCCTTGGTATTCCCTCGTGAAAGATGTCGAGCTGCCCGAAAATACGGGCGTGTGGAGCTACGGCCAGTCACCGCTGCAAATGTACAACACCCCCGGCGTACTGGGCAGTCATTATTCGATGGATGAGTGGCGCGAAAGCTTCCGCGTGTACTGCGGGCTCACGGCACTGCTGGACGACTGTATCGGCAGGGTAATTGCGAAGCTTAAGGAAGCCGGAATATACGATGATACGCTTATCGTGTTTACGTCGGATCACGGCGAAATGCTCGGGGCGCACTGCTTGTTCCAAAAGATGTGCATGTATGAGGAAGCCGTCAGGACGCCGCTTGCGTTTAAGTTTCCGTCGGATTACGCTCCCGTATGCAGCACCGTCGGCGAAAACGTAAGCGCGGTAGACGTATTCCCGACGCTTATGGATTATCTCAATCTGCCTGCACCGCAAGGCATGTCCGGCATATCGCTCATGCCGTATATCAATGGCACGGCAGAAGTCGAAGACCACGCTGTGCCGCGAGACGTGTTCATTCAATACGACGGCAACGGCTCGCGCGGTAACTTTCAGCGCTGCGTCGTGAGCGGCGACTACAAGCTCATCGTGGATATGTTCAAGGACGAATCCTTCGTCGAGTTGTACAACGTCAGAAACGACCGGCTCGAAATGAACAACCTCGCCCTCAGCAACGAGTACGACGAAATTGCGACGGCGCTTATCAAAAAATTATCTGCGCACATGCAATCAACAAACGACATGCTGCGCCTTCCGGAAAACTTATTTGCGCGTTTCAAAGAAAATGCTAAAATAAGCCATGACTTTCAATACAGGGGGAATTCCTAATGAGCAAGCCTAATATTGTTATCATCCAATGCGACAGCATGGACGGGCGCGTCATGGGCTGCATGAACCACGGCAGCGCGTATACGCCGAACCTCGACCGGCTCTGCGCAAACGGCGCGATTTTTCGCAACATGTACACCAACTCGCCGCAGTGTGTACCGTCGCGCGCAAGCATGTTCAGCGGCAAGCACGTACATACGATTGAAGGTTGGAACAACTTCAAGGGCATATCCGAAACGGAACCGACGTTTCTGAGCGAGTTCGCCGAGAACGGCTACGTCACCCAAACCTACGGCAAGACAGATTACCTATCGGGGCATCACACATTCGGTAACAGAATACACGCATGGGCGAGAGGCACAGGCCTTAAATACTATAACGAAGGGCCGCGCACTTCGTTAAATGACGGCGAGACAGCGCATAAGGTAGACTGGGACTCAACATACAAGTCTGTCGAGTTTATAAACAACGCGGCGAAAGACAGACCGTTTCTGCTGTACTGCGGAATCAATGCGCCTCACCCACAGTTCAAAACTACCAAGCAGTGGCTGGACAAAATCGACGCCGCTACCGTAACGTTGCCGCCTGTCGAAAAAGAACTGCACCCATGCATACGATTGTCGGCCGAACAGAAAAGCTCGCTCAACCTGACCGACGACGAAATATTAGACATACGCCGGTATTATTACGCGATGGTGGCCGAAGTCGACGCGATGGCCGGTACGATTATCGACGCGCTCGAAAAAGCTGGGCTTGCCGATAACACATTTGTTATATTCACAAGCGACCACGGCGAAATGAGTATGGAACACAGCCTCTGGCTCAAAAATTCTATGTACGAGGCTTCTGCGCGCGTACCGTTTATAGTAGCGGGGCCGGGCGTGAAAAAAGGCGTCGCGGTAAATAAGCCGGTTTCGCTTATAGACTTATACCCGACTATTGCGGACATGGCATCGATCGCGCCGTGCTACGGTCTTGAAGGCACGTCGCTGTTCCACGCGGCTGCGGGCGCATCAGGCGCGGAAAATGCTCTGCCCGACTGCGTGCTTTCGCAGTACCATTCGAATTTCATGGACACGGGCGTGTTTATGATACGCAGCGGCAGCTGGAAGTACGTCGTGTACGTCGGATACGAGCCGCAGCTTTTCGACTTGGACGCCGATCCGGACGAGATAAACAACCTCGCCGACAAAAATCCGCAAAAGCGAAACGAAATGGAAGCGCTGTTAAGAGCGGCCGTTGATTACGAAGCCGTCGATAGAAAAGCTAAGGCTCTCGACGAGAAAATGCTTGCGGAGTGGCGAAGCAGCGTGACGCCCGAGGAATACGACAGCGTTATGAAAAAGTATTTTGATATTTAATAATTAAAGACCTTAGAACCTGTATTCATGTTGCTATAAAAAAAATCGAAGCTACTATTATGTAGCTTCGATTTTTTTATCCATATAAGAAAAACCTTTTATTAAACTCGAAACTTAGCCACCATTTGAGCAAGTATCTCAGATTGACTGTTAAGCTCCTCGGCAGCTGCCGCAGATTCTTCGGATGTAGATGAATTACTCTGAACAACCTCGGATATTTGATTTATTCCTGTCGTTATTTGTGAAATACCATCAGCTTGCTGTTTTGCGGCAATAAATACATCATTAACAATTCTTGAAACAGTATCAGCTTCTGAAACGATTTTTGTTAGGGATTCAGCTGTACTCCGCGCAATCTCTGTTCCTCCATGTATTTTGTTTATGGTATCTTCAATCAGAACCGAGGTGTCCTTTGCGGCTTGAGAGCTTCTGCCTGCAAGAGAACGTACCTCCTCAGCCACAACAGCAAAGCCCTTTCCCATTTGTCCGGCACGAGCGGCTTCAACAGCGGCATTTAATGCCAAGAGATTAGTTTGGAAAGCTATGTCATCAATTACCTTTATAATTTTCGATATGTTTCTTGATGCTTCCTCAATCTCCTCCATAGAACGAAGCATTTGAATCATCTCGCCATTTCCGTCATTGGCACTCTGTATGGAACGTTTCGAGTATTCATTAGCCTCCTGTGTTTTATGTGCCGTTTGTTGTATTTGCTGATATATAACAGCAATAGAAGCATTTAGCTCCTCTACAGACGATGCTTGTGAACTTGAACCGTTTGCCAAATCCATTGATGTTTCCGAAATCTGTTTTGCACCCAAAAGTACATTATCCGCGGATGTTCGGATTTCCACCATTGTTTCCCTTAATTGAGCCACTATATCGTTTATTGAATCCCTGACGATGCTGTACTGTCCTACGTATTCTCGCGTAATACGGTTTTGCAAATCACCTGAAGATATAGTTTGTAGGATACTTGAAATTTCGCTTATGTAAGAGTTGGTGTCATTAATCATCTTTTCAAAGGATTTCATCATTTTATGGAAGCTTCCTTTGTAATTGCCCTTTACTGTTACATTAAAATTACCTTGCGACAACTCAGCAAGAAGGATACTTGCTTCTTCTATAGGTTTATCCACGGCATGTACTAAGCTATTAAGACCTTCTGTCAGCTTCTTCCAATCCCCCTTGTAAATTTCTGTATTCACTCGTGCTTGCAGATTTCCCTCAAGTGCAGACTGAATTAGGTTCATAACATCATTGTTCAACACTTTCAAATTATCCTTGATCGAATCAAAGATATTATTTGCAATTATTTTTTTACCCGGTAATTTTTGCAATACAACATTGAAATTGCCTTTTCCAATCTCACCAAAGCCATCGAGAATAAGTAACGTATCGGCTATAGCACCCGTTAGAATAAGATTGATAAAGCTTACAGTTTCTCTGTAAGCACCGTTAAATTGTGTTTCATCTATCCTTGATTCTATTTCGCCGCCCACATACTCATTGAAGATGTGTTTTATTTCGGAGTTTAGAAAGATTATAGTATCCCGGAGCCCTACAAAGGACGCAATTAAACTACCGATTTCATCTTTTCTGTTAGCTGAAAGATTTATATTAAGGTTACCATTTGCAATCTCTTTTGCGGAAAGCTCAAGCTCTTTAATTGGCTTTGTAACAGAGTTTGCCAGCGTAATCGCTACTAATATACCGATAATCAGCGCCAGCAAGACCAAGCCTATAACAACAAAAATTGCATTTTGTGTGCTTGCCATAAACTCATCTTTTAATACAGTAACAGCTATAGACCAACCATTTCTATCATGGATAGGTGTATAACACATAAACTTGCGTACTCCGTTATATTCATATTCACCGAACCCGGTTTCACCTGCCATCATCTTCTTCTCAAGAGCAACAAGCGCTTTAAGATTATCGTTGGTTTTTACGTTTTCAATATCGTTATCCCTGTCATTGACCAGTTGGCGGTTTTTATGCGCAATTTTATATCCGTCTTTGTTTATAGCAAATGTTGTTCCGCTTTGTCCAACCTTAATCTCATCTGTTATTTGCGATATAAATTCTGCTCCGAAAATAAAAGTAACGACTGCATCAATTTGATTGTTTTTCATAACCGGAGTGGCTGCAACCATCACCATTTTTTTATATGCATCACTGTAAAAGGGGTCAGAAATAAAGGTTTTGCCTTGTTTCGCCGCTATAAAGTAATCTCTATTGGACACATCTACTTGTTGTGGATACGCAAAACCATCAACTGTTATGTACGAACCTGATTCGTATCCGTAATTAGTAGCTTTGGCGGAAATAATTTCGCCTTTTTCTTCATTTTTATAGTCGGAGGAAACTAAACGAGTCAGCTGTGCAATCTCATCCAGTACAGCAATATATTTATCAATACTTGCAGACATATACATACCCGCAGTCGTTGCAGTTTGAGTCATTGTGGTATTTAAAGTTTTTAGTGTGTTGTTCTCCATCAGCTTAATAACCGAAAAACCAAGAATTGACAGCGATATTGCGCTAAAAAGTGCAACAGCAAGGATAATTTTTGTTTTCAAGCTCTTCATACTTACCTCTCCTCCATATTTATAACTTGAATTTTGCAACAAGCTCGTTTAATACGCTTGCCATGCTATTTAACTCCTCGGCGGCGGCTGCTGACTCCTCAGAAGTTGAAGAATTGCGTTGAACAACCTTAGAAATTTGGTTAATCCCTTCTGTTATTTGCGTGATACTCACACTCTGCTCTTTCGTTGCATTGTTGATTTTAGCAATTGTTTCGGAAACAATAGATATACTGTCAACAATTTTATCAAGCGATGCGGATGTTGCCTTTGCTTTTGTTGTACCGCTGTTTATCTTTGTAATAGCGTCTTCTATCAAGACAGCGGTGTCCTTGGCAGATTGTGCGCTTCTTACAGCAAGCGTGCGTACCTCACTTGCAACAACCGAAAAGCCTTTGCCGTGTTCTCCGGCTCTTGCTGCTTCAACAGCGGCGTTAAGCGCAAGCAGATTGGTTTGGAAAGCAATATTGTCAATAACCTTTATGATGCTTGAAATGTTATTGGAAGCTGTTCTTATCTCGTCCATTGAGATGAGCATTTGCTTCATTTCGTTGTTGCCTTCTTTAGCACTAACTATCGAATCTTGCGAAATTTCATTTGCTAATTGCGAATCTACCGCTGTTTTCATTATTTGCTCGTTGATTAAGGCTATCGAAGCACTTAGTTCTTCCACCGCGCTTGCCTGAGTGGTTGCACCATTTGCCAAATCCATAGAGGTTTCCGATATTTGTTTTGCTCCTACGAGAACACTTTCAGATGATGAGCGAATGTCCGAAATTGTATTTTTCAGAGTCTGACCAATGTTGTTAATAGAGCTTTTAATAAGGTTAAACTGTCCGACATACTCTCTTGAAATAGTCCCCTGTAAATCGCTATTGGCAATATGGCCAAGTATTTGCGTAATCTCATTAATATAAGAGCCGATCGAGTTTACCATGTTGTCAAAGGAATTCATCATTAAAGCAAAACTTCCCTTGAAATTTTTATTTAAATTTACATCAAAGTTCCCTGCTGATAGCTTCACAAGCACTTTGTTCGCCTCATCAATAGGTTCATTGACTGCTTGCAGCAGTAAATTCAAACCATCAGTAAGCTTTTCCCAATCACCGCTATACTGGCGCGTGTCAATCCTTTCGTCAATTTTTCCGTCAATGGCAGATGAAATAAGGCCAGTAACGGCCGCGTTAACAGATCTTAAGTTATTCTTTAAAATTTCAAATTGCTCATTTGCAACAGCTTTTTTGCCCGGTAATTTTTTGAGATTAACGTTAAAATTACCGTTGCCGAACTCACCATAAGCGCTGAGAATGGTATTTGTTTCTTCGATATAATCGTCAACAATGTTGTTGATTGCTTTCGTGGTGTCGGCAAATTCACCGCTAAACAGGCTGCTATCAATACGCATATCGGTGTCGCCGGCTCTAAGAGCAAACGAAACCTCGTTGATTTTTTCAGTAATTAGACGAATTGTGTCCTTGAGCCGTACAAACGATGAAGCAAGCATTGCAACCTCGTCTTTACTGTCCTTATGTATGTTTAGACTCATATTTACATTTAAATCGCCATGAGCCAGTTGTTCCGCTATTTTGGTTATTTGTGAAATCGGTTTTATTTTATTATTAACAATGAAAAATATAGTTGTTCCAACAACGGCTACTAGTATTAACCCAATCGTTATTATCAGAATAGTTAATGAAGTAACAGGAGCATCAACGGTTTTTTGAGGGATAACAGCACAAACCGTCCATAACTGTTCCGCATCGCCTATCTGAACGCTTTGCGCAATAAACATAACTTCCATACCCAAGTCATTTGCATAAACCCTTTCAGAAAACATTCCTATGTTGGAGCTTAAATTTTTAAGCTGGGTATCAAATTGTTTAATCCAAAAATCCAAGTAACTTTTAAGTACGACATCTTTATTTTTATGAGAAGAAATCAAGCCGTTGGGGCTAAGCACAAACATATATCCATCATCAAGTATTTTTGTTGACGATATATTTTCGCCAGCAACAGCAACATCTACGTCAGCACCGACAACGCCTATTGCTTTCCCGCTTTTATCAAAAACAGGAATTGCTATAGAGTACACTATGTAATCTTTTCCGTTGAGCGGGTATATTAATGGGTCTGTTATCGTAATCTTGCCTGATTTTAATGCCGTCTGATAATACACTCCCGCCACCGGATCAGAGTAGTCAATCAAAGCCTCTGTTACTGTTGAATCTCCATTTTTAGTAACGCAAGGAATAAACCTACCTGTTTCGTCATGATAGGGGGCGTTGACATACTCTTTATCTTTGCCGTCAAACGCATTTGGCTCCCAACAAGTCCACATGTCAAGAATAGCCTCGCTCGAAAGAACAGCTTTTCCAAGGACTTCAACGGCCTGCTCTCTTGTTCCTGCACCGTTCGAAAAGCCGCTAATAATAGGTGCTATTGCTTTTACCGCACCATATGAGGTTTCGCCTATTGATTTAAAGTTGTAGGTATAATGGTTTACCGTTTCGACTATCATGCTTTCAGATAAGGCGGTTACCGTCTTTGATGATTCCATACTGATTACGACTATTTCCGCAACTATTCCCAAAATCAAGATCAAAATAGTCGGTAACAAAATTGCCAACTTAATGCTTTTTTTCATAATTCTCAGCCCCATTTTTTATTTTGTACTATACCTTGCTACGGAATCATCTTGATTTTCAAATGCGTATTCTTCTTCCTTAAAACAGTAGACCAATGTTGGCAAAAATATTTGCCAACATAACTGAGCAGTTTCCGTTAATTTCTCTTGTTGCTTTCTTGATACTATCACCAAAGCCTGGTATATCCTTTATAACACTTCAAAATCTACGTTATGTATAAGTTACCTCGGGAGTATACATTATTGCGACTAAACAAATAGTTTTTTAGTCTGTACACTCCAAACTATTCCATTATATCATACAAATAGACATTTTCAATAGATGCCGATAAGATTTCACAAGCCGGAAATTTCCTCAAAGTGGCTTTTATGTTGTTTACAAATTGCCAATCATATTGTATACTGTTCAACACGACACAACGCATGAACAAATGACTTTGTGAGAAATGGAGGTAAAAAAATGCCAAAAAAGCAAGTTTCAAATTTTGGGCACTTAATGGAAATACTCAACATCTCTGCAATTCATATGTCAAATACGATAAATATTGATAAGTCATCAATTAGCAAATGGAGGACAGGAAAAAGAAGCTTGCTGATAGACGCTCCGTATTTCAAGAGTATCTCTGAGTATTTGATTAAAAAAAATGAAACTATTGGCGGAAAGTTATTAGAGGATTTTTTTGCCAGTGTTTATCCAGAATACGACCCAAAAGATGAGTGTTATTTAAGTAAATGCATTCGCAACTACATACTTAATTTTGAAAGCAAGCAACATATAGAGGCCAATGTGCATAGGAACGAAAACACTTCAACCTTTTCCACCTTAGAAGGTATTGACGGTCGACGTAAAGCGCTCGCCATTTTACTTGAAAAAGCCGAACAAATGCCTACACCTCAAACGATTATTATTTACACTTACGACCAACTTGAATGGTATGATAGCGATATGACGCGCTTGCGTGATATGAAGTACTTGCATGATTTTTACCGACAGCTTAAAAAGCTATTAAATATGAATCACAAATTAGAATTTATACTTAGTAGTAATGAATCCAATCCAAAACTTAGTGAAGCCCAAAACTTATTCATTGAGCTCGCTTTTTACGATAATGTAGATATTTATATTCATCATTCTAGATTAAAGACTAAGCATTCAACACATTTATATCTAATCCCCGAAAAAATGGTTGTTACAGGATATTGTCTTGATGACAACTATGAGCAGATGTGCAGCTTTATTTTTAACAACAGTATGTATGCAAAGGCAAACCAAAAAACGGTAGAGCTTCTAAAATCAGAATCATCAAAAATATTGAATACAAACAAGTTAGCTGATATGCGCAAGATTCTTGAAGCAATGCGAAGCACCGTAAAGCGAAGCCGTGAATATTATTTTGCAGGCAAAACATTAAGTCATGTAACTATGAGTGAAGATCTTTTACTTGCTATTTTAACGGACAACAATCTATCCAAAGCGCAAATAGATTCAATTTTTGAGGGATACCATCTGTTTCGTGCACATATAGAAAATGCCCATGCAGACAGTCCAAGCGGTTTTTATTATGTCTTAGAAGACATAATGAGTAAGTTATCATATAGCACCACAATAAATTATTCATTATCTGCATCAGCGAACAAGCTTATTTCTGTAAGTCGTGAGCGGTATTTGCAACATTTCAGGGACACTGCCGAGCTTCTTTTGCGTGATAACAGGTATAAAGTGATACTACACTATACCAAGATAGCCTCGATTGAAGCATTATGGTGTTGCGGAGATAGCTGGTCAATTGCAGCAAATAACGATGAAAGTTGCAGCAAGGCTAAAGTGTTATTCTCCGATGACATAACAACCGCAAGTGATCATGCATCTACATTTAAAGAAATATTTTTTAAATTGCCGCAGCAAAAAAAAAATAACGCTATTGTCGCTGAGCTTTTCTTGAAAATTGCAAATGGCGAAAAAATTTGAAGGTTCTTCTTTATTATAGCGGCTAACTTTATCAAGACAAATCATTAAATGAAGCATCTTATTTAATGAAGCATCTCTTAACGAGGTGCTTTTTTATTGCCCACAAAAAATGCATAAATTCTAAATTTTATCTAATAATAGTACCAGAAGTGACAAGAAAACAAATTTTTGTTGCTTTTAAAACAAAAACTGTGTCTATTAATTTAAAACGCTTTAGAACTTTTATGCACGAAATTTTGTAAACTGATGGTACTTTTGAAATGGGTACGACTTAGTGGCGCTATATTACTTTGTGTAAGAACCCGTACTGTCAATTTAAAAATTTAAGGAGGAAAAGAAATGAAGAAAAGAATAGCTTTGTTACTGGCGGCCGCAATAACGACAACCATGCTGCCGGTAAATGCTTTTGCTGGGTCGAACAACTACCTTTACGCGACCCCCGGCAACGTTCAGAAATTAACTGTAATGGCTGAACGAACGGCTCATTATTTACCGACTGGGTACAGCACAAGCACATCTCCGTTACCGGGCGTAGCGATAGGCACGGCTGCGTCGGACGCGGGATTAAAGGTAACGTTGGGGGCGGCGACGACTGATCCGACATTCGGTAGGGTTTTCAAACCGAACCTGGATATAGCAGGGCACGCGGTGGTAGTACCCGAAGGTGCGACAGCGCCGATAGTAGGAGCGCCTTGGGCAGGTCCAATAAACATGCCGACGCTCGCAACAACACCGACTAACTACGTAATAGCGCCATATCCGGGAACGGGAGCGGGCGGTAACTATAACGGCACAGGCATAAGGGTAGACAGCGTAGGCGCGAGAGCGGTATATTCGAACTCCGACATACAGCAGGTAGTACCCGGCGCCGACCTTGTAATAGTACCGGACACCGACATAACACCCGGTTCACAGTTTAGATTAACACTTACAAACGGCACGTTCTTTTTCAGAAACGTAGATACTGGTTCAACGAACAAGTACGCTCCGAATCCTGCTAAGAACTCCTCAACCGGCACGCCTGTATCGGGCATATTCCAGACGGGTATTCCGTCGGAAGGTATACCGGCGCTTGTAAGGACGGAAACGGTAACGGATCCTGCCACAACAGGCACACCGATAACGGCTCAGGTAAAGTACGACCTGAAAACGACGTATGACGTATCGCGCGGTGTATGGACGCCTGCCGGAACGACGTACGGCACGTACACCCGTGTCGGTAACAACGGCGGTATCGCGAACAACGTGGTAGTAGACACAGGCCTTAACTACATTTACATGGGTACGAACTACAGAGAAGCTCCTTACACGATGAGCATCTCGAGCTTCAGCGAAAGCGAAGCAATCGTAACATTCCCAGAAGGTGTAACGCAGGGCTTAATCAACACACCCGGTTCCACAAGATACGCAGTTGTTATCCCGATGGTTATCAGATCGACTGCTGAAAACGACGTAACGGTTAAAATCGACAGTATCCTCTCGACGATTACACCGCAAACGTTATATATAGGTTCTTCCGGACTTCCGGGTACTGGCTTAACTAATACGTGGGTAAAAGACCCCGTAACGTCCAGATACGATTTCCCGAACACGAGAATTCAGATCGACGAGTTAAGACTTGGTTCGCTTTCGAACGGACGCATTACACTGCGTGCGCCGAGAGGCTTCTACTTCTCGGATCCGAAGCTGGCAACTCTTAAGACTTATATAGGTGCTTCGTTCGGTACGACAACGCTGCCGCAGGGCAACTACAAGATGTCCTACAGATCCGACAGCTACTACTACAGCCAGGGACTTAACCAGAGCATAGTAGAAATCGACATTTACAACCTCGTAAGAGCTTCGACAATGTACGGTACGCTTTATATCGAAGGCCTTAAGCTTTACGCCGACGAAACAGCTCCGGACGGCCCGATTGGTGTTACTATAGAGGGTTACGAGTTCGAACCCGGCACGACTACAGTATCGTCCAGACAGATGGTTACGACGCAGACGTTCACAGCCGGTACCAGAAACGCTTGGGTATCGACGTTAACGACTTCCGGTACGATACCGACGTTATTCACAGGCCGCTACGACAGAGACTTCGACGCTACAATCTCTAACTCGACCGACATTCTTAACGCCATGATTAACGCCGAGGACTACGAACACAAAACAGCGACCGTAACATTCCAAGAGGAAGCGGTTAACGCTTGGTGGGCTCGCAGAGTCACGGATTTGGTACTGTCCCCTAACGCCAAGTTCCGTAAAATAAAAATGAACCACGAATCAACTGACAAGATCGTAGACAAAGCTTTACTGACGAATACGGAGTATTATCCGACGTTAGCCGGAGGCAGTGGCGCTGGCAAGGGCGTTTACCTGAACGACGGCATCAGACACGGTAATGTTATTATAGACGGCGGCAAATTAACGTTCGCGAACCTGACCGTTGACACGGCCAACATCGCAAACAGAGGTAAGCTTGTATTCGACTGCTGGGTAAGCATCGAGGCAGGCAAGCCCGGTGACGTAACACTGACGGCTCGCGGCACTATCCCGGTTAACACAACGGCTTCCGCAACCGACATCAACGTCGCAGGCAACCCGACTTGTAAGATCGCTACGGCTATCGACCCGGTTAAGGTTACGGTCGACACAATCGCAGACCTTAAGATCGGTTATCAGTATCAGCCGGCAGCAAACATCACTATAACAGAGCAGGTTGACCCGACAACGGGCCGCACCGGCTTAAAACGTAACAGACAAGTGCTTATAACAGTAACAGACCTGATTTCGACTGATTTGCTGTTCGCTCCTGAAACGGTAGCGAAGGTTACAAACGGATTGCTTAACATCAGCCGCGTAACCTCCATCACTAACGGCTACGCCGCAAGAGATGCAAGCTCGCTGTACGGCGCAGGCCAGAACAACGGCGGAACAATCGGCTTCACAGTAATGAACGAGTCCCAGACCGGCAAGCCTTCAACAATAACTCTGTCTAACGTACAGGTTAAGGTTGATCGTTCCGTACCGGAATCGAACATCAACACCAGAAACTACAAAGTCCTCGTTTGGGGTACTGCAATCGGTGAAAACTTCGGCCGCGCACGTGACCAGTTCTCATCGCCTGGTATCCAGGCTGACTTCGCTCGCGTAGTATCTACTGCGAACGACAAGTCCGGTATCATCAACCAGGAAGTTAAAGTTCCGATTGGCGAATCGTACTACATGGTCGGTTCCAAAACAGTCGACATGCCGAGCAACACGTCAGCTTATATCTCCCCGGCTTCCAACAGCACTATGGTACCGGTAAGATTCGTAGCTAACGCTTTAGGCATAAACGACGACCAGATCATCTACGACGACGCTAAGAAGACAGTAACAATCATAACTCCGTCCAGAGTTGTACAGTTCACAACCGACAGCAGCACAATGACGATAAACGGCTCGCAGATATCCATGCTCAGCCCCGATAAGCTCGCTGTCAAAGCCGAGAACAAGAACGACAGAGTTTATATCCCGTTCAGAGCTTTAGGCGAAGCAATGGGTATAAGAGTATCGTTCGACGCGGCAACTCAGGTTGCGACTTACAGCCCGGCTGCTACTACAGCAGCTTCGGCAAGTGCTTCGCCTTCGGCTTCACCGAGTGCTACGGCTAAGCCGTAAGGGTTTGGTAGTTTGGAAATGATGAAATGATCTAGTTTTAAATAAAGGCCGCCGCCTTCCCGGAAGGGAAGGCGGCGGTTTTTAGTTTAAGCTATTTATTTTTCAAACGTCTGTCAACAAACTCCACAAATTTACTGATGTCCGCTTCGTGCAAAGTCGGATACAACCGCAAAAGCTCCGAAACGGAAACGCAGCCGCAAATCACTTTAAAATCCAGTCCGGAATACCACTGATAATATGCAAGCGCCCAGCCTACCCAATATTCGGGGCTTTTATCTGTATTGTCAGAAGGCGGTACTTCTATCGAATTTAAGCTTAATTTATAGATTACTTCTTTTACAAGCTCCGGACCTGACATTCCTGCTATATATTTAGGGTTTCCTCTGCCGAACTCGACAGCAATGCCCGAAGAGATAAATAAGTCAAAAAAATCATCGGCGTCATACCCGCAGTCGCAAACAGCATAGTCCAACATATAGCCTAAATTATTCATCGCATCATCAAGATATGTTTGCGCGTAGGCGTATGTCGTCATTTTTCCATTGCCCCCTTAAAATATCCACCATATACACATCGTCCGAAGCCCTGCTGCGTGAACGCTCCGTTCTATAGGCAGTCCTCGCATTTTCATCTCGTAGACCTCTTTTAGCAAAGTAGATATAAGCTTCTGCTTTTTCAGCTTCTAAAAACCGAATTCTATCAAACGATCGTTGCGACTTGAGTACAACCTGTTCCCCAAGCTCACCTAAAGACATAGCCTTGTCAAGCTGACGAAGCGAAAGCGCTCCAATCAAAAAAGCACTCGCAAAGGCAAAGTAGGAATCGTCGGCACGATAACCGCATATTATGTCATACTTGCTTATATCCGGTAAAAACACATGTGTTAAGTATTCTTTTGCCTCAACAGCAAGGTCATTTGACAGCCTAAACGTACGATTGGTTATCAGAACAGCCAACCAGTTTAGCACATGGAAATCGCCGCCGGACAGCGATAGAATAGAAAGACCGTCCGTATTCAAGCTATATTTATTCGCAAATCCGTCATCACTGCCTGAACATGCCCATTCCTTAGCAAGCTCAAGGCTTTCAGTGCAGTAGAACCCTTGACCATAATCGTTGTATAGCTTCCCCTTTGCAAGCTCAGGCTTTTCAACAACGCACGGTGAGCCGTGAAATAATATAAGTTGACTATACATTATGCACCTCCTGCTGTATTATCGCCAAATAGAAACAACCCTTATGCCTATGTCCTACGCGATTACGTCCGTAATCTACGATATATTCCAAAGACTAATGAGCGGCAAACGCTGAGAGCACATACCCCGTCGATTTTCACAAGGGATTGCACAGGTTTTTTTAATTTAACGTATTTGGTTTTGTTGTTTGCTTCGGGGTAAAACCCGGTATTTTGTATAGAGGTTCACTATTAAAACTTTTCACGTTGCCGTCTGTGGTTTCTTTTAGCCAGTAATAAAACGGCTCATAAAAAAGTCCGGTGCCATCGGTTCCAACGTAAAAACACAAAATATATTCATCCCCAATGTCATCCAGAAAATAACGGACATAATTCATCCCACTTCCACCAAAAACATCCGGAGCGCCGCATATTTTATTGAATTCCTCTATTATGCTATTGTAATCATTCTTATATTTTTCTGCTATGTTCCTTGCTTCATCAAGCGTCAACCTACGCTTGTTTTTCGGAAGCTCACCGATTATCATTTTCGCTTCCCTTAATCTATACTCTACACCCGGATTTCTTTCCCTCAAAAGCCCCAACTCGCTTTTCATTTTTTTGGTTCTGGCTTTCTTAGACATCATGTCGTAGAAATCCTCGTGCCGTTGTGTGCTTTGGGTTGAAGCGCGGTTGTCGGTTATAATTCTTGATACGGAAATTGAAATAACAATACAAGTCAAAATCGCTAAGGTTGCGAAAATTAATGAGCTACGTTTTTTCATATCTATCACCCACAGGTATTATATACCTTTTCTTCCACACAATAAATACATTAACATCGCACAATAAACAAAACAGGCTTGCCACCCACCCTCACGTAGGTAACAAGCCTGTTCTTCCCCCTCATAAATACCGTGCACTTAACCCTCTCATCGGAAAAAGCAGACGCAT
>CAZJLW010000035.1:11859-25642 GCA_964546895.1 uncultured Eubacteriales bacterium | reverse complement strand
AGACAGGAAGACAAATCGTGAATGAGTATTACATCGAAGTAAACCCAATAATCGTACACCCAGCATGTATGAAAGCAAACAGGAAACAAGACTGCCCTAACTGCGAGCTTTATCGCTTAAAAAAATGCACTTCCCCGCGCGGGTTATGTGCCGCTGAATACAAAAACCATAAGAAGGGTTGTCCAAATTACGGGAAAAGGAAGGACTGTCCTCCAAATGTTCCAATGTTCGATCAAGTATTCGATACAAGCAAACCAATTTACGCCATTTACTATAAGTTTGACTTGGCTGGACATGTCGAGAGGATGAGGTTAAAACACCCGGATTGGACAGAAGCTCAACTACTAAACGTTCTATACTGGCAAGGCACCGCAAAAAAATCGCTTAAAAACCGCATCACGGATTTCAACGAACTATTTCGCAAAGAGGGCTACTATTCGACAACCTCTCCTGAAGCGATGGGCGTCGATGTCACCTTAACAATGAAAAATGCAGGAATATCTCTCGAATGGCCGACAAGAAAAAATGTATATAAAATTGCCTTCGCCGGTATTCCGCTTGACAACCAATATCTAGAAATTTTGCGGTGATTAATTAGAACTTTAACAAATTCATTATAAAGTCGGAATTTTCGGTAATTTTTCTGAAAATTATCTTGCAAAATTTTTTTTTCTATTATATAATGCTTCTCGTTGTGACGTTCAGAGTGTTGATGTGGAAGGTTGCCGGTTAAGTCCGGGTAATTTCCGCGGAGCGATGTCCAGTTATAAAACCGGGCGACAATAGTCACTGCATAATATAGCGGGTTTGCTTCTTTATTTAACAGATTCAGAAGCATTGTGTCATTTCAAGTACGACACGCCCGGATAAGTGTGCGGTCGCTTTCTGTTGCGCTAGGTCGCCGACGTATTAACGTTTGGCGAGTTATTCAAAAGTGCGAAAAGGAGGGACTTTTTTTATGGCAAATCAAAGAATAAGAATAAGTCTTAAGGCTTACGATCACAGGTTGATCGACCAATCGGTTCAGCAAATTATCGAAACCGCCAAGAGAACGGGCGCCAAGGTTTCCGGCCCCATTCCGCTTCCTACTAAGAAGGAAGTCATCACGATTCTTCGTGCTGTTCATAAGTACAAGGATTCGAGAGAGCAGTTCGAGATGAGAACCCACAAGAGACTTGTCGATATTTTGATGCCTACGCCGAAAACGGTAGATGCGCTTACGCATCTGGATTTACCGGAAGGCGTTGACGTAACGTTAAAGATTATGTAATGACATCCCACAGAGGTTATATAGGTAAGTTATTCAGACCTTATATTTCCTAGAATGATTGCGGCGCGATACTCGCAGTTCGCAATCCGCTGTAGAAATCAGGAGGTGCAGTTCGATGAAAAAGGCTATTGTAGCCAAAAAACTTGGCATGACGCAAGTTTTTGTTAATAACGGGCAACTCGTGCCGGTTACGGTTCTCGAAGCCGGGCCGTGTGTCGTAGTTCAGAAGAAAACCGTTGAGAACGACGGATATTCGGCCGTGCAGGTCGGCTTCGACGATATCAAGCTTAAGCACGTTAACAAGCCGTCAAAGGGACACTTCGACAAATCGACGGTAGCCCCGAAAAAGATTCTCAAGGAATTAAAGCTTGAGGACGCGGACAAGTACGAAGTCGGTAACGAAATCAAAGCTGACATGTTCCAAGCCGGAGACAAGGTTGACATCAGCGGCGTTTCGAAAGGTAAAGGAACACTCGGTGCAGTTGCACGTTGGGGACAGCGTACAGGCCCTAACACCCACGGCTCGAAATACCACAGAGGCGCAGGTTCGATGGGCGCAGGTACAACACCCGGTAAAGCTAAGAAAAACAAACACATGGCCGGTCGTAAGGGTCACGTCAACGTAACATCTCTTAACCAAGAGATAATTCGTGCGGACGCCGAAAAGAACGTAATCCTTGTAAAAGGACAGGTTCCGGGACCTAAGGGTACGATCGTAGTTATAAGAGATAGCGTTAAGGTAAAATAATGCTTCGCGAAAGGAGGAATTAATGTGGCAAGTGTTGCTGTGTACAATATGAGCGGAAATCAAGTCGGCACTATGGACTTAAGCGATGATATTTTTAATATAGAAGTAAACGAGAACGCGGTTCATCTGGCCGTAGTGCAATATCTGGCAAATCAAAGACAGGGCACCAAAAGCTCGCTTACACGCGCCGAGGTAAGAGGCGGCGGCAAAAAACCGTGGCGTCAGAAGGGAACAGGACGTGCGCGTCAAGGTTCCATCAGATCTCCCCAGTGGAAGGGCGGCGGTGTAGTATTCGCGCCGAAGCCGAGAGATTTTTCGATTAAGCTTAACAAGAAAACAAAACGGCTCGCACTTAAGTCTGTTTTGTCGTCCAAGTTGAAAGAGAACAAGTTCATCGTTCTGGACGAGCTGAAGCTTACTGACATTAAGACAAAGGAAATGAAGAAGGTCGTTGCGAATCTTAAGCTTGACAAGGCGCTTGTTGTTATAAACGGGAGCGACCGCAATGTAATTCTGTCAGCGCGCAACCTCCCGGACATTAAAACGGCGGCCGTAAACACGATTAATGTGTACGATATTCTGAAGTTCGACACGTTCGTCGTAACGAGAGAGGCCGTTAACAAAATGCAGGAGGTGTATGTATAATGGCTGATTTAAAATACTACGACATTATTTTGAAGCCGATTGTAACAGAAAGGACCATGCGCGACGTTGAGAACAAGAAGTATGTCTTTTCGGTACACCCGGATGCAACTAAGATTCAAGTACGCGAAGCGGTAGAAAAAATGTTTGACGGCGTAAAGGTCGAGTCTGTTAACACCATGAACCTCATGGGCAAAATCAAAAGACGCGGCACAAAATCGGGCAGAAGGCCGGCCATAAAGAAAGCCTTCGTGCAGCTGGCTTCGGACAGCAAGGACTTAGAAATATTCTAATCGAAAGGTTGTGACAACATGGGCGTTAAAAGATATAGACCATATACCCCGTCGAGACGTCACATGACGACGTCCGATTTCGCCGAGATTACGAAGAAAGAGCCAGAGAAGAGTCTTGTGGTTCATATAAAAAGTAATGCCGGTAGAAATAACCAGGGCAAGCTGACCGTTCGTCATATCGGCGGCGGTGCGAAAAAGAAATACAGAATCATCGACTTCAAGAGAAATAAAGACGGCGTACCCGCAAAGGTAGTCGGCATTGAATACGATCCGAACAGAACGGCTAACATCGCACTGTTGTTTTACGCAGACGGCGAGAAGCGCTATATCGTTTCACCGAACGGCTTAAAGGTCGGCGACAAGCTTATGAGCGGCGCCGAGGCCGAAATTCGTGTCGGCAACGCGCTTCCGATGAAGAACATTCCCGTCGGCACGCAAATCCACAACATTGAAATGAAGCCGGGTGCAGGCGCACAGCTCGTTCGTTCAGCCGGTAACGTAGCTCAGCTCATGGCTAAGGACGAGAAATACGCCACAGTCAGACTGGCTTCAGGTGAAATGAGACTCCTTCCCGTTAACTGCCGCGCAACCGTAGGCCAGGTCGGCAACATCGACCACGAGCTTATCAACTACGGTAAAGCAGGTAGAAAGCGGAACATGGGTATCCGCCCGACAGTACGTGGTTCCGTTATGAACCCGAACGACCATCCGCACGGCGGTGGTGAAGGTAAGAGTCCGATTGGACAGCCAGCTCCGAGAACACCGTGGGGCAAGCCGGCTCTTGGTTACAAGACGCGTAAGAAAAACAAGGCTTCCAATAAATATATTGTTCGTAAACGTAGCAAGTAACAGACGATTTTGATAAGGAGGAGCATAAATGAGCAGATCCTTGAAAAAGGGGCCTTTCATAGACGACCATTTGCTTAAGAAGGTTACGGCGCAGGTTAAAGACAATAACAAATCCGTTATTAAAACATGGTCGCGCCGCTCTACTATTTTCCCGGAAATGATCGGGCTTACGATAGCCGTACACGACGGCCGCAAGCATGTGCCGGTATATGTAACGGAAGATATGGTAGGTCATAAGCTCGGCGAATTCGCCCTGACACGTACGTACAGAGGCCACGGCAAAGACGCTGAAAAGAAATCGAAGGTTAAGTAAGGAATAGATTTTTTGGGAAATTAAGATTTTTGGAATAGGAGGCATGAGAATGGCTAAGGGACATAGAAGCCAGGACAAAAAGGAAAGAAACGAAATTAAAGATACCCGCCCAAAGGCTCATCATAATTTTGCCAGAGTTTCCGACACAAAAGCCAGAATCGTTCTCGAACAGATTAAAGGCAAGGACGTAGCGACGGCCATCGGCTTACTGCGTTACTCTCCGAGATACGCCGCAGACCTTATCGAGAAGGTTTTGCGCTCGGCAATCGCCAACGCCGAAAACAATCTGAACATGGACGTATCGAAGCTGTTTGTTGAAGAAGTATTTGCTAACCAAGGGCCTACGATGAAACGTATCCGCCCGAGAGCGCAAGGCAGAGCTTACAGAATCAACAAGCGCACGAGCCATATTTCCATAGTATTAAACGAGCGATAGGAGGTAAAGAATGGGCCAGAAAGTAAATCCCCACGGATTAAGAATCGGTATTATCAAAGAATGGGATTCCGTATGGTATGCAGAGAAGGACTTCAGTAAGTTTTTAGTCGAAGACGAAAAGCTTAGAAGATTTATAAAGAAGAAATTATATGCGGCTGGCGTTTCAAGGATAACTATCCAGAGAACGACTGAGCGCGTACGTATAACGGTTTTCGCTGCGAAGCCGGGTATCATCATCGGCAAAAACGGTCAGGCCATTGCGGAGCTTCAAAATGAGCTGCAAAAAATGACCGAGCAAAAATTGCTCGTTAACATCGAAGAAGTAAAGCGTCCGGAGTTGTGCGCTCAGCTTGTCGCAGAAAATATTGCGGCTCAGCTTGAAGAGCGTGTTACATTCCGTCGCGCAATGAGACAGGCGATGACGCGTACTATGAAAATGGGCGCGAAGGGAATCAAGACTGCTGTTGCAGGCAGACTTGGCGGCGCCGACATCGCAAGAACCGAACACTACCACGAGGGTACAATTCCTTTGCATACGCTGCGCGCCGACATCGACTACGGTTTTGCCGAAGCCGACACGACTTACGGTAAGCTTGGCGTAAAGGTTTGGATTTATAAAGGGGAAGTTCTTCCTAAAAAAGCTAAAAAGAAAGGAAGCGAAGACGATGTTAATGCCAAAAAGGGTTAAAAGGCGTAAACAGTTCAGAGGTCGTATGAAAGGCACAGCTTCCCGCGGAAACAGAATAACATACGGCGATTTTGGCTTGGTAGCGACGGAGCCGTCGTGGGTCACAGCCAATCAGATAGAAGCCGCACGTCAGGCCATGACGAGATTCATCAAGCGCGGCGGTAACGTTTGGATTAAGATTTTCCCGGATAAGCCCGTAACCCAAAAGCCCGCCGAAACCCGTATGGGTAGCGGTAAAGGCTCGCCGGAATACTGGGTAGCCGTCGTAAAGCCCGGACGCGTAATGTTCGAGCTGGGTGGGGTCGCGGAGGATATCGCGAAGCAGGCGCTCAAGCTCGCTTCTTATAAACTCCCGTTAAAGTGCAAGGTTGTTTCCCGCAAGGAGCTTAACACCGCCCTCGACGAAAAAAATAACACGAAACAAGAAACGGAAGGTGACGGCAGTGAAAGCTAAAAAGTTTGTTGATGACCTTTTGGAAAAATCGGTTGACGAGCTTAACGTTGATTTGGTAAGCGCAAAGAAGGAGCTTTTTAATTTAAGATTTCAGAATGCCACAAACCAACTTGAAAATACATCGAGAATAACCGAAGTACGCCGCAACATCGCGCGTATTCAAACTATTATGACCCAGAAGCAAAAGGGTATGATCAATTAATTGGCCGGAAGGAGGTACTTTTGTGCAGAGGAATCTTCGTAAAACGAGAATCGGCAAAGTCGTAAGCAATAAAATGCAAAAAACAATTGTCGTTGCCGTCGAGAACAGCGTCAGGCATCCGCTTTACAATAAAATTATTAAAAGAACCTACAAGCTGAAAGCTCACGACGAAAATAACGAGTGCCAGATCGGCGACAAGGTTAAAGTTATGGAAACGAGGCCGCTATCGAGAGAAAAACGGTGGAGACTCGTCAGCGTATTAGAAAAAGCTAAATAAGCTTAGAAGGAGGCAGTAATATGATACAACAGGAATCAAGACTTGTTGCGGCCGATAATTCGGGAGCTAAAGAGCTTTTATGTATCCGTGTATTAGGCGGCTCGCTTAGAAGATATGGCAATATCGGCGACGTTATCGTTGCTACAGTAAAAGATGCAACACCCGGCGGCGTTGTTAAAAAGGGTGAGGTCGTCAAAGCTGTTATCGTCCGCACGAAAAAGGGCGTTAATCGTTCCGACGGTTCGTATATCAAATTCGACGAGAACGCGGCCGTTATCATTAAAGAGGACAAAACGCCGAGAGGTACGCGTATCTTTGGACCCGTTGCCAGAGAGCTTCGCGAAAAGCAGTATTTAAAAATCTTGTCGTTGGCGCCGGAAGTTCTGTAGGCGTGTGCAAGCTCAAAAGAGTTATCAGGAGGTGTAAGAGCTTTGACGAAGTTAAAGGTTAAAAAAGGCGATAAAGTCAGAATTATTTCGGGCAAGGATAAAGGCCGCGACGGAAAAGTTCTGTTTGTTGATATAAAAAAGAATAGGGTACTGGTCGAAGGCGTCAACATGATTACGAAGCACCAGAAAGCCAACGCGACCAGCAAAACAGGCGGCATCGTCCGCAAAGAAGCGCCGATTGACGCGTCGAACGTTATGTACCTGCATAACGGCGTGCCGACGAGACTTGGCTACAAGCTCGAAGAGATAATCGACGAGAACGGCAAGAAGGAATTTATCAAACACAGAATTGCGAAATCCACAGGCGATATAATCGAGTAGCTTTTGGAAGGAGGTAAACGATGAACAGGTTAAGAGAGATTTATGAAAATGAGATAGTGGACGCCATGATGAAGAAGTTTTCTTACCCGAATAAAATGGCCGTTCCAAAAATAGAGAAGGTTGTTTTGAACATGGGTCTCGGCGAGGCCAAGGAGAACTCTAAGGTAATCGACAGCGCGGTAGGCGACATGACGATTATCGCCGGACAAAAGGCCGTCGTTACTAAGGCTAAGAAATCCGTCTCGAACTTTAAACTGCGCGCCGGTATGCCTATCGGCTGCAAAACTACGCTGCGTGCCGACAAGATGTACAGCTTCGTAGACCGTCTTGTTAACGTCGCTTTGCCGCGTGTACGTGACTTCCGCGGTGTAAGCCCCGATTCGTTCGACGGACGCGGCAACTACACGATGGGCATCAAAGAACAGCTCATCTTCCCGGAAATTCAATACGACAAAATTGATAAAATCAGAGGCATGGATATAATTTTTGTCACTACGGCCAAAACCGACGAAGAAGCGAGAGAACTGCTTACGCTTTTCGGAATGCCGTTTACGAAATAATAAGGGAGGTCAGACAATGGCTAAAACATCAATGAAAATCAAGCAGCAAAGAAAACCAAAATTCAGTACGCGCGCGTACAACCGCTGCAAGCTGTGCGGACGTCCCCACGGTACGCTTCGGAAATTTGGTATTTGCCGTATTTGCTTCCGAGAATTAGCTTACAAAGGTCAAATCCCGGGCGTAAGAAAGGCAAGTTGGTAAAACAGGAGAGGAGGTTTTTCTAATGTCAATGAGCGATCCTATTGCTGATATGCTTACAAGAATAAGAAATGCTGTTTCCGCGAAGCACAGTACAGTTGACGTGCCTTCATCGAGGGTTAAGTTAGCGATAGCTGATATCTTGATACGCGAGGGCTATGTCAACGGGTACGAGTTGTTAGAGGACGGCGCTAAAAAAACTATGCGCATAACGCTTAAATATGGTAAGGACAAGAACGAAAAAGTTATCGCCGGGCTGAAACGTATTTCGAAGCCGGGGTTACGCGTTTATGTTAACTGCGAAGAGATGCCTAAGGTGTTAGGCGGTCTTGGTACAGCGATTGTTTCTACGAACAAAGGCATCATTACAGACAGAGACGCAAGAAGTCTTGGCGTCGGCGGCGAGGTAATGGCTTTCATTTGGTAAAAAAATATAGGAGGTGCAGAACATGTCAAGAATAGGTAATTTGCCTGTCGTAGTACCGGCGGGAGTCGACGTGAAAATCGGCGACGGAAATCTTGTTACCGTAAAAGGACCGAAGGGTACGCTTGAGCGTAAGCTGTCGGCTGACATGAACATCGCGATTGAGGACGGCCAGATTATTGTTAAAAGGCCGAATGATTTAAAAAAGTTCAAGGCGTTACACGGTTTAACGCGTTCGCTTATAAACAACATGGTTGTGGGCGTAACACAGGGCTACACAAAAACGCTTGAAATAAACGGAACGGGCTACAGAGCGGCTAAAGCCGGCAACAAGCTCACGCTTACGCTGGGATATTCGCATCCTATAGACATGACAGACCCCGACGGAGTTACGGCGGCGGTCGTTTCCATAAATAACAAGCCGGCCATTACCGTTACAGGCATCGACAAAGAAAAAGTAGGTCAGTACGCAGCCGAAATCAGAAGCAAGCGCGGACCGGAGCCTTACAACGGCAAGGGCATTAAGTACAGCGACGAAAGAATTATCCGCAAAGCCGGCAAGACTGGTAAGAAATAGTAGAGGAGTGATATCCATATGATAACTAAGAAATCTCGTAAAGAGGTAAGGGAAAAACGCCATTACAAGCTACGTAATCATATTTCCGGTACGGCTCTGAAACCGAGGCTTGCCGTTTTCAGGTCAAATAAGCATATTTATGCGCAGATTATAGACGATACAATCGGCCATACAATCGTGTCCGCTTCCACAATGGAAAAGGACATCGCGAAAACTTTGGAAGCCACTTGGGACATTGAAGCCGCGAAAATCGTCGGTACGTCCGTCGCCAAAAAGGCTATCGAAAAAGGTATCTCCACTGTGGTTTTTGACCGCGGAGGACATTTTTACCACGGTAAGGTCAAGGCATTGGCGGACGCGGCCAGAGAAGCCGGGCTTAATTTCTAAGTAAGGAGGCAGAACTTTGAAGAAAATAGATGCAAGCACTCTTGATTTAAAGGACAGGGTTGTAACGATTAACCGCGTTACAAAGGTTGTAAAGGGTGGCCGTACGTTCAGATTTGCCGCCTTGGTTGTAGTAGGCGACGAAAATGGTCACGTAGGCGTCGGCCTCGGTAAGGCCACAGAAATTCCCGATGCAATCCGTAAAGGCAAGGAAGACGCGAAGAAGAACATTGTTTACGTCGAACGCAACGACAACGATAGCGTTTACCACGAAGCACTCGGCAAATTTGGCGCGTCAAGCGTTCTTATTAAACCGGCATCCGAAGGTACCGGCGTTATCGCGGGCGGTTCGGTGCGTGCCGTTATGGAGCTTGCCGGCATTAGAAATATCGTGACGAAATCGTTAGGCTCCAACAATAAAAGAAACGCTGTCAACGCTACAATCGAAGGCTTGAAATCGTTAAAGACGCCGGAGCAGGTAGCAAGGCTTCGCGGCAAAACCGTAGAGGAAATTTTAGGCTAGGGAGGCTTAACAATGGCAAGCGAATTAAAAATAACGCTCGTTAAATCAAAAATCGGCGCGATTCCGAAGCAGATGAAAACTGTCGAAGCGCTGGGTTTAAACAAGACGAATTCGAGCGTCATTCAAAAGGATAATCCGGCTATAAGAGGTATGATTAAAAAAATCAGCCATCTGTTAAAGGTAGAAGAAATTATATAAGGAGGTGTAGACCGTGAACTTAGGTGAATTAAAGGCGGCAGAAGGCTCCAAAACGAAAAAATTCCGTAAGGGCAGAGGCCACGGTTCGGGTAACGGCAAACAGGCCGGACGCGGACATAAGGGTCAAGGTTCTCGTTCAGGCGGCGGCACTAGGCCGGGCTTCGAAGGCGGACAGATGCCACTCTACAGACGACTTCCTAAAAGAGGCTTCAAATGCATTAACTCTAAAACCATTATCGCTGTTAATGTCGAACACTTAAACGTATTCGAAGACGGTGCGGTAGTAGATATTGCGGCTTTGAAATCGAAGGGTCTTATCAGTAATCCGCGAGACGGCGTTAAGATTTTGGGCGAGGGCGACCTTAGCAAGAAGCTTACAGTTAAGGTTAACCATTTCAGTAAATCCGCAGTCGAGAAAATCGAGGCGGCCGGCGGAAAAGCAGAGGTGATTTAACTTGTTCACCCTTTTTACGAATGCGTGGCGAGTAAAGGATATCCGTAAGAAATTACTGTTTATATTTTTTATTCTCCTGATTTACAGAATCGGTACGCATATTCCGCTGCCCGGAATCAGTCCGGAAATGCTCTTGTTAGCTAAGGGCGGCGATGTGCAGACCCAGTCTATATACTCCATCATAGCGGGCGGTGGCTACGCCTCCATTTTTACAATGGGTATCGGGCCTTACATTACGTCCTCTATTATTATGCAGCTTCTTACCGTCGCTATTCCTAAGCTCGAACAGCTTCAGAAAGAGGGCGAGGAAGGCCGCAAAAAGATTAACCAATACACACGTGTTCTGGCTGTTGCTCTTGCTTTTTTTCAGGGCGGAGCTACGGTTTATTCGTACCACTACACGCGCGTCGGCAGTCTTTTTAAATACGACAACCTACTAGTAAGCATTGCCGCTGTTGTCGCAATCGTAACGGGTACTATCTTTATAATGTGGCTTTCGGAGCTGCTTACCGAAAAAGGCATCGGTAACGGCTCGTCGTTTATCATCTTTGCTAATATTTTATCGGGACTGCCGACGGGTGTTGCCAGCCTTTATGTTTACGCATCCGGTTCGGGAGTATGGGGATACATCAGCGTTGCGCTGATTGTTGCCGTGTTCATTGTAGTTATCGCGTTTGTAATACTTGTACAGGACGGCGAACGCCGCATTCCGGTTCAGTATTCCAAAAAAACGGTCGGACGCCAGACGTTCGCCGGAGGTACGCATAGCTCGTACATCCCGATCAAAGTCAACATCGCGGGTGTTATGTCGATAATCTTCGCTATATCGCTTTTGCAATTCCCGCAGACGATCAACCAGTTTTGGAAGCCTGATTGGCTTAACTCGCTAGTTAGTATGCTTTCGCTTAACTCGTGGTTCGGAGCGACGTTGTACGTAATTTTGATTTTTATGTTTACATTTTTCTACACGTCCTTCGCCATCAATCCTATCGAAATGGCCGAGAACATGAAGAAAAGCGGCGGCTTTGTACCCGGTATCAGACCCGGTAAGCCTACAAGCGATTATGTCCAGAAAACTGTCGATAGGTTATCGTGGATTGGCGCATTCTTCTATGCTATAATTGCAATAATTCCGATAATTTTCCAAGCCGTGTTAAAGATTCAAATCGGCTTCGGCGGTACGACGCTTCTGATCGTAACGGGCGTCTGTCTGGAATTTGTTAAGCAGTTGGAGTCGCAGCTTCTTATGCGGCATTACAAAGGCTTTTTGGACTAGGAGACGCTATGGCTATACCGATAAAGAACGCGGAACAAATAAAGCATATGCGCGCAGCCAGCGCAATCGTAGCACGTGCGCATGAGCTGCTTGAAAAAAAGATAAGAGAAGGCGTAACGACTAAGGAACTAAATGATATTGCCGAGAAGTATATTTTGAGCGAAGGAGCAATACCGTCGTTCAAAGGCTACAACGGATACCCGGCTTCCATATGCGTTTCCGTAAACGAGGAAGTAATTCATGGTATTCCTGGTTTAAGAAGGCTAAAATCAGGCGATATTGTTGGTATTGATATCGGAGCGTATAAAAACGGCTTCCACGGCGACGCCGCAAGGACTTACGCGATCGGCGCAGTTTCGCCGGAAATCGAGAAGCTGATACGAGTAACACGGGAAAGTTTTTTCGAAGGCATAAAGTACGCCAGACACGGCAACCATCTGCACGAAATATCGTCAGCCATCCAGAAATATGCGGAAGCGAACGGTTTTTCGGTCGTGAGGGATTTTGTCGGGCACGGCGTAGGCAAGGTTATGCACGAGGAGCCACAGATACCAAACTATAAGCCACCGAGCCGCGGCCCACGCCTGAGTAAAGGCATGACATTGGCCATTGAACCTATGGTTAACCTTGGCGGCTACGACGTAATAGTGCTGGACGACGGCTGGACGGTCGTCACGAAGGACAAATCCTATTCCGCCCATTACGAAAATACTATATTGATTACCGACGGTGAGCCGGAGCTGCTGACGGTGTAACGGAGATGATTGATGTATGCTTTCCTGTTCCGTAGGTCAGGTTGTATATTCTAAGAGCGGGCGCGACAAGGGTTATGCGTTTATCGCAACCTCAGTCGAGGGGGATTATTGTCTGCTGGTCGACGGCAAGCTGCATAAGCTCGCCAAGCCTAAAAAAAAAAGTTAAAACATGTGCAGATAAAGCATTTTATCTGTGAAGATATAAAGAATTGCATCGATAACGGCCTTTATCTGAACGACGCGGATATCAGGAAGGCTTTGAAATCGAGTGAAACGATTTAAGGAGGTATTCGTCATTGTCAAAAGATGATGTCATTGAAGTAGAGGGTACGGTTGTCGAAAAACTTCCTAACGCAATGTTTCATGTGGAACTCGAAAACGGCCATAAAATTTTGGCGCATATTTCGGGCAAGCTGAGAATGAACTTCATTCGGATAATACCAGGGGACAAGGTTATTTTGGAAATGTCGCCATACGATTTGACAAAAGGCCGGATTATTTGGCGCGACAAGTAGGGAACTCACAGTTCCGTAGCACAATAGTTCTTTCACGAAAGGGGAGTGGCTAGTGTGAAGGTGAGACCATCAGTTAAGGCTATGTGCGAGAAATGTAAAATTATTAAGCGTAAAGGCAGCATCAGGGTTATTTGCGAAAACCCGAAGCATAAACAAAGACAAGGTTAATTTTTTAATCGGAGGTGCATTAAGAGAATGGCACGTATCGCAGGCGTTGATTTACCCAGAGAAAAACGTGTTGAAATAGGGCTGACGTATATTTTCGGCATCGGACGCCCCAGCTCCAACAGAATTTTAAAAGAAGCGAACGTCAATCCTGATACCAGAATCAGAGACTTGACGGACGATGAAGTTTCGAGAATCCGCGAGGTTATTGATAAATCCCAAAAGGTCGAGGGTGATTTGAGAAGAGAAGTAGCGCTCAATATCAAAAGACTGGTAGAAATCGGCTGTTACAGGGGCATCAGGCACCGCAGAGGGCTTCCAGTTCGCGGACAGCGCACCAAAACTAACGCCAGAACACGTAAAGGTCCGAGAAGAACCGTTGCTAATAAGAAGAAGTAGGAGGTTATTATGGCAAAGAAAGCAGTCAAGAAGACTACGACCCGCAGACGCCGTGATAAAAAATTCGTGGATCGTGGGCAGGCTCATATTCAATCAACTTTTAACAATACAATAGTAACTATAACGGATGCGGCAGGAAACGCACTTGCGTGGGCAAGCGCCGGACAGCTGGGCTTTCGCGGCTCCAGAAAATCTACGCCCTATGCGGCGCAGATGGCTGCCGATACCGCTGCAGGTACCGCCAAGGAATTCGGCTTGAAGACGATCGAAGTATTCGTCAAAGGTCCCGGAAGCGGAAGAGAAGCGGCAATCAGAGCGTTGCAGGCTGCTGGGCTTGATGTTACGATGATCAAAGACGTAACGCCCGTACCCCACAACGGTTGCAGACCGCCGAAACGCAGAAGGGTTTAAT
>CAZJLW010000035.1:8896-11759 GCA_964546895.1 uncultured Eubacteriales bacterium | reverse complement strand
TGGAGGTGTACTAAATGGCCAGATATACAGGTGCTGTATGCAGACTTTGCCGCAGAGAAACCGAAAAGTTATTTCTGAAGGGCGAAAAATGTAATAAGAATTGCTGCCCGGTAGGTAAAAGACCGTTCGCGCCCGGTCAGCACGGCGCGTCAAGAAAAAAAATATCCGAGTACGGCTCTCAGCTTAGAGAAAAACAAAAAGCCAAAAGAATTTACGGCATTTTGGAGACGCAATTCCGTAACTATTTTGAGAAGGCCGACAACATAACGGGCGTCACCGGCGAAAACTTGCTGCGTCTGCTCGAGCTTAGGCTTGACAACGTAGTGTATCGTCTCGGCTACGGCCGCTCCCGTACGGAAGCGCGTCAGGTCGTCCGTCACAATCACATTACCGTTAACGGTAAGAAGGTCAACATTCCGTCGTATCAGGTTAAAGTCGGCGACGTTGTTGAAATCAGAGAAAAATCACGTTCTTTCCAAAGATTTAAAGATATTTTGGAGGTTACGCATTCAAGGATCGTTCCGCAGTGGCTTAGCGCGGAGCATGATCTTCTGAGGGGCTCCGTAGTTTCCCAGCCTTCAAGAGACCAAATCGACATCCCGGTACGCGAAACGCTAATCATCGAGCTCTATTCCAAATAATAATTTTTACAAGGGAGGTTTTAATGCGTGTTTGAGTTTGAAAAACCTCGCATTGAGATTGCTGAGTTGTCACAAGACGGCACTTACGGCCGCTTTATAATCGAACCGCTTGAAAGAGGCTACGGCACAACTTTAGGTAATTCGCTGCGGAGAACCTTATTGTCTTCCTTGCCCGGTGCTGCGGTCAGCAATATTAAAATTGATGGAGTGCTGCATGAGTTTAGCGTAATACCCGGTGTTAAGGAGGATGTAACGGAGATCATCCTCAACTTGAAAGGTCTCGCCATTAAGAACTACAGCGAGAACCTCGAGCCGAAGCTCGCTTATATCGACGCTTCGGACGAGGGCGTAATTTTGGCTAAGGACATCAAAGTCGATGCCGACTTGGAAATTATGAACCCCGACATGCACATCGCCACGCTTAACGGCGGTACTGACAGCAAGCTCTACATCGAAATCACTATCACTAAGGGCAGGGGTTATGTCGGCGCCGACAAGAACAAGAAAGCCAATCAGGCTATCGGTATTATTCCGGTCGATTCTATTTATACGCCTGTCCGCCGGGTGAATTTTTTAGTCGAAAATACACGCGTCGGACAGATTACGGACTACGACAAGCTCTCGCTTGAGGTCTGGACTAACGGAACAATAACCCCCGACGACGCCGTCAGCTTAGGTGCCAAAATACTGAACGAGCATCTTAACCTTTTCGTCGACCTTTCGGATAACGCTAAAAATACCGAAATTATGATCGAAAAAGAGGAAAACAAAAAGGAAAAGGTTCTTGAGCTCAGTATTGAGGAGCTTGATTTGTCCGTGCGTTCATACAACTGCCTTAAGAGGGCCGGTATTAATACCGTCGATGATTTGGCCGCCAAAACCGAGGAGGACATGATGAAGGTTCGTAACCTCGGTCGCAAGTCCCTCGAGGAGGTTCTCAACAAAATGGCGGAGCTGGGATTGTCACTCAGCCCCAGCGATGAATGATTATAATCTAAGAATGAGGAGGGTTTGTAATGGCAGGCTATAGAAGACTTGGCCGTACGGCAAGCCAGCGAAAAGCAATGCTGCGCAACCTTACAACGAATTTGTTATATCACGGCAAAATAACAACTACGGTTACTCGCGCCAAGGAAGTCAGAAAAATCGCGGAGAAGCTTATTACGATAGCTGTTAAGGAGAAGGATAACTTCACCGAAGAGACAGTTACGGCTAAGGTTCCACGCAAAGGTGCTGACGGCAGACGCGTTAAAGAAGAAGTCAACGGCAAGAAGGTCACAGTTTTTGACGAAGTTCAGAAAACAATAAAGAAGGACAGCCCCACGCGCTTAAACGCACGCAGAAAAATGCTCAGCGTGCTTTATCCGGTGACGGAGGTGCCTGCGGATGGCCGTAAAAAAAGATCCAACACAAAGATCGTCGACATGGCCGCAAAAATGTTCGACGAAATTGCACCCAAATATACCGATAGAAACGGTGGCTACACACGCATCGTCAAAATCGGAGCGCGCAAAGGCGACGCAGCCGAAATGGTTATTATCGAGCTGGTGTAAGGTGCGCGGTATTAAAAATGGCTACGACATGGAGTTTATCCGTATCGTAGCCATTTTTAGCATGATAGTATTTTGCTGCTGCGTGTGTTGATAATTGTATGGTAGAGGAGTGAAGAACATGCAAAATATAAGTCTTTCTATACCTGATGATATTGTTTTTGAAGTTAAGTCTCTGCCCAAGAGAGGTATAGTATCGGTAACTGATAAGTTACAGCTAAGCCTTGCTATAGAAATGTTTGTGTCGCAGGAAATAAGCTTGGCAAAAGCAGCTGAGTTGGCTGGGAAGAACCTTACAGAATTTATGAACATACTAAAGGAGCTGAGTATTCCTTCTTTTACTTATACAGAAGATATGCTTGAAGACGATATGAAGTTTGCAATCAGAAGGTGAGGTCATTTTGTGGAGATAGTAATTAATGCAAGTCCTCTAATTCTGTTAAGCAAAATTGGCCGATTATCATTACTTAATATACTTTTTGACACAGTATATATACCGACAGCCGTATTGCAGGAGATACAAGCTACCAATAAACCTGGCACGCAAGTAAACATATCAGATATATCATATAAACCATTACATGTGACTAACAGGGTCGCTGTTAGTGGTTTGCTGGGCAGGCTTCACGTAGGTGAAGTCGAAGTTATAGTTGGAGCAATTGAGCATGGCAT
>CAZJLW010000035.1:0-8796 GCA_964546895.1 uncultured Eubacteriales bacterium | reverse complement strand
TATTCCTTAACATTCTGCTGTCTGTATTGCCCAGGTGTTATTTGCTCGATTTTTTTATAATTACGAATAAAGATAGTGCTGTTAGTATACCCAACACGCGTTGCTATCTCCTGTATAGTTAATTCAGTATCAGTTAACAATTGCTTAGCCTTTCTTACACGCATTGCGTTGAGGTAATTTAGAAAGTTCTCGTCAAAGGCCTCCTTAAACACTACAGACAGGTACTGTGGTGTTATCTTGAACCATTCGGCAACGCTTGAAAGGCTTAGGTTGTTATCCTGATAATGACTTGTCATATACTCAGCTATTCGTGTTTTAAGATAATCGCCCTTGGCTGTTTTACTTTCGCTTACGACTGCGCATACGGTGTTAAGCATTTCTTGAATAACGCTTTTCATAGCGATAATATCCGTGCAGTTTAGTATTGTATTAATAGGGTCGTGATGCTCCCACAGTAAGTCGATATTCTGTCCGGTCGTACTGAATACACGAGTGATGTTTCCTACCATAGATATAAAAAACATACGCGTTATTTCGATGTTCGGGGCTTTATTGACAAAATTCATACGGAAAGTCTCTTCAAAAAAGGTGGCCGCCCTGTCATAATCCCCGCTTTTTATTATGTTTTCAAAGCTTATCTGATTTTCAATAGGATAAAAATAGAACTCTGTAGCATGGGTGCATGTGTCGTAGGCAATAACGCTGCGGTCGTCATCTATTTTTTTTAGGTCAATAGCGCGCATGGCGTTAAAGTAAGACGAACTGACGGTTGATAAATGCTTGCATAGATTGCCTATGCCAACGGTTATACCAATCATCCACTTACGCCTGATCTCTGATGATAACTCATCACAGAATTCATGTATCATAGTCTCAAAGCGCGTGCTGCTGCCGTCGCTGCACAGTAACACGGCTATACGTTCAGCCGAGATGTTGACGATAAAGGTTGTTATCCCTACGTCGCACTTTATTTCGCCGATTGCGAGCTGCTTAAGCATACTGTTTTCATCGGCGGAGGAAGAGGGGTAGGATGAAAAATGGATTGCAATAACAATATAAAAACGGGTGTGTTCCGGGATACCGGCGGCTGAAAGAAGACTTTTGTCATTGTCGGCTTTTAGGTCGCCGTGGAGGAGCTGCAAAATAATATTTTGTCTGACCATAGGCAGCTGCCGTTCAAGCATATCGTTTACTTCGGACATACGGTTAAAAGTGGACGACATCGCAACATCAATCTGGCTAATCTCGTCCATACCCTCGCCGTCAAGCTGTAGAACGCCCCGTACCCGCTCGGCAAGTTTAGCGATCGGCTTGTAGTTGCGCTGGGCAAGGTAGGCTGAGCCGGTTACGCCGCAGATAAATACGGCTGTCACAAATATAATCGCTATGTTACGCCCGTTTTTAAGACGAAGGAGAAAAGGCTCGGCATCTTGAACCAAGGCATATCTAAAATTAGGTATAACAGACGGTGCATGTTTAATAATATATGATTTGCCGTTAAGCTTCTGAATAATCTGTTCGTTATTTTCGGAAGGAGATACTAAGCTCATAAGTCTCATATCTCCGATGCCCTGTAAGAGACCGTCGCTATCGCTTACGATAGAAAGCATACCGGAATCGTTACCGCAAATCTCACTTAACGAACCAAACAGCGCTTCTTTTTTTAGCTGTATGGCAAGCATGGCGTTCTCGCTGCCCGAGCTCCACAGCGGCAGTGTATGGAAAAGAAATATAGCTCTTTCATCAGATTTTACACGCTGCGCCGTCACATAACGTACGTATGCTCGTTTACGGTTGATAAACTCGTTTACCAGCTCGCCGTAGTCACTTAAGCCCTTGTCATAAAATGAGCCGTCGCCCAGTGAAAACACCGTACTGCTGCTTATCATAAGGTTACTGCTTTTTACGTACACGTATATGTTTTCTATAAACCCGTAGGCTCGTTTATATTTTGAGAGATTATCGATGAATGCCGTCTTGTTATATCCGTCAGGAGTTGTCCCGACTTCCTTAATAAAATCGGAGATCGTTTTATCCATTGATATATCGATAGCCAACAGCTGTGCGCCCTGAAACCGCTCGTCCAGGATTTTCTGCGCTTGGGTCATATGGGCTTCGGCGAAATCGGATGTGCTTGTTATCATCATATCCCTGTAGCGTAAATAATCTACAAAAATAATAAGGGCGGGGATGATTAGCATAACCAAAAACGACTTCAGCAGATTATAAAATACTGCCGAACCCTTTAATTTTTGGATTCGCATTTCAACCCCACCCTTACAAATGTACTTAATTATCTGGAATTATATTGCTTCATTGCCTTGTCCATGAGAGTCGCGGCTTCCTCGGCGTTCATCTTCTTAAGCGTAGCCACGAATTGATCATACTTTGAAAGCGGCTCGGCGCCTATGATAAACTTCAAGGTCATTTCATCGACGTACGTTTTTACGTCGGGCATAATCTCGTTAACTCTTGCGTTATCCTTAGAATTAAGCATAAGCACGGGCATTATTAAGTCAGTCGAAACATTACCCCAGATTCCCGGAGTTTCCTTCTGCTCAGGCAGTACGAAGGATATCTGCGTGAACGCATCGATGTCCATAGCCTTAAACCAGCCGTTGATGACTACGGCGTATTTGACGGCGATCTGGTTCGGGGTCATACCCTCTGGGCTTTTCATAACGTTGTCCATGAACGTCTTTTTACCGTTAACAACCTTATAGGATTCGTTTTCGATACCCCAGTTAATGAGGTTATGACCTTCAGGCGTATAGAAGAAGTTCATGTACTGTACTGCAATTTTAGGATCCTTAGCGTTTTTCGTTACAACGGCGATATCGGGGCCGGATCTGGCAAGCATATCGGCATGAGCCGTATATGGAACCTTCATAGCTTTGTCTTTCTTCGGGTACGGAACGGCTTTCAGCTCGAACTCCGGTGTATTGGGACGTGCCTGAGCCGTGTATGTGCCTATACCGCCGCCGACGTTACCGTAGTACGAAGCGATCTGGTTATTAACCATCTTCGCACCGAAGGCTTTACCGTCAAGCGTAGTGAAGTCCTTATCAATTAATCCTTCGCTGTACCATTTGCTCATCGTAGTTACAAAATCCTTATAACCCGGTTGCAGAGGGCCAAACACAACCTGACCTGTTGTAGGAATGCGGCAGAAAGTGTTGAGCACTTCAAATCCACCCATAAAGCCCTGAAGCAGTGAACCCTTCTGATCGCCAAACGGCACTACATTCGGGTACTTTGCCTTGAACGCCTTGAGAACACTGTACCAGTCGTCGATTGTTTCCGGCACGGGAAGATTAAGTGACTTAAACATGTCGTTACGTACCTGTAAGCCTTTGAATGCGTTTCTTTCGGCTACTGGTTCAAGCTTGTACATTCCCGGGTATGTACCGTCGGCAAGCACCGCTTGCTTAGCCATGTCGGGATCCTTCTTAAGCTGCTCGAGGTAGTCGCCGGCGTATTGACGTATGTACTTGTCGGCGTTGATTACGATGCCTTCGTCAAGCAAACCGGAAAGCTTCATCGGTGTTTGGTCAAGAATCCAAAAAATTATGTCCGGGTAATCATTCGAAGCGATCATGATGTTAAACTGGTCGTTTTCGCTGCCTATTGCGGGCATACGCCATGTTACATCAACACCAAGCTTCTTCTCGGCCTCTTGAAAGGCTTTGACTGCCTTGTAATCACCGACTACGCCTGCCGAGTTGTTACGGGCAAAAATCGACAGCTTCTGCACGGTTTTGGCCAAGGGGTAGGTCATCGGTACAGGTGTTGTCTTAGGTGCTGCCGAGGCTGCGGACGTTGTTGTTGCCGGTGCCAAACTGGCGCCCAACGTCAGCATTAAACCGAGTGCAACGGCAATGGTTCCATTCTTCTTCATAGGGTTTCCTCCGATTTTATTAATTTATACTCAGCCCTTAACCGCGCCTACCATAATACCTTTTACAAAGTATTTCTGTAGGAACGGATAAACGCACAGTACCGGTATTGTCGCAATCATTATGGTTGCGTACTTTATGACCTCCGAAAGCTCCTGACGTGTGGCTCCGGCATCGACAATCATGTTGTCGGTGGAGCTTAGTATAATGATTTCGCGCAGAATAAGCTGTAAAGGATATAACTCTCTGCGTCTGAAATACAGCATTGCATTAAACCACGAGTTCCAATGTCCAACGCCGTAAAACAGAACCATAACGGCTATTATCGGAATGGACAGTGGCAGTACAATCCTAAGAAAAACAGTAATATCGTTGGCGCCGTCCATCTTGGCAGACTCCTCAAGACTGTCCGGCAAGTTCTCAAAGTTCGTACGCATGATAATCAGGTTCATTGTACTGACAAGTCCGGGAAATATTACGGCCAGCCTGTTGTCCATCATGCCGAGGTTACGCATAAGCAGATAAGTCGGTATCATTCCGCCGCCAAAAAACATCGTGAATACGATAAGCGCCAGCATAAGCTTTTTAAGCATAAGCTTTTTACGCGAGAGCGCAAAGGCCAGCGTAGACGTGACGGCCACGTTGCAGAGCGTACCCGCCAACATATAAAAAATAGTATTTGCATAAGCGATGATTATATAAGGGTTATCAAATACTTTTTTGTAGGCGTACAACTGAAAACCCTGAGGACGCAGTATAAGCCCGTCGCTGCGTGCAAGGGAAATGGGATCGCTAACCGATGCGAAAGCTACGAATACAATGGGGTATAACGTAACCAGCGCAAGAAAAATCATAAGTAGAACATTAAAGCACTCAAAAATAGTTTCGCCTAAGCTTCTCTTATTCATAAATATCACCTACCATAAACTAGATTCTGTCAGCCATTTGCTTATCGAGTTAGAACATATTACAAGGAATAAGTTGATAACCGAATTAAACAAGCCGACAGCTGCCGAATAGCTAAACGAAGCTTCCTGTATACCACGCCTGTAAACAAAGGTTGAGATAATGTCTGCGGTTTCGTAGATACTTGGGTTATAGAGTAGGAAAACCTTTTCGAAGCCGACGTTCATAAAATGTCCAAGCCTTAGGATAAACATAATAACTATGGTGGGCATGATACCGGGCAGAGTAATATGTATGAGCTGTTTGAACCGCCCCGCGCCGTCTACTCTGGCCGCTTCGTAAAGCTCAGGCGAAACGTTAGTAAGCGCCGCCAGATAAACGATGCTGTTCCAGCCGAAGCCCTGCCATATATCCGAAACTATGTACACCGAACGGAAATACTCCGACTTGCCGAGAAAGCTGACAGCTTCGCCGCCGAATTGGATAATTAACTTATTTATAATGCCGGTTGTGGAGGTAAAGCTTATAATCATACCGCAGATAACGATCATTGAAATGAAGTGGGGGATGTACGTAATGGTTTGGACTAGCTTTTTAAAGCGTTGGGAGCGCAACTCGTTTAGAAGCAGCGCGAAGATAATCGGCACGGGAAACGCGAACAGTACCGAATACAAACTAAGCAGCAGGGTGTTTCTCATAATGCGAACAAAATAGAAGCTGCTAAAAAATGAAATAAAGTTTTTGAGACCGACCCACGGGCTGCCCCATACGCCGAGCGATACTTTGAAGTCCTTAAACGCTATCATGGCTCCGTACATCGGTGCGTAATGAAAAACCAGATAGTAAAGCATTCCGGGAAGCGCCAGCAGATAAATAAGCTTGTTCAACTTAATATCCCGTATAAGCCTATCCGAAAAGCTCTCCTTCTTTGTCATTGTCATCTCTCCTAATCGAATAAAAATCAATTTAATTTCCGACGTGTATGATAGCATGGGGGTATTCTCATGTAAATCGCCTATATTTATTATGCATAACCGATTTTTAAATAAGGGCTTAAACATAGGGTTTTATAGGGTATTGTAGATAACTGATTATTGTTATATGTAGCTGGTTTTTCAGCTCGGATTGACTTCTGTGCGAAGGCACATATATAATTTGCACAATACATATTTAAACAATTGAGAGGAGTTGTGCTATGAAACAGTATATTAATCCAATCATCAAAGGACATAATCCCGACCCGAGTATATGCAGGGTAGGGAATGACTACTACCTGGTAACAAGCTCTAACGAATATTTCCCGGGTGTTCCTGTCTATCACAGCCGCGATTTGGTTAACTGGGAGTTACTCGGCCACTGTCTCGATCGGCCGTCGCAAATTCCGCTGGACGGCTCAAGATGCTCAGGCGGTATTTACGCGCCAACGATCCGGTATAATGACGGTGTTTTTTATATGACGACTACGAATGTTAACGGGCTTGGCAATTTTTACGTGACGGCCACCAACCCGGCCGGCCCGTGGTCGGAGCCGATAAAAGTAGCCATGACAGGCATTGACCCGTCCATTACATTCGACGACGACGGAACGGTGTATTACCAAACCAACCAGCCCGACGCAAACGGCGTGCGAGGAACAACTACGGCCGTCATAGATATCCGTACGGGCGCTGTACTTACGGAGCCGCGCCCGACATGGTACGGTACGGGCGGCCGCTTCCCCGAGGCTCCGCATATGTACAAGATTAACGGTTGGTACTATCAGATATTGGCGGAGGGCGGCACACAGTTTGCGCATATGGTAACGATAGCGCGAAGCAAATCGCCTTGGGGGCCGTTTGAAGCTTGCCCGCATAATCCTGTGCTGTCCAATGTGCGTTCTATGCTGTTCGATATTCACTGCGTCGGTCACGCGGATTTGTTTGAGGATGCGTCGGGTAATTGGTGGATGGTTTGCCTTGGTATAAGATTAGCTCGCAAGTATATGACTAATATCGGACGGGAAACGTTTCTGGTGCCGGTTGAGTGGAGAGAAGACGGCTGGCCTTATGTGAACTATGGCAAGTTCATCGAGCCGGTATCGTATGGGCCGTTGCCGGAAACGGATGCTGTTGCCGGAGAATCGTCGTTTAAGCTGTGGGGCGATGGTTTTACCGATGATTTTAGAGGAGATAAGCTGGCGCACTGCTGGCGGCGGTTACGCAATCCCGACGAGTCGGATTATCGACTGCTCAATCCCGGGCTTGAAATCCGTGGGAATAAATATGACTTATGTGATGTCGCATCTCCGACGTTCGTTTGCATACGGCAGTATGATTTTGATTTTGTAGCGAGCGCCGAGATATCTTTTGAACCAAGCGGTGAGAATGAGGAAGCCGGACTGGCCGTGCTTCTTTCCAATATGTTTTATTCGCGGCTGGCTATTACAAAGGTTGACGGTAAGAGGAAGTTGCGTTTTGAAAGACGCGCGGATGACATGACGTGCGTGGACTATTTTGATATACCGGATTCGACGGGCGGCAATAACGACGGTGTTATACTGTCGATCAATGCAGATAGAGAGAGATATTCATTTTCGTATGAGTGTAACGGTATAAGAGGCGAGGCAGGTACGGTTTCGACACGATTTTTGAGCTGCGAGACAGTGGGTGGTTGCTTCACCGGTACACAGATTGGGGTTTATTCTACAGGTAAGGGAGCGGCGTGTGCTAAACCGGCTGTTGTCAGACGGTTTAGCTATCGTGCTTAGTTAAAGTCTTTGGGTTTAGAGAAGTATATTATGGCTATGGTATGAAGCTTATTCGTATCGTAGCCATTTTTATTGTCAATTATTATTTTGCTTGACGATTTTTTTTTATAATGCGAAGATATAAATAATAGTAATAGGGGGGAGTGGGCATGAAAATTATGCTTAAGAAAAACTGTAGAGTTTTTATACTGTCTGGAGTTCTGGTGCTAGTATGGCTAATGTCAGCTTGGATTGAGATTAATCAGGGAAAAGAAGTTGCAGTAGAACAAAATAAAACACAGCAAGACTACGCTCCACGTGCATCACGCAAAGTTCTGCCAGATGATGTCAAGCTTGCACATAGTCAGGACGCATTCGCACAAATAAAGGCAGTTTATCCGCAATTTGATCCAGATCCGAATTATTTTTACGTAAACGAAAAAATTTTTGATCCGGAAGAATGGTATTGCTATGCATTCAGTAAGGTAGATAAGGGATTCGGATATGAGGTATATCATACTAAAGATGGTTACAAGGTGAACTTTGACAAGGAATTATACGAGGCTAGAATTCGGCTTATTACGAAGCTAAACGAACTTCGTCCAGAGAACGATGTACTAAATAGTTACATTGGCTTTACACCGTATGGTGTGAGATACATAATGCTTAAGCAAAGTGGTATTGGGGACGGTCACTTGGAATATGCTGTTGCTTTGCCGTATTTTAACATTACGAATATTGATAGCGAGCTGGCAAAAGATTATCAGATGCTTGTGCTGGTAGATCAGATTATAAAGAAGATGGGAAAGGGAGTGCCCGGAGTATCCATTAAGTACTATCAGGGAGTACCAGACTTTAAACTTATTGATAAAACAAGTGGAATATATTACTCCACACCTAATAGACACAAAATAATAAATTATCTTGATCTTCCGGTTAAAGACTCGATGCGCTATCCATCGTCGCTTAAATTAGTTGCTAGCTACAGTGTAGTTAATAAGGGACCCTTCAATAATAGTCCTCAACTCGAGGAGTTCTTTAATACATTACTAGCCTCAGAAGCGGATTACATATACTATGCGAAAATGCAGTTGCGTGATAAAGATAGAAGACTGCTTTTTCCCCCAAAAGAATAATGTAAATCATGTTGTTCTTATCAGTAAATGCTTAAATCAAATGAAGCAAAATATTGAAATTTTATACCATATTTTTTTTCTTTGTGATAAAATTAACCCACGGGCGGCTTTTACATGCGTCGCTTAAAAATAT
>CAZJLW010000034.1:18225-25801 GCA_964546895.1 uncultured Eubacteriales bacterium | reverse complement strand
AACACGGGTGGTTTTTTTTATATAATGTTAACAAGAAAGCAAAATTTATTAGTGGGGGCGGGTATTATGAAAACAAGCCGCAGAAGAACAAGCTCCAGCGGCTTTAAGGGTGGCTTTACGCTTGTTGAAATGATAACAGTTGTAGTTATTGTGGCTATACTGGCAGCCATAGCGGTGCCGTCATATTACGGTTATATACAATCTGGCAAACGCACGAACCGCATGAACATTGCGCGAACGATATATTTAGCCGCGCAAAACAGACTTACCGAAATGAGAATACTGCGACAGCTTGACGATTCTGCAATCGTAAAAGCGGCCTCAAAAAATCCGGACGACTCGGACAATCCGGACGGGAAAGTGTACGACGCGGGCAAGGTGACAAACTTAAGCACGCTTGACGACGCCAAGGCTGAGAACAACCGGGACAACGTATATTACATAAGCAAAGCAAAAGGCGACACGTCGGGCGCTCTGTACGAGCTGCTCGATCCTATGATAGCCGACAAGGAAGTTCTTGGCGACGCGATTCTTCTTGAGTTCAATATAAAAACCGGTAACGTGCTGTCGGTTTTCTATGGCGACGCGCTTAATGACGGCGAGGCGTTTTATTATGGCGCGGCCGGGGTGAACGAGGCGCGTAATGTAACCGGTACGCGCGGGTATGAGTTGGCTGTCGCTAACGAACGTAGGCAGGGGTATTATGGGGTTGATTACACCGGGGTTTTGCTTGAGAAGGAATTGCCGACGGTGGTGCGGCTTTTTGATGGGTATGACAAACCGTTAATGGAAGGTTCAATCGAGTACGAGAATGTTTTATACGCGGAGATCCTTGTACCGAGTGGAACGTTGAACAATCCGGGTAATTATAAGCTACTTATTAAAAATCAAAATAATGATACTGTTTTTGAAAGGAAGGATGTAAACCTACGGGGATTAACAGTTGACGAGACATTGGATGATAAGCTGACTAGTGCTGATCTGCTATATAAAAACAATACAGGGGCGGACACAGGTTACACGCGTTTCGTATGGGTTCTTGACTATGTAGGCGGAGATATGTTTGAAGATACGCCGGTGGTTCTAGGTAAATACAAGAGTCATAGTATCGGTTTAAAACCTGACGTATCTATAGACCCATTAAATCCTGAGTTCAATCTTGCAACCTTAAAAGGCAACATCCGTGTCGGCATTACGGATGAAAATGATGTTACCATAGTATCCAATTATGCTAATCCGTATTTCGTGTCCGAAGCGGCGTATTTTAACGACAGCTATAAAGTAGCTACACCCAGACATCTGTATAATGTACGCTATAATCTAAGCGGTAACTTTACGCAGACTAAGGATATTAACCTTGCCGCAGTTACAAATTTTGAACCGATCGGCAGTTGTAATAGGATTACTACTATAACGGGTGAATATGACCATACGACTTGCGCTTCTCTTCATTTTACAGGCACGTACAACGCAGGGAGAAAGAACGATGACGATAACCTGATTACCGGCAACCTTATTATTAATAATCCGAACACTTCAACATTAAAAGACATAGGCTTGTTTGGATATGTGGACGGAAAACAGAGGGTTAACTGGGATTCAGGAAAGTTTGAACAAGCGTCGCTCAACCGCGTTACGCTTGTCAATCCGCAAGTTGACGGCGGAGACGCCGAAAATGTAGGAACAATCGTCGGTTTTAACGCAGGCTTTATTTCCGAGACGCAGGTTGCGTATACGGAAGCATCTTTTTCGGGTAGTCCGGGTTCGATAACAGATGTTTTTCAAGTCAAAGGTACAAAAAACCTGGGCGGTATGGCAGGAAAGAACGACGGCTTCTTAAATGATGTTACGTTTATTTCGCCGTGTGAGCTTACGCACTTAGATGGTACTACCGGCAACACAACCGGTGGTATAGTCGGTGAAAATATCGGTAAGATTAAGCGAGCGTTTTACCTTGCTGCCGCACCGCAATTTGATGACTTTATTTATACAAAAATAAGTGGCGATGATGTAACAGAAGCAAGATTTCATCCTATAGTAGGAGCGCTAGGCAGTGCGGTAGACGATGTGTCTGGAGTGTACTATTTATCAGGAGATGCTAAATATTTAAACGGCGACTCTGTTGAAATAACGAGCAAAGAGTTTAATGTAGGCCCGGCAAACAAGGTCGGTGAACCATTTGGTACGGAAATGATTTACGACGAGTATGCAAAGGCAGAAGATAATAATAGGGGTGGATGGACGCTAAGTTTTGGAGATGGCAATGTTAAGCTTACAAAAGATCAGACGCTTTCCGAACCTGGGACAAATCCTTTTCCGTATCCGTTCAGAGCAAAAAGTGCATTGCTTGCAGGGGCAGATGCTTTACGTACATGGAAAGGCATAGAGACATGGCCTGTTGTTTCACATATCGAAAGGCCGACCCAAGTTAATCGCACCAGCTGGGAACCAAGCGAGGCGGAAGACGCTAAGCGTAGAGCAAGTAACCTAAATTTCCAAAACGGTTATTTTACCTCTCCAAGCTTAGGAACTGCACAATTTCGTATAACTCCGATGGGTGAATTGGGTGGATGGCTTACGCGACCGACAGACCCAAGCAATAATAGTAATCCTCGAGCCTACTTTATTGAGCTCCAGTCTCCACGAATAAAGAGCGGTTATAATGGCTTCGCATACACAGATTATAAGGGTGGAGATAGTCAGTACGCAGAGCTAAACGCTAATCTTGAGGGTACGCTCTATCAACAATTGGCTACGGTACCGCTCACGCAGCAGTACTACTCTTTCTATCATTTTTCTCGTGAAACACAAAACGAAGGCGACGAAATGGAGTTTTATCTGTCTGGGTACGAGAAACAGGGTAACGGCGACATATGGTACGTTGATTATAAAACACGTGTTGCAAGTGCTTCTAATGCACCTACCCTGATACGCCCATGTATAACTCCTCGCGGCACCGACGGCGGTCTTTTCGGGCGCTCAAGGGAGTTTATAGACTACAGCAAAAGAAGCAAAATAAAAGGACCTATAAATATTCCGTACTATGATATTGTTCAGGGATATTTATATGATGTATGGGTTTATGACAGCGAAAAAAACCAATATTATGGCATAACGTTTTCCAGCGGCGAGCCGGGAACAGGGAGTGCTTTTAATCCTGCTACTTTTTTTGAAGATCGTGATGTGTTTGCCGGGGGAGAAGAAAAGCTCAACAACCCAAAGGATCCACCGAATACCGAACCGATAAACACACGTACATTGCTTGGAATGATTAAAAACGGAACCATTGAGGCAAAAATAATCGGCTACTGGGATGTTTCCTATCAGTGGAAGCGGTATTACGGAACATATACCGTTCCGGAAGAACAAACGCAAACCGAATTTGCCTACCGCTCAACCGGCGGTTCGGGTAAAACCGGGAGTGTCAGTGTCGGAAACTATCTGGCCGATTGTAGGTTTGAAACGGTATCATTTATTTCCGTTGACAAAAGTTTTACGGCTATCGACAGAGAATCAAGCAACTATGTACCGCCCAATACGGAGCTTGATGTTACACTTACACTTGTCAACTGGGGTGAAGCTACTGCGAAAGAAGTCGTGCTGTCAGATTCTTTCGATCCGTATATAGCATATTTCAAATATAAAGATGATGATTACAATAATCCTACAAAGTTGATAGTTACTAATAAGACGACTGGCGCTATTACAGAAGTGAAGCCAGATTTAATAACAAAAGATTACGATTATAAAAACCCTGACAATACAATAGAAACGAGAAAGGTTGTAACGGGTATAAAGCTAAAGCTGCCCGACATACGGGGTATTGAGCAAAGGAAGTTTGAAGGGCATAACTTCGGTACGACTAAGCAGCAAGGTGACACATATCAAGTTAAATTTACGCTGCATGTCTTTGATTATGTTAATGAGTACAAAGGTAACGGAAAAGACAGCACACTTAACTTCTATATACTAAATCAAGCTGATGTAACTTATAAAGATAGCGGTTATGTTGCTTTTGAGAAGCCGTTGGGTAACTCCTCGGCAAGAGAGCAAGTGTATGTAGACTATATCAGTCTTGACAGCAGTGTAGGTTGGACGCCTGCTAATGCTTATGAAAACACAAACGGACTTGAACCCACAGAATTTAGCGTAAAGCAGTATTGCTGGGGCGCAATCCCTAACAAGGTGTATGCTAGAGGTCCGCTGTTTATCTTTGTACCAAAGGGATTTAAAGTCGAAGGAGACATTTATGGATGGGTATATGACTATAATACTCCTGATCCAGTGCCTACTCGTGAAAAGTTGACATATACCACTTCAACAGACTTGTATGGTGTAACGCGTATAGTAATCGACGAATTAAAAGCTCATCCCGCTAAAGATATAGGTAAACCGGCGGTTGAGTACGTTCTAAAATACACTGGAAAAGGTTATGGCGTTTCCGGAGCATTTTTGGAATCACGTTACGAGTACAAGGCGTTTAATACAGTTGATATTGGTACAGAGGGCTTCGTCACAAACACGATGAAATTCCAACAGAGTTATTTTGGTTTAAAAGCAAAAACAGAAGAGGATAATTATACTGTGGTTGTCGGGGATGCAGTTCAGAATGTTACATTGTACCCGCTGGCAAACGATCATCTTAAAGCGGATGACATGATAACGCAGGGCGTAGATAAGTACGAATACAACTCGTATGATGTAAAAGCAGTTGATTCTGCAGGAAATGAAAGTGCCCGAACCGACTTTATTAAAAACCCTAATAATTCATTTCAGTACAAGATAGGCACAGGAAGCGAAAAGGTAAGTAATCTTTTTTATAAGATTTTCTTAACTGCCAGCCATAAGGGAGGTATTGAAGCACTCGATTTCAATCTGAACTCGCGTCCTACGCAGATAAAAATGCAAGTCAATACGATTAACGTTGTAAAGACCGTTACAGCGGTTGAAAATAGAGATATAGCCGATGACGCCGAAAAGGACGTAACCGGGAATCCGTTGCCGTTGTTTAATGTGAAGTTTAATGCGTGGGGTGATGTGGTTGATTATAACAACATGCCGGTGACCGGGTTATACGGTGCATATTCTCATGTCATACCGCATGGGTTTGAGCTTACACCCGAAAGTAAGCTTAAACTAGAAACCGATCCGAGATACAAGGACAGGGTAACGGTTAATGTAGTTGACGAAATTGAGGATGTTTTCCCTTATAAGCTCATAAGCAGAATCACGACTGTTGCCGTATCAAACGTAGCAATCGGCTCAAACGCAACACCTGAAACGGATGTAATCGAGTACCAGATTAAATATACAGGCGAGAAGTACGGAGTAATGGACAGCGGATTAGCAACGTTTACCTGTACTACGCCTGATATTGTAAGTGGATTAAATGTAATGCCTGTTAATATGGTTGGAGTTAAGGCTAGAACTGTAAATGTTACGACTGAGGTTACCGCAATAGTTGGTGCAGAAGCAGTAACTCCCGTCGCAGTAACCGACAACGACATGCTTGACGTTGCAACATATAGATTCCTTGAAGATGCGGGATACACGTTGACGCGTAAACTTTTGTTGACTAAAGAGAAGGGTATCGATGCCGTAGAGGAAGGCGATACATTTACAGGAGATAATTATGAAGCCGTGATTCAGCCAGACGGCAAGATAAGATTTAAAGCTACAACAAATGCGACTTCCTTTAATCTTTATTATGTTGTGCAGTTTACAGCTACAAAGAGTGGTTCTCCGACTTTAATTTCTCAGTCAAGACCTACTTTAGTCACAGTGGAAAGAAGGTAATCATGATGAGGCGAAGTAAACTATCAGCTATAATAAAAAGTAAATCCGGAGTTTCCCTGATAATCGTACTGTGCTTCATGATAATACCGTTACTGGTCAGTGTTTCTGTTCTGACGGCTGCCGGCGCCTCCTCGGGTGCCGGCACCGCCCAGAAGGTGTATAACCAGCTTAATCTGTACTCAGATGCTATACAAAAATCCATACTGTACAGTATACAGAAGCAGAAGTACGCAGATGATACAAACAAAAATCCGTACTATCTTTTGAGTGGTAAAGAACTTACATTGGGCGGGCAGATTCTGCGTATGCTGTATACCCACGCCGACACAACCGGCGGAACGCTAAAGCTATATGTTCCCAACGACTCCAGTACACAGGTTGGTTTAGGCATAACAATGACAGACATTGCCAATAACCCACTGCCGGAAGGTACTGTGTTGAATAATGCCAAAGTCTTCCTGGCTTTTAAGCGATTGCCGGTTAAAGATGATGTAATTCTCGCAAAACCGGCTATACTTGAGAACGATCCGAGTAACTTGGATGCCAGCGGCAACCAAATACAAGTACCGCGCCCTGCCATTCCTAAACATGCAACCATCAACGCCCTAATGAATGTCGTAGTTGAAGTAACAATCAACAACAAAACCATGACTTCCATTTCGGAATACGAGCTGATGTCGGGTTATGTTGAAGAAAGTGATACGGCTGTTATCCAAATCAAAAACTCCGGCGATTGGAGGTTGCTGAAATATGAAAAGACAACAACGGACTAACCTCCGGAGGCCTTTGAACGTCTTAACCGAAAATAAAGGCGAGAGCCTATTGGAAAGTTCCATCAGCATATTGATATTTTCGATTTATGTAGCGGTTATCGCTGCGGTGTTAGCGGCGTCATCACGAATGACAGGTATCTCCACTGCCAGGGCCGCAGTCTTGCAACAGCAAGCCAACTCTGCGATTTTTGAAGTGGGTACAAATCAGAATGCTAAGCTCACAATAAAGGGTGCGGTTGGAGGCCCCGGTGCAAGTCTTAGCGTTGATATGACCGTCAAATTGACAGAGAACAGTGATTTTGTTTCGTTTAGGCCGGGAGGGTGGTACGAGCCATGAAAATAATAAAGATTTTATCGGAGAAGAAAGGCTTTACTCTTATCGAGCTGGCGGTTTCGACGATAATACTGGTAATACTTGTCATGGCTGCGTCGATGATTTTGGCACCTACGCTAAATGCTTATCGCAAAGCGAACGAAACCGCCGAGACGAATATACTTCTTGATAATATCGCAAACGATTTGGTAAGCGACTTATCTCGAGCGACGGCTGTTAATATTGACGATATAACACATACCCTTGAAATAACGACATCTGACAATTTGCTAAAATATTCTGTTGACGTAACCGACGGAATTTTAATGAAAGGTAATAACATTATAAATCCGGCGCCTGTACTGGCGAAGGATTTTTACAAGGGCAGAACTGTATCGTTTACCGTAACTGAGCCGCAGCCAAAGGCTTTCGTAGTAAGCTTAGCCATCACCGATAAAAGCGGCAACAAAATTGGGCGCGACTACGCAGTGCGGCCGGTTGCACTTAATCAGTTCTAAAAAACAGGGATGTATCAAAACGATTGGTTTAATCGTGATGATACATCCCTTTGTTTTTTGTGTGGGGACTTATGCTTCTTCCAAATGCATGTACTCCTTCAATCCCTGTTGAAGAATCTGAGAGAAATTAACCCCGCGTTTCTCCGCTTCGAAGTTCAGCCATGCAGGTATGGAAA
>CAZJLW010000034.1:12336-18125 GCA_964546895.1 uncultured Eubacteriales bacterium | reverse complement strand
GAGAAATTAACCCCGCGTTTCTCCGCTTCGAAGTTCAGCCATGCAGGTATGGAAACGTTACAGATATATGGTAACTCACAATAACTTTCCAATCCTTTCAGCAACATATTCAATCACAGTATTTGCCGTTGCAAACACTTCTTTAGCTCTGTTTACGGACGGTTCATCATAAAACGGATATCGTACATCTACGCCATATTCTGAAATTCCTTCTAAGTCAATTTTAGTTATCTCGGCATCATAGGGTCTGAGCATTTCTACTAATTTGTCAAGATTATGTGTTTTTCCGAATATTACATCATAGTGTGTTAGGTATGCCTTTAAGTATTTCTCAATGCACTGTTGTCCATGAAAGCATATAGATTTTGTTAAAATATCACTTTCATTTTCTTCATCCAGCAGCTTTTTCATAACCTTGTAGTCCGTGTCGCCAACTTTATACCATTCCAGTATTACCTCTGATTTCGCTGAAATCATATAACCATGCCTTCCCTCTTTATTGTAGCTTCAAATGCACTAACCACACCGCTAAATCTATCATACCTATACCTGCTACGCATGATTATATCTGTGTCCAAATTATAGCTTGCCATAAATGTTTTTCGTATCTTGCCCCTTAGTGATAATGCTTGCTCACTTTTAAGTTCATCCTTTGTAACAACACAAATATCCGTGTCACTGTCATTTGCCGCATCTCCTCGTGCTTGGGAGCCAAACACAATGATGCTGTCTACTTCGTTTTCTGATATTACACTGTACACAACTTTTTTTATTATTTCTCTGTCAATCATGTCTGGCTCCTTTCAATCTACACCTTAAATATCATATTCCCCCGAGCCTCATCCCGTCCGGCCTCTTTCCTCAACATCTCCAACTCCTCACCGGTAATCGGATTTTTAATACACTCATCAATATTCTCAACCAAAAAAGTAAAATGTTCAAAATTCCCCGGCGGCACAAGCGTATGCGCGCCCTTATGAAGCGCGTACTTTATTGCCGCAATCGTCAACTGCGCTTCATAAATCGGCTTGCACCAAGACTTCGGGAATCTACTTCTGTCATCCGTCTCCAGCCAGCCGCGCTCAATCATCGCCTTCATGGCAAGCAGCCCCATATTTTTTTCCTTGACCTTCGCGGCGATTCTGTCACCCCAGCCGGTATTCATAGCCATCGCCCAGTTCATCGGGAACAGCACTGTCGCGAAATTAAACAGCTCAATAGCCTTTAGCGCGACGTCCTCGTTATGCGTCGAAAACCCAATCTCCCTGACAAGTCCTTCGTGCTTCGCCCAGACGAGCGTTTCCATGACGCCGTTCGGCCCGAACGCTTTATCAAGATCCTCCTGCGTAGTCATAGCATGGAGCTGATACACATCGAAATAATCCGTTTTCAGCAGCTTCAGTGAGTTCAGCAACTCTTCCCGCGCACTATCTCTGTCGCGCTTGTTAGTCTTACAAGCCAGATATACGTGATTCCTATATGGTTCAAGTGCAGGCCCCAGCTTTTCCTCTGAGTTGCCGTATGTCGGCGCGACGTCAAAGTAATTCACGCCCTTATCTACAGCATAAGCGACGTAATTCGCAGCGTTTTCAGGGGTTTCGTCCCTGTTTATAATCCCGCCGAACATTACCGGACTTACGATGTACCCCGTTTTACCCAAAATTCTTCTTTGCATATACATTATCTCCCCTCAAATTTTAATCGCTATTCCCTATTCGCTTACCCATTCAAAAACATTAACATACCGCTGCCCTTCCTTATATAAATCATGCCAGTCCGGCAGCTCCGCCACGCGCAGAAGCTTCGCGCCGAGCTTTTCGCAGGTGCGCCGCGAAGCGGCGTTGTCTCGGTTGTTCGTAATAAGTACGCGTGTCATGCCATGTGCCTTCATTATCGGCGCCATTAACCGGCAAGCTTTTTCGGCGTAGCCGTTGCCGCGGTGCGGCTCGTTAATACCGTAGCCGATTTGCCCGCCGTAGTACAGTGATGTCGTGTAGCCTATACGCAAATGCACATGCCCCACCGCTTCGTTATCCTTAACTATCGCGAACTCGTACGCCGGTACGAAATTCTTTTCGGGAATGGCCGGTGATTTTTTCAGGCATATCAATTCTATGCCGTAGCCCGCCAGCTTAGGAATACTCACGAACCGCTCGAACGTAACCGGCAGCGCGTTGTAGTACGCTATCTCGTTCGCGACTTCCCAGTCCTCGCGCAGTATCGCGTAGTACGCCACGTCGCACAGCCCGTTCTTTTCTCTGTACTGCGCTTTGCGCTTTACACCTTCGAGAAACATTCCGCTTTTTTTCATAACGCCGCCGGACGCCGGGTTTCGCATGTCGTGCTTCGATATGATGCGGTTCATGTCCGTTTCCGTGAATAAATATTTTATGACGGCCGTCAGCGCTTCCGTCATTATGCCCCGTCCCCACTGGCTTTTTGACATGCAGTAGCCTATCCCGCACGAACGCACCTCGTCGTCGTGCTTGCCGACGGTGCTTATCGAGCCTACCGGCTCGCCCGTCTCCTTCAGGACGATCGCCCAGTTATAGGTGGCGCAGTCTTCGTATTCCGCGACCCATTCGCCTAATAATTTGGCCGTCTCTTCCGCATTCTCGTGTGGGTTCCAGTATAAAAACTTCGCGACCTCCGGGTCATTCGCCCAGTTCCTGTAAACCGCGTCCGCATCTTCTACGCAGAACCGCCGTAGAATCAGCCGCTGTGTATCTATCGTTTTTGTACCTGCATGTTTAATCAAAAATAGTGCCTCCTAACCCAAAAGATAAAAATCATTAGACACGGATTGAACGGATTACCACGGATTAACACTCGCTTCGTACCCATCCAATCAAAAAATCCGTGAAAATCAGTGAAAATCCGTTCAATCCGTGTGTAATTATTATACCCCAATTCCTGAAATTTACAATAATCGCACCGCGTTTCTGTACCGTTTGCCACAATCTTCGATGAGCGTTTATTTCCATAGACAAACGTGAAAATAGCTTATATAATTACAAAAACAGCGTAGAGTGGCATTTCTAAGGGGGTATTCAATTGAATCACAAGATTCTGGTAGTGGACGACGAAAAAAACATTGTAGATATAGTCGCCTTTAATCTGAACAAAGAGGGCTACGACGTAATTTATGCGTACGACGGCGAGAAGGGCTTGAAGCTGGCAATGACGGAAGCACCCGACCTTATTCTGCTAGACATAATGATGCCGAAACTGGACGGCTTTGAGGTTTGCAAGCGTGTGCGCGAGCGTTTTCAGACCCCGATAATAATGCTGACGGCGAAGGCCGAGGAAATCGACAAGGTGCTGGGCTTTGAGCTTGGCGCGGATGATTACATAACGAAGCCGTTCGGCGTGCGTGAGCTGCTGGCGCGCGTCAAGGCGAATCTGCGCCGCCGCGAGGCCGCCGTTTCCGACGTCGAGGACAAACGCGTGCTGATTTTCAACGATATTTCGATAGACGACGTGAAGGTTGAGGTTCGCAAACGCGGAGAGTTGGTCAACCTTACGAAAAGGGAGTTCGACTTGATACGCTTTTTGGCGATGCAGAAGCATCAGGTGTTTTCGCGGGAAGCGCTGCTTGAAAAGGTGTGGGGATACGAATATTTCGGTGATGTGCGGACTGTTGACGTGACGATTCGCCGCCTGCGCTCGAAAATCGAGGACAATGCCGATTCACCGAAGTACATTCTCACAAAAAGAGGAGTCGGGTATTATTTTGACGATTGAGTCTGCGAATGGCGGTAGTGAAAAGGTGCGCGTATGAAAAGTATAAAATTCAAGCTCGTAATAATATATTTGGCGCTCGTGTTTATAGTAATGCTCGTGGGCGGGACGTTTATGCTCGCGCAAGTGCGTATGCGGGAAACGTCACGCGCGCGCGGCGAGCTTAACGACTTCGCGCGGAACATTCTCGAGCAGATTATTTTGCAGTTCGATAACCCGGAGGATTTTCGCAGCGGGTTTAAAAACGCGTACAGTTACTTGGAATCGACTAACAAAATGGAAGGCTACATACTGGACGGGCTGGGCTTTGTAATAGCGCCGGAGCAGTCCGTGGGGCAGAAGTTCAGCGATTACGAGGTTATGTCGGCGCTGAGCGGGACTGAGCGCTTCAACAACGGCGTGAAAAGCATGGACAGAACCGGCCTTGTCAAGGAATGGATAACATACGCGACGCCTGTACCTGACGACGCCCCCGACAGCGACAAACGCGTGAAATACGTGATTTTCGTACGTGCGGACGCGCGAACGATAAACGAAAACCTCTACGACTTGGCCGTGACGATAGTGCTGGTGCTTGCGCTCGCACTTACGCTGACGGGCGTGCTTGGCTTCGTGTTCGCTAACACGCTGACCGGGCCGATAATCCGCCTGACGCGGAAGGCGAAGCAGATGACGCACGGCAATTTGCAGGAGGAAATACCCGTCTACAGCCACGACGAAATCGGGCAGCTGACGGACAGCTTTAACGAAATGGCGCGCGACTTAAGCAGCTACATGTCCACCGTCGAGAGTGAAAAGAACAAGCTTGAAATCATCATGCACAACATGACGGACGGCGTACTTGCGTACGACACGGAGGGCAGGCTAATCCACGCGAACAACATATGCCGCGAGCTGCTCAACATAAAGGACTTGGAATCGGTAGGCTACGCCGAGATCGTGCAGCTGCTCGAAAACGACAGCACAGTCAGCATCGGCGATAAATTCATATCAGCGACTTTTACACCGTATTATAATAAAACAGGCATTGCTGAGGGCGTCGTAATAGTTTTGCAAGACGTAACGCAGCACAAAAAGCTAGACAATATGCGCAAGGAGTTCGTTGCGAACGTATCGCACGAGCTGCGCACGCCGCTCACGACGATAAAAACGTATACCGAAACGCTAATCGACAGCGGCTTCGACAACAAGCCGGTTGCGACGGAGTTTCTGAAAATCGTCGACTGCGAAGCCGAGCGTATGACGGTTCTTGTAAAGGATTTGCTTGAGCTGTCGCGGTTCGATAATAAACAGCTGAAGCTTGAGTTCGAGGTCGTGAACTTGAACGCCCTCATACGGCAGAGCATACGACAGGTTGAGATGCTCGCCGGTAAAAAGAACCAGAAGATAATTTTCGACAGCATCGACAGAGAGGTGTACAGCGAGGTCGACACGTCGCGCATTAATCAGGTGTTCGTAAATATCCTGTCGAACTCCATAAAATACAGTAACGAAAACGCCGTAATCGAGGTATACACCGAAGAAACGGACAAATACTGCCGCGTCTACATAAAAGACAACGGCATCGGCATACCGAAGGACGACTTGAAGCATATATTCGAGAGGTTCTACCGCGTCGACAAGGCGCGCTCGCGTGCGATGGGCGGTACGGGTCTGGGGCTTGCGATAGCGAAGGAAATAATGGAAGCACACGGAGGGAAGATTTCAGCCGTCAGCGAGCCGGATAACGGTACGACGATGATTCTGCGGTTTAATAAGTTGAGTGATGTCGAGGAGTTTGCGGAGGAATGACGGACGACCGACGACTGACAAGGGGGACGATGGTTTTGAGGAAATTCAGATTCGCGCTGATAGGAACCGGCTGGCGGGCGATGTTTTTCGTACGTATCGCTAAGGCTTTGCCGGAGATGTTTGAGATAAGCCATGTATTGACGAGGGACGCGGAAAAGGTTGCGGACTTGGCGGCGGCGTGTCAAGCGGCAGTCACTACAAACCTAGACGAAATCGTAGCCGACAAGCCGGATTTTATCGTCCTGTCAGTGAAGCGC
>CAZJLW010000034.1:0-12236 GCA_964546895.1 uncultured Eubacteriales bacterium | reverse complement strand
CCTAGACGAAATCGTAGCCGACAAGCCGGATTTTATCGTCCTGTCAGTGAAGCGCGGGTTCGCCCAAGATTACATCGAGCGGCTCGCGCCGTGTGGGATACCGATTTTGTGTGAGACTCCGCCCGCCGATACGGTTGATGTAATGGAGCGTTTATGGGCGCTTAAGCAGCAATACGGGCTTAAGATACAGATAGCCGAGCAGTATTTTTTGCAGCCGCTGTACGCGGCGTGGCTGTCGGTTATCGAGCGGGGATTTATTGGCGAGACACAGAGCATAAATATTTCGGCACTGCACGGCTATCACGCCGTGAGTATTATTAGGAAGGCTCTGGGTGTGGGGTTTGAGAACTGTTCGATTTACGGCAAGGCGTTTCCGATGCGGTTTGTCAATACGAGAAGCCGTCAGGGATTTGTTTTCGACGGAAGCGTAGGGGAGGACAACCGGGAGCGGCTTACGCTGGAGTTTGAGAATGGGAAGTACGCGTTCTACGACTTCGCCGGCGTCCAATACCGCAGTACGATACATGCCCGGCAGCTTAACATAGTCGGGACGCGCGGCGAAATCGACGACATGAATATTTACTACCTAAGCGGCAAAAATGAGGGCATACGCACCGGGCTTAACCGTATCGACGAGGGCGTTTACAATAATTCGGAGTGGTCGAATTACGGCATCATGCTTAACGGCGAGTACGTTTACAGAAATCCGCTGTACGGTGCGCGCCTGAACGACGACGAGCTGGCCGTAGCGACGTGTTTGTATTTGATGCGGGATTACGTCGACAGCGGTAAAGAATTTTACAGCTTGGCCGACGGCTTGCAGGATGCGTATTTTTCGATGATTATGAAGGAAGCGATTAAAACCCCGAATGTGCCGATAAAAACGGACAGCCGTGCGTGGAGTTTGTCGTGATGGGCGGGGTGCGGGTTTTTTTATTGTAAATCAAAAGTAATATGGTCGTAATAATTACGTAACATATATGAATTATAATAAGAAAAATTCGGATAATTGTAGTTATGTGAAAAGATTAATTAGACACGGATTTTACGGATTTGCACGGATTTTCACGGATTAAAACCACGTTGCTTTGGTGTTGGTAGTGAGTGTTTTTTGAGAAAGAAGAATTTTTTTGAGAAAGGGGAATCGGTTTATGAAAGCTGTGTTTATTAAAAAAATCGCAGTCGCCGCCGTTACAACCGCGTTTGTTTTTGCTTCGGTTTTAGCTTTAAAGCCTGTAGCTGCATACGCTGCAATGCCTAATATGCCTGTGGCACCAGTCGCGCCACCAGTACCTGCTATGCAGAACACGCAGCCACATGCCGCCGCCCCCCTTGATAAGAACGACGCTGCAAAAACCGATACCGCTTTTAATATTACAAGCGGCATCGTTAAAGATAAGGAAACAGAATCGACGTTTGATTTGTTCAGGACGATCGTAGGCGTTGCGCAGGATAAAACCGTCGTAACAATTACCGTATCACAGAACGTCGGCGGCAGCATGAAGGAAGTCAGCCGCCACGTAATAAACGTAGGCGCGTACAAAACCTTCAGCCAGAAATTGGATTTGGCGCTGGGCGAGAACCATGTTACGATTACAGCCGAGCTAAACGGCGTCAAGAACGAAATGAAAGCCGTTATTAAACGTATTGATAAAGACGTTCAGCAGAAGCTTGAACAGAACATCGCCATACCGGGCATGACTGTTCCGGGTACAGTCGCCCCGGGCGTTCCGACGCCGGGCGTACAAACTCCTGCGCTACCCCCCGGTGCGGTTGCTCCGCCGCCGGGTTATATCCCTCCCAGAAATTAACGTTTGCTTATATAATTTTGTATTAATCAGTGCCATCTATTGATAAGGTAAGTTTATCGGTAGGTGGTATTTATTTTAGGTATTGGTTTGTTGTTGAAAACGAAATGTCGGTACTGAGTGAGGTTATTATGAATAACGTGATTTATACAATCCCTGAAATAAAAACAATACTAAACCCTGTTTTTAGCGCCTACAAAGTAAGTAAGGCTGTGCTTTTTGGATCTTACGTCAAGGGTAGCGCGACAGATAACAGCGATATTGATATAATTGTTGACAGTTCGTTACGAGGTCTTCGTTTTGTTGGTTTCGCTGAAGAAGTTCGTAAAGCGGTAGATAAGAATGTTGATGTGTTTGATTTTGCGCATATTGATTCTAATTCTGTAATTGCTAATGAGATTAGGGACAGTGGGGTTGTTATTTATGAGAATTAAGTTACAATTCATAGACTTTCCTGATTTACATGACAGCGAAATAAAACTCGTACACAAAAGCTACGACGAACCGGACTTGGATAAAGGGTACTCGCCCAGATACGGATTCTCGATTGTAATTATCGAAACCAACGAGGACATCGGTGTTATCTACTTCGCTGTTGACAATTCGCGCAGGCAATACATGAGAGGTCACATCAGCTACGGTGTATCACCCGCGCATTCCGGACATAATTATGCTATGAAGGCGTGCAAGCTTGTGAAGAATGTCGCGTTGGCGCATGGATTTGACCGTGTGTTTATTGGTTCCGGTTATGATAATGTCGCTTCGCGCAGAACGATTGAGAAGCTGGGCGCTGTTCCCGTTACTATAGATGATGTTCCGGATGATGATGTGTTACGTTATCTTCAAGAAGAAAGAATAGATATGTATGTTTGGGATATTGGGAAGTAGTGGTTAATAGATCATGAGAAATGATTTGGTAAAACCATAGTGTATTGATAGGATTATTTTTGTTAGTTGTATGTACTTGTGGTGATGTTAATATAAAGGGTTTTTATATAATGGAAGGTTGTTATAATGAGTGAGATAGTAAACAAAGTCAGAGATTTTGTATTAGAAAAATGTGAACAGCACAAAACCAATCCTAAATTTGGTTATTATGATTATTGGAATGACCACATTAGTCGTGTAGTTTATCATGCAGTAAAATTGGCCAATGTATATGGTGCAGATGTAGAGATTGTCGAGTTGGGAGCATTATTGCACGATATTTCAATGCCATCTGAATATGGAGATAGGAGTGAACATCATATTTACAGTGCTGAGATGACTGAAACACTGTTATTAAGCTCAAATTATCCTATGAATAGAATTGAACATGTTAGAAAATGTGTTATCAATCATTCTGGCAGAAATTCTCATTTAAGAAATACCATAGAAGAAATTTGCATAGCTGATGCTGACGCTCTTGCTCATTTTGACCGCATACCCTCGCTTTTTAGTCTTGCATATAGCATATTAAATATGAAGCTCGACGAAGGAAGAAATTATGTGAAAGAAAGATTACATGGTGACTATAACGGTTTAAGTAAGAAAACTAAAGAAATATACAAAACAAAAATTGAAATATTATTAGAAATATTGTTCGTTGATTAGCTACTTATTATGAGCAAACCCCTAATAATTCTTTGCGATTATATTCATAAAGAATAATGCAAATAACCCGTACTATCTGGTCTATTATTAGCCTAAAGATGCAAATAGATTTCATAATAAAATGAGAGTGAGTCCCAAATATGGTGTGTTGATAATTAGCGAATTTGGAGCTTTGGAGTGGCTGTTTGCAGAGGTAGAAGATAATGCAAGCATACGAGGGTTATTTTGAAAACGGACGATTTTATATAGCAGAAACGACAGCGCATATTAATATAAAGGGACGGAGAAGGGATTTTATTACGATATTAGATGAACCTGTTATAAAAGACATAAGAAGTAATGATAAACCTATAAAAAAACCACGTTCAGAATCAAGAGGCATTTTCAAAGGCAAAATTAGGATGTCTGATGATTTTGATGAATCGCTTGAAGAAATGAAGGAGTATATGGAATGAGATATTATAGAAGATGTTCCTGATGAAGAGGTATTGCGATATCTTCGTGAGGAAAGAATAGATATGTATGTTTGGGAGATTGATTAGCTTTTCGTTAAGGGGTGTAACCACGAAAACTTTCACAGTTATAATAAAAAAAGACGAAGACAGCGGATATTTCGCATATGTTCCATCTCTGCAAGGTTGCCATACACAGGCAGATACCATTGACGACCTGGTTGTAAGGATAAAGGAAGCAATTACATTATGCTACGAAAGTCAGGATTTTTATGTGTTACTGCATACCAAAACAAACAGCGACGAATCAATAAGCGATATGGAATATTTCAGTTCTATCCCCGGATATTTGGGAAGCATTACAGAAGCTTCTGAAGAACCTATTGACGATTGCATCGAGGATATAGGCTGGAATATACCATAGCAAAGCATGTGGACACATTATGAATAATCGAAATCTGCTTTAAGGAGTACATCTACGCATGAAGCTCAATCACGCAAAAAACATTCTTATTATAGTTTTGGCTTTTATCGCGGTTATACAAATAGGCGAGTTATGGTTCGGCGATGTTTCGAACCGTAACTTTTTTTATACGTTTTTCTCTCCGGAGCGGCGCGAGGATACGCTGGAGGAGCAGAAGAACATTGTATCGCCGTTTCGGTTTATTACCAGCTTCGGTAATAAGAATTTTTATATCGACTACAAGGGCATTCCCAGCACGGTATACGGCGGCGTTGTCGACAATATCGTAGCGGCGGCTGTGCGCGACGGCGAGTTTGCCGCGGCCAAGGAGCTGCAATGGGACGAGATTTTAAAGAACCGCGCGGTTATTTATCAGTACGCGGTTTATATGCCGTCGGAGCCGTACGCGAAGGCGCTCGGACAGAAAAACAACAGCATAACGTCGAAGGTTAAGTTTTTCGATTATGTGGCGGTCGTGCCTTTTCGCAATACGGGCGAGCGGCTGAAGGTTATCTTTATTGATGCGCCGGGCGGCATGGCGTACGAGTACGGCGTTAATCAGAACACGCTGAACGAAAACCTGCTCAAAGCCATTCAGTCCAGTCAGGAAGCATCGCGCGAGATGTACTATATCTCGTCCGCGCAAAGCGGGCTGGACGTGTTCGCGAAAAACGAATTCATTCCGCAGTGGACGTCGCCGACGTATGTTTATCCGCTTGTAAGGACGCTGAACCCGTACCTGATAGACGAGACAATGGAGAAAAACGTGGCGTATTTCTTTGATAATCCGACGAAGGTGTGGGCTTACAGCGAGAACCGCGTTTACACGTACAGCGACGAAAAAACCGTCGTCAAGTACATGCCGAACGGCGTTATCGAATATTCAAACTACAGCACCGTAACAAAATCGTACGAGCCGGATTTTCTTTATGACTTCTGCACGGCGCTTAGCTTTTTGCGGCGCGACATACGGCTTGCGAACGACTACTACCTATCGGGATACAACGCAACATCGAAGGCGTATACGTTTTATTTCGGGTACGTCGTCAACAACATGCCAATAATGCTGTCCGAAAAGGCAGCCGACAAAACCGGAGACGACGGCATCAAGCATTTTATCGAAGTGACAGTCGAGAACGGCCAAGTCACGAAATACAGAAAAACCGTCGAGCATTTCGTGGCAGACAACACCGCTCCGCAAGCCGCTACGCTGGACTTTTTCCGGTCGCTTAACAGCATCGGAATATCGGGCGGCAAGACGCGTCTTAATACCGCGACGATCGGCTACAGGTTCGACAAAAGCCCGCAGCTGTTTCTGTTCTGGAACCTGAACATAAACGGCGCGGAATACATGCGCAGTGCGCAATAACCGCGAACGCCGCATAAACGGAGGTGGTATACATAAACTGGGATAAGGCAAAAAACTTCACGATACTGCTGCTGGTCGTGCTTAACGCGTTTTTAGGGGTGCTGCTGTACTTAAACGGCGGGCGCTACCGGCTGACCGGTGAGCAAATCAAAACGGTTCAGGGGATGCTTTCGCAGAACGGCATGACGCTTAACACGAACGTTATTAAGACGTTTCGACCGTTGCCGACGCTGACGCTTTCGCGCTATACGTACGATACCGACATCGTTATACCCGCGCTGTTCGACGACAGTGCCAACGTCAAACGTACTACGGAATACAACCGTACGATATTCCGCAACGACAACGAACGGCTCACCATTCAAAACGAAATGCTCTCCTACGAAAAAAACATCACCCCCACCCAACCGCAAAAGCCCGTAACACGCAGCGCCGCGCTGGCGGCCTGCACGAAAAAAATCAAGCAGCTCGGCAAGGATTTCGCAGAGTTTAAGCTTGATTACGTACACGAGTCCAATAACTTATTCGTTATGTATTTTTTGGAAGCGTACGGGCGCAACACTATTTATTCGAACTACATGCGGGTCGTCGTAATCGACGGCGCTGTCTCGCGAATGGATATCATGCGGTTTACGCCGGAGTCCATCGGCGACAAACGTATTCCTGTTTGCTCCGCGGCCGAGGCGCTGTTCTCGTTTGCGCAGTACACGCGTAATACCAGCCCTGTTGTCATCGACCGCATCGACTTGGTTTACTATCTCGAGGATATGTATCCGAAGGATAATATTTCTATTAAGGCTACGCCGTTTTACCGGATTTATACTAGCCTTAACTCTACGCCTTATCTGATTAACGCGTTCACTAATACAGTCATTTCGGGAGGGATTTAGATGTTGTTTTACGTTTGCTTCGGCGTGGGCGTCGGCTACACCTTGCTTTCGTTTTTTCTCGGCGAGGCGCTCAATATTTTTCATTTCGATACCGAGTTCGATACGCATTTCGAAATGGGCGACGTTATTTCGCCGCTTAAACCGTCCGTTATCGCCGCGTTTATTACGGTGTTCGGCGGCGCCGGTATCATCGCATCACGGCAGCTTACGCTGCTGCCCGCTTGTATCGTCGCGGCGCTTTTCGGATTTGTCGTCGCGTTTCTGTTTTATCGGTTCATAATCGTGCCGCTTTACAAGGCGCAAAACACGAGCGCAGTCGAAAAGCAAAGCCTTATCGGCTTCGACGCGAAGGTTTCGGAGGGGATTCCGCAGGGTGGCTACGGCAAAATAACGTACTACGCCAACGGTAACACGTACACCGCGCCCGCCAAGGCCGAGGGCGGCGGCGGTATCAAACGCAACTCGTCAGTGGAAATAACGTGTATCGAAAAGAACACGTTTTTCGTAAGGAAGAAAGAAGAAAAAAATTAGGGAGTGGATGAAAATGGATGCATTTGCACAGGCAGTAGTAATTGTGGGCAGCATTTTGGCGGTATTGTTTTTTCTCGTGCTGGGCGTTTTTGCGCTTTGGAAACGGGTGCCGCAGGATAAGGCGCTCGTCGTCACGGGCTTGAAAAAGCGCGTCATATCGGGCGGCGGCGGACTTGTCGTGCCGCTTTTGGAACGCACCGACCGTATTTCGCTCGAGGATATGAAAATCGAGGTCAAAACACAAGGCGCGCTCACGGAACAGGGCGTTGACGTTATCGCGGACGGCGTCGCCATTATTAAGGTAAAGAGCGACAAGGAGTCGATTTTGGCAGCTGTCGAGCAGTTTAACACCGGCAACGAGTCCAAGACGATAAACGTCATCGAGGACATCGCCAAAAACGTTCTCGAAGGTAAGCTGCGCGAAATTATTTCGAAGCTGACGGTCGAGGAGATTTACAAGGATCGCGAGAAGTTCGCGTCGCAGGTGCAGGAAGTCGCGGCGCTCGACTTGGCTGAGATGGGCTTGGAGATAAAGGCGTTCGTTATCCGCGATATTTCGGACTCGAACGGGTACTTAGAGGCGCTCGGTAAAAAGCGTATTTCGGAAGTAAAGCGCGACGCGCAAATCGCCGAGGCTGAGGCGTTCAAAGAAACGAAAATCGCGACATCGGAAGCGGCAAGGCGCGGAGAAGAAGCGAAGCTGCTTGCCGAAACGCAGATTTCGCAGGCGTCGAAGGAAAAGGAACTGAAGGTGCAGTCGTACAGGAAGGAACAGGAAGCGGCGCGCGCCACGGCCGACCTTGCGTACGAAATCGAGGCCAACAAGGTCAAAAAAGACGTTATGGAAACGCAAATGCAGGTAGAAATCGTAAAGACTCAGAAGGAACGCGAGCTTGCCGAGGCGACTATGCAGGTCGAGATAACGCGCAAACAGCGCGCGATCGAAATAGCGCAGCAGGAAGCACTGCGTAAGGAACGCGAGCTGGAAGCTACCGTAATAAAGGAAGCGGATGCCGAAAAGTACCGCATGGAAAAGAACGCCGAAGCGCTTAAGTTCCGCGAAATACAGGAAGCACAGGCGCGAGCCGAGGCGATTAAGCTTGAAGGTACGGCGCGCGCCGACGCGAAGCGCGTCGAGGGTATGGCGGAGGTTGAGATTATCCGCGAGAAGGGTAAAGCCGAAGCCGAAGCCATGATGAAAAAGGCCGAAGCGTTCAAGCAATACAACGACGCGGCCGTCACGCAAATGATTATTGAGCGGTTGCCGGAGCTGGCGCGTGCCGTTGCCGAGCCGCTCGCGAAAACAGAGAAGATCGTCATCGTCGACCAAGGCTCGCAGGGTAAAAACAGCGGCGCGGCTAAGCTGTCCGGGTATGTTACGGATATCGTGACGTCGCTGCCGGAGACGGTCGAGGCGCTGACCGGGGTTGATATCTGGAAGGCGATACGGAATTCGGGAGTGATTTCGGGTGCGGGTAATGCGGGCGCGAACACTGGTACGGGTTCAAGCGGGGCTTCGGGTTCCGGTAAGGCGGTAAAGGACGGCGGGAAGGCTGAGTAGTTCCGTGTTAATCCGTTAAATCCGTGTCTAATGCTTTTATCTTTTCCTACTCTTTTAACGATGCTTTTTCCTTTTCCATTTTATTTGAGTTAGTTATTAAAGGGAACGTCCGGGGCTGGCTTAAAGGTTGTTACTTTTGGCGCAGCCCCGTTTTTGTATCCATTTAACGAAGGGTGGCAGATTAATGATTGAAGTCATAGGTACAAACAACACGGCAATATGTTTCACCGATAAGCTCGAACCTGTAGCGATGGAGCAGATAAAGACAGTCTGCGACCGTAAGGAGTTTGCAGACAGCAAAATACGAATAATGCCCGACGTTCACGCCGGGAAGGGCTGCACAATCGGCACGACTATGACCATCACCGACAAAATAGTGCCGGGTATGGTTGGTGTTGACATCGGCTGCGGAATGGAAACGGTTAAGCTTGCCGAAAAGGAGATAGATTACGCGAAGCTTGACGAGGTGATTCGCCGCGGGATACCGTCGGGGCGGGACGTGCGCGATACGCCGCACCGGCTTAACGACAGCATAAACCTTGATGAGCTGCGCTGTGTCCGTGAGGTAAACCTCGAGCGGGCACGCCGTAGCATCGGTACGCTTGGCGGTGGCAATCATTTTATCGAGGTTGACCGGTCGGATAGCGGCGAGTTGTACCTTGTCGTGCATTCGGGCAGCCGTCATATCGGCACGGAGGTCGCGGATTATTATCAGGAGGAAGCGTATCGGGCGCTTTGCGGCAACTCCAAAATACAGATCGAAGAAACCATTGCCGCGCTGAAAGCAGAGGGAAGGCATAAGGAAATAGCCGACACGGTAAAGAAGCTCAAAGCGCAGGGGCGCAGTGAAACAGGTGCGATTCCGAAAGACCTTGCTTATGTCAGTGGGGAGCTTTTTCATGATTATATATTCGATATGAAGATAATACAGCGGTTCGCGGTGTTGAATCGTCAGGCTATGACTGACGTTATTCTGCGCGAAATGGGGCTTACGGAGGTCGAGCGGTTTACGACGATTCACAACTACATCGACACGGATTCGATGATACTGCGCAAGGGGTCGGTTTCGGCAAAACTGAACGAGCGGCTGCTAATCCCGATAAATATGCGCGACGGCAGCTTGATTTGCGTCGGCAAAGGCAACGAGGACTGGAACTGCTCCGCGCCGCACGGCGCCGGGCGGCTTATGAGCCGCATGACGGCGTTTAAGATGCTTTCGATGGACGAATATGTCGCGGAGATGAACGGGATTTTTACGACTTCGGTAAACAGAAAGACGCTGGACGAATCGCCTATGGCTTATAAGCCTATTGACGAAATCGTGAGTAATATTGCCGCGACTGCCGAGATTGTTGAACGGGTGCGCCCGATGTATAATTTTAAGGCGAGTGAGTGAGGGGCGTGAATATGGACGAGCGGAATGAGTATACGAGAGAGGAACTGGTTGAGGCGCTTCGCGCGCTGGAATCGACGATTAGTAAGTGCGAGAAGGTGTTTCCTAAGCTGCCCGAAGGTAAGTCGCAGCACACGCTTTTGAAGAGAAGGCTTAAGGCGCTTTATATATCTGTTGATTTGATACAGCGGGAGATGGAGAGAGCGGGGTTTTCGGTTGACACGCGTAAATTCAGCACGCATATTACGCTCGGGCGCGAGATCGTGACGGATTTGAACCCGTAGGTGGTTGAGCCGTTCGGGGAGATTGTTACCGGGGTTGAGCTGATGAAGTCGGAGCGGGTTGGTGGGAAGATGAGTTATGCTATCCAACATAAAAAGAAGCCGTCTTTTTATTGTTGAAAAGGCGGCAGTGCTCAGCGATTAAAATTATTTTTTAATTGATTTGATTATTAGACTTAATAATTTCGGTTTCTGTTATAATCGGATTGCGATAACGACGACGTGAAGCCATGTATTTGTTGGAATTTAATGCGCTTTGAGGACATAGGTTAGCGCAAGCGAAACACATCTCACATTTTTTTGAAAATACCGGTTTGTTTTTTATTTCAATATTTCCAACAGGGCAAACCTTTGAACACAAGCCACAACCCACACAACAATCAGATACCGAAAATTTGTTGTCATTAAAATATTTTGTAGCGTTCCCTATGCGCTTACCTATTTTAATTTTCTTTGTGTTTTTCAAACGAATCTCCTCAATGATCATAGAGAGAGGTTTTTCGCACTTTCTTAAAGCCTTTTCTTGTTCTCGTGGCGCATCAAAAAGAAAAATAAAATTATTCGGAGTTTTCAAATATGCCCCATAATTTAACAGAACAATACTATTTAGTTCGGGCAAGGCCCCGCCTTTTATAAACGCATACAATGCAACCGCAAAGATATATTTTGCCTTAAACTTGTTTTCTACTGCAAATTTTCGCACGATTTTGGGTAAACCAACCGAATATTGCGGGAAAACAAATCCTATAACATCGTCGGTATATGTCTGGGGCGTATTGATGATCTGCGGAATAGAAATAAGATTTCCATTGCTATGTTCGCTGATCTTTTTTGCAACAAACAGAGAATTCCCAGTTCCTGTAAAATAAAAAATAGTCATCTAACTACCTCGCCAAAAAAATAATCTGATTATTTATCCATTTGCTAAAAGTTACTATAGTATAACACAAAGGAGATGCACTATGAAAGAATATAAAAGAACCTACCCCCGTTTCGCACTCTGCGGGCTGAACTGCGGGCTTTGCCCGCGGTACCACACGGAAGGCTCGTCGCGATGCCCCGGCTGTGGCGGAGAGGATTTTCATATCAAGCACCCGGCTTGCGCGGTCATCACTTGCAGTAAAAAGAATGGCAACGTAGAGTTTTGCTTCGAATGCGCGGCCTTCCCGTGCGAACGGTATAAAACGCCGTCGGAAAAGGATTCGTTCATTACATATAAAAATAGGCTTGATGATTTTGAAAAGGCTAGGCGTCTTGGAGTGGCGGCTTATGTGGAGGAGCTTGATCAGAAAGTGGAAATGCTGGAGTTCCTGTTCGAGAATTGTAATGACGGCAAACGGAAAAATTATTACTGCGTGGCGGTTAATCTTCTGAGCCTTGATGATGTGGGCGAAATTGTCACGCGTGTTAAGGCGGATATTCTGCCGCTCGGGCTGTCTGAGAAGGAGCGCAGCGTGCAGACTGTGGCGCTGTTTGAGGAAAGGGCTGAAGAACGAGGCGTCGTGCTGGCGCTACGAAAGTGATAAGCAATGGATACGACGGAGGGATAGAATGACGCTAAAACGGCAACGTTACCCGATGCCAGATTTTATTTTGGCGGCGCTTGAAGAAGAAGGGCTGCTTGAACGGTATAATGCCCGCCCGGATTATCAGCAGAATGACTACATCGGCTGGATAACACGGGCGAAACGGCAGGAGACTGTTGAGAAGCGGCTGGGGCAGATGTTGGAGGAGCTTCGGTGCGGGGAGCGGTATATGGGGATGTTGTATAACGGGAAGTGACGGGGTAGGGGCTTGTGTTGCTAGTTATACGAACCAGTTTTGATACAATAATTGACTGAAGGCAAAGAAGTTTGCAAGCACATGAGCAGATATAACAACCTTGATATTTTTTG
>CAZJLW010000033.1:22929-26242 GCA_964546895.1 uncultured Eubacteriales bacterium | reverse complement strand
TATTTCAAAGACTCCGCAATCCTTACAAGCTCATCCTTACTAATACCGGAATCTTTCCCGAAAATCGAATACATTACGTCGCCAATCTGAATATCTAACGCACTTCCTGCAACTATGGCGTCATTTCCGTTAATCTTAAGCTTTTCGGCGTCGCTGCGTGTAGTTGCCTCAAAGGCGGTATCCTTATCCATATACCGCATCATTGTGAAAATGGACTTCGTGCCGTTAGTGTAGTTTATGTTCATGTATTTATTTGCGCCTTCGGCCTTCAGCACTTCTTCAATGGTTTTACCACCGTAGAATTCTGCATATTCAAAGGCGTAGCCGCTCGGCAAATACTTCGGAAGCTTGACGTCGCAGATAAAATATTCCATGCTCTTTTTCAAATCCGTAAGCTTAAGACTGTTGCTGTCAGTATTCATAGCTTTGAATTCCTCTATAGTAGCCATCTGCGCCTGCTGTCCGTCGAAATAAACCTGTACCTCTTGCTTGGCGGCGTTGTAAAGCGCGCCGGTCGGCGGGAATTCCTTAACCTCTGTGCCGTCAGCGTAGAACAGCTTGCCCTGAAGCCCTGCCGGGACGGGGATAAATTTGCGCGTATCCTCAACTACGTTAAACTTTGCATGTTCACCTATTGTTAAAGTCTTTATTACCCTAAAAAAACTCTGTCCGTATACAGACAATGATAGGCACACAAGAACTGCCGCTGCGGCTGCGGCCGCGAATGTCTTTTTAAATTTCTTATTCATTTTTATCTCCCTTTCGCACTCGGCTGTTAAAATTTTACTTTTTAAAGCATGAAGCGTTTCTTCCTTTTTATTACTCTGCTCGGAAAAGTCAATTTTTCTGCACTTGTCAATAAATTCGTCGTAACGGTTATCAGTTTTCATAGCGTCAACTCTCCTTTTCTACTAATCCCTTAAGTTTTTTTACGGCTCGGAACACAATAACCCCTACGTTGCTCTCGCTGATGCCTAAAAGATTGGCGATTTCCGAATTTTTTAGGTCTGTGGCAAATTTCATCGATAAAACCTGCCGTTCCTTGTCTTTGAGTTTACTCATAGCCTTCATAATATCCTTGTGTTCCTCGTTCAGCACGACGACCTCGTCAGGCTGCCGCTCGGCAGAGGAAAGGTTTATGATATCCTCAATCGGCACGAAAAATCTTGGACGTTTGGAGCGTAAATAATCTGTTACTACGTTGCGGGATATGCCTATAAGCCACGCTTCCACCGGCGCGACCTCCGGCTTATATGTATGATACCTGCCGACCGCCTTTTCAAATACAGTGGCGGCAAGCTCCTCCGCGTCATGATGATTGTTAATGCGAAAACTTATATAGTTATAAACGTTTTTGTAATACTGCCTAAATACGGCGTCCAGCGTTGCACAGTCCATGATGTTCTCGGCCTCATGCGTGTTTATATTATGGGCCCTCGTAATATAAACGTCCATGATGTCCTCCTTTCGTTATGTGTTTTACGATATGGTATACGATGAAAAGGTAAAAGCATTACAGTATTTTAAAAATTATTTGCTGACGTTGCAATATTTATGTTTGCATGTCTGAATTTCGTCTGTTATGTTGATATTAGACGAAAACCTATTTTCTTTGAAAAGTCCCTTGACTTTGACGTCGTGTCGTCCATTAAAGTGATTTTTGAAAGGAGGTGCGAGAATGAAACTTATGACAATTAGCGAGGTAACAAAGAGCTTTAACATATCAACAAGAATGCTCCGTTACTATGATGAAATCGGGCTATTACCAAGCACACGCAAAGAAGATTACGCTTATCGCGTATACGATGAAACCGCTGTAAGACGTCTACAACAAATAATCACATTGCGAAAATTGCGTATTCCTTTGAAAAAAATTGCTTTGATTTTTAATAGTACAGAGCAAATGCAAATTATCGAAGTGCTACAGGAAAGTATGAGCGAGCTTGATGATGAAATATCTGCTATGCAAACTATCAGAGATATTTTAAATATGTTCATCAAACGTTTAAACTCCGTTGCTAATACAAAAGTTAGATTAGATTTACTTGCCGATGCTGAACTCATTAGTGTCATTCAGACCCTAAGCCTTTCAAAAATAAATCTTAGGGAGGAACGTTCAATGGACGACCTAAACAAAGCAAGTGAAATTTTGTCAAAGCTGACAGATAAAGATGTGAGGATTATTTACTTACCCCCATCTACAGTTGCTTCAAGCCATTTTTATGGAGAAGAAGGGGAAGCAGAAGGCAAAGCGGCAGATGCTATGAATAAATTTGTCCGTGCAAGCGGTTTGTGTGATACAAAAAGAGATTTGCGTCAATATGGGTTTGACAATCGAAGTTCCACGTCTCATGGGTACGAAAGATTAGTTACAATTCCTGATGATATGGACGTGCCAGCACCATTAACAAAGAAGCTTTTTAGCGGAGGGTTGTATGCTGCACACATGATTCCTATGGGTGATTTTTTCAAATGGGGTTGGTTACATGATTGGGTTAAAAACAATGCTAAGTATGAAATTGACTCAAACAAAGATGGCTACAGAAACCAGTGTTTGGAAGAACATTTAAATTATGTGAATTATGTAAACTATTCGGGAGAACATTATAATATCCAACTGGACTTGCTTATTCCAATAAAAGAAAGAGCTGAAAGATAAACAACTTCCTGTTGTGCAAACCATTCATCCCAGTCGCGTTCCTCCAACGTTTCTTGAATATGCTTCACGAGTGCCTCGTACGGGGGTATCGTGACTTTATTCAAGGCGTTGGGGCGCTTCTGGGTTTTTTTATGCTTACGGCCTGAGGTGAGGTTAGTTGACAATAATTATAGTGGGTAATATTATATTGGCGAGGTGATTATCATGGCTGATACAAAAAATACTATGGTGTTTCGAAAAGCAACTCGATCAGACATATCAAGTTTAATTGAATTCCGCAGAATATTACTTAAAAAAGAAAACGACCTAAGTATGGATAATGAATTTACGAAATACTTCCTTACGGCGCTTGCAGATGGCTCGCTTGTAGCATGGGTTGTCGAAGACGATGGCGTAATTATATCTGCTGCTTGTTTTTGTATTTGTCAGCTTATGCCCAGATTCGATAATCCTTCCGGTTTAGTGGCGTACATGGCTAATGTTTATACTACCCCCAGTTACTGCTGTAAGGGCATAGCTTCTAAGCTTATTCGAATTGCTATTGATGATTTAAAAACACAGGGCGTCGAGAAACTCCTTCTTCATTCTTCGGATATGGCTAAAACGATGTATACGAAGCTTGGATTTGTTGAAAACAATAATTACATGACGTTA
>CAZJLW010000033.1:9172-22829 GCA_964546895.1 uncultured Eubacteriales bacterium | reverse complement strand
GACTCGGACTCACTACATGATGTTAAATGTTAGCCGTAATTCGGATGAGAATAAACATTGAGACAAGGAGGGTGATTTTATGATGTATCCATTTCTTACTCTGGAAGATAGTACAGAAATTGTGCATTCCGACGTGTTTTTTATTGATGGTATTGAGCAGGTAAAAGTGTACATTGAAAAACCAGTTTACTGCGGGTTTAACACGGCAACGTGCTATTCGCCGGATTATAAGTGGGAAAGTGTTGAGGGGTTTAGTGAAGACGAGTTAGGTGCATTTAAAAATATTGTTATGTCATCAGCTCATTTAATATTCCGTTTTGCACGAGAAGGAGGTATTGAGTCAGATGCCTCAAATTTTTAAAGTTGCTGGGTACCTTGTTTACTTTTGGAGTAATGAAGGGGTGCCGCTTGAACCTATTCACGTCCATATTATAACAGGAGGTCACGATTATGCAGAAATGGGTAGTAGAAGATTGGGAGTTTGAATTAACTGTTATTGATGGAAAGGCTGGGCACTGTAGACTTGGCTTAGAAAAAGGAGACAGATTTACATTTTCTTATGAGTGTCCGACAGGGATTTGTCCGAGAGTTATGATAGACTTGTTTACATGGTGTGAGGTAATTAGATGTGGAGGCGACTTTACATATAGAGGTGAAAAAGAAAAATACGAGATGAATATACTTTGCCCGTGTACATGTATAAAATTTCATCTTAAAGCATACCCAATAAACAGAGATGAAAATGGAAAAGCAAAACCTAACAATCCACGACCTCAAGATTAAGCAATTCATTAATTGATGCGGAGGTGAGTTATTGAAACGTATTTATAAAGCATACCGCGAATTATTAGGGGTTTTGTTTAAGGAAAGCCGTTTTTTAGTAATAGCGATATTTGTTTCGGCGATTTTAACAGGGGCTATTGTGCCTGCGTCCGTTTGGGTGAACAGTCAAATCTTTAATCTTGGTTTATTGGTGGCATCGGGTGAATTGCAATTTGGCGCATATGTGCCTTATTTAGTAGCGTTTGTTATATTGGCTCTATTGCCTGTGGTTATCGGGGATTTATTAGTATCTTCGTATATCCGTCCGCGCGGCGAACTTATTATACGAACGGCGTACAAAGGTAAAATGCTACAAAAGCTGAAAAGGCTTCGTTACGAGCATCTTGAAAATGAAACTTCAATGCAAATAATTGACAGAGTATACAGACGTGATGACGGGGCTGAAGAATCCGCAAGCAATATGTTTCGGATATATTTACGAAATCTTATTACATCAACAATAACAACTGTCGGTGTTTTATATCTTATCGCTTCGGTAAGATGGTGGCTGCTTTTGACCGTACTAATTCCTGTTGCCATTGACAGCTATATTTCAATAAAATTTTTCCGCAGTATTTATTATGAAATGGAAAAGTTTTGGAAAAAGGACAGACAATACGGAATTCTTGGAAATATGTTACGGTCGCGTGAATATATCAAGGAAAACCGCTTGTTTGGTATTTCTGATTTCCTTATCGGAACATATCGCAATAGGTTTTCATCAAGGAATCGAGAATATGAAAAATATTTTTTCAAGCATTTACGGCAAAAACTTTTAGGGCAGATAATCATAAATATCGCAAAGATAGGAAATGCTTTACTCTTGCTGATGTTGTACCTAAAAGGCGATTTGAGTATAGGCATGATGATTTCTCTTACGCTTGTCGTATTTACGGGATTGTTCATGGCTTTAAAAGGAATTGTAAATTTTATACAATCGAGCGCAAGGCACATAATAATGTTTGAGTTTTATGATAAATATTTGATGCTATCAGAGGATGATTACGGCGACGATAGCGAACTCCCGATTAACTTTGACATTGAGTTTAACGATGTGCATTTTACATATCCGGGCGCTGATAAAAAAATATTGAACGGACTGACTTTCAAGATTAATCATGGTGAAAAGGTATCCATCGTCGGCCAAAACGGCGAAGGCAAAACGACGATGATAAAACTGTTGTTGGGTTTATTTCAACCGGACAGTGGGGAAATACGAGTTGGCGGCAAATTACTTAGCGAATATTCGCAAGATGTACGGCGGCGGTTATTTGGACCGGTGTTTCAAGATTTTATTAAATACAACATAACAATAGGTGAAAATGTAGGCATAGGCGATATAGATAAAATCAACGATGAACAAGCCGTGGCTGCCGCCATGCAAAAAGCTAATGTACATACTTTCGCTGAGACATTTACAGACGGAGCGGACACCTTGCTCGGACGAGATTTCGAGGAAAGTGTTGATTTATCCGGCGGCCAGTGGCAACGTATAGCTATTGCGCGGGCGTTTATGGGCGATAAACCTATTCTTATACTTGACGAACCTACAAGCCAACTTGACCCTATGGCAGAAAGCCGTATTTATTCCGAATTTGCTGAAATGTCGGATAATAAGACGGCTGTTTTTATCACACACCGTTTGGGTTCAACCGTAATAACCGACCGTATTTTTGTCATTGCAAATGGTCGGGTAACACAAAGCGGCTCACATAATGAGCTTATGGAAGAGGGTGGATTGTACGCCGATATGTTCAACTCCCAAAAGCAGTGGTATATCAAGAACGAAGAGGCGGTGATTTAATATGCGTAAAGACAGAACGAGCCGAATTGAGCATGATATTCAAACAGAACGAAAACCTAAAGTTAAACATTTATTAAAGCTGTTCGTGTTCGCGTTCTCCGCAACTAAAACAATAAGCCTTATCTACCTTGGTTTGTATATTCTCTTGTCTTTACTGCGCCCGATATTAGCTTTTTTGTGGGGTAGATATATCCAAACGGCAGAAGGACTAACCCCTGCGGACAGTGTTATTCCCACGATATTATTGATTCTATTGTATTTTTTTATTAGTTATATCGCGGAGCTGATTGACCGTTATGTTGCACCTCATGAACGTATTGAAATGCTTAGTATAGTACAAGCCAATCACCAAGCCGAATTGATGCAATCGAAGATGTTTGAAAAATTCGCTTCGATTTCGCCCGAACATTATGAAATTCCTAAAATCAATGACAACATGGCACAAGTGTTCAATTTTGTCGGAAGTCAATGGGGCGGAATGAATACGACGGTTATGATGAACGGTTATATCGTAATAGCCAAGGCAATTTCTGTTGCGGCGATAGCGGCATCGTTATATATTTTCAATCCGTGGCTTTGCCTGATTGTGCTTGCCGCTCCTTTGCCAACTTTGTGGTCGCTCACGATAGGACAAAAATTGCGTTTCAAGTTTGTAAAAGACAATACTAAACTGATACGGAAAGCCGGATATTTTCAAAGCCTCATGATTTCACCTGCGGGAAAAGAACTTAAAGCTCTCGGTTTACACGATTTCTTTTATAAAAAATGGAAAGACATAGCCGACGAATACACGCTTAAAGAAAAGAAGCTAATCCGAACACAAGCGGTTTTGCAAATAGTAAATTATTTTTTATTGAGCCTTGCAAATATCGGCGGCAGTATTTTTGCTATTGTTCTGATGGTTATGGGTAGGCTTACATTAGGCGCGTTAGGAGCGGTTCTTTCGCTTGTAACGACTTTGGTAAACGATACAAAGGAACTGCTTGCCGGATTCGTTACTGTTTATATGAAGAAGAATGAGGCAGCACAATTTTTTGACCTCATGGAATTACCTGAACAAAAGAATGAAGGTGTTGATGCAGGTACGTTCAATACGGTAGAAGCCAAAGACTTAAAATATCGTTATCCGCTTACTGATAAATATGTTCTTGACGGTATCGACTTACATATCCGCAAAGGAGAAAAGGTAGCGTTTGTAGGCGAAAACGGAATGGGCAAAACTACTTTCGTAAAACTGATTACAGGAACGCTCACACCGTCTGATGGCGAATTGCTGATAAACGGCATCAAGGCAGACTTAATAAATCCTGTTGGTTGGTATGATGGATTAAGTGCGGTTGTGCAAGACCCCGCAAGATACATTACATTTACCATTGCTGATAATGTGTTCCTCGGAAATACAACCCGCGAGAGGAATGAGGATTCTATTGAAGAAGCATTATGTTTTGCAGGGTTAGAAGATGTCTATAAGGAAAATTTGCTTGGTAAAGATATTGGCGGTACGGAACTATCCGGGGGACAATGGCAAAAGTTAGCCATTGCGCGGGCTGCATATCGCGGAAAAGATTTTATTATTTTAGACGAACCAACGAGTAACCTTGACCCGTTAGCCGAAACGGAAGTGTTTCAAAAATATATTGCAATGGCAAAAGAGAAAACGGTTATTTTCGTTACACACAGAATAAGCGTCGCTTCTCTTGCCGACCGTATTATCGTTTTCGCTGATGGTAAAATCACGCAAGACGGAACACATGATGAACTAATAAACCAAGAGGGTGAATATGCTCGGTTATATAAGGAGCAAGCGAAGTGGTATGACCGATAGGCGCGTTAGGAGGAGACGATGAAAACAAATCTTAAGCTTTGGTACAAGCAAAGTGCGGAAAATTCTGATTTTGGCTGGGAAAATCAATCACTGCCAATAGGCAACGGTTATATGGGAGCCAATATATTCGGCATTGTTGAACAAGAGCGGATTCAAATAACCGAAAACTCACTTGTAAACGATTACAATACAGGCGGGCTTAATAATTTTGCCGAGATTTCCATGAATTTTAGTCACAGTAGCTTTAGCAACTATGAACGCGGATTGAATTTGGATAATGCCGTTGCATATGTAAAATATGATTACAACGGCGTACATTACAGCCGTGAATACTTTGCATCTTATCCTGACAAGGTGCTTGTAATGAAAATAAACTCATCTGTCAGAGGAGCCTTATCTTTTAGTATTACTGCTGAAATACCGTTTATCAAGGACTATGCAGTTAATAAGGGCGACGGAGGCGGCAAATCGGGTACTGTCGTTGTTGAAAACGAAACGATTATTTTAAACGGAAAGATGAACCTTTATAATGTTCTGTTTGAAGGTCAGCTTAAAGTTATGTCAACAAACGGCAAAGTAAAGACAAGCAAAAACTGTATTAGCATAGAAGAAGCGGACGATGCTGTAATTATTTTTGCTGTCGGTACTAATTATGAATTATCTCCTCATGTATTTTTGGAGGATGATTCTAAGAAAAAGCTGAGTAACATATCCCCTCATGATAAAGTTTGTAAAATAGTCAGCGATGCTTTGGCAAGACAAAGCTTCGAAGACCTAAAAAACCGACATGTTGCAGATTATCAAAACTTATTTAACCGTGTCAGCTTAACAATCAATAATGAAGGCACGACGGATTTGCCTACTGATGAATTGCTTTCATTATATAAGAAGCGCAGCTTGCCATATCTCGAGTCCTTGTATTTCCAATATGGAAGATACTTGCTTATTTCTTCTTCAAGAAAGGGATGCCTTCCGGCAAATCTGCAAGGTGTTTGGAACTGCCACGATGCTTCTCCTTGGGGGAGTGGGTACTGGCATAATATTAATGTTCAAATGAACTACTGGCCTGCATTTAACACCAATCTTTTAGAAACCTTTGAAGCTTATGCGGATTTCTTCAAGGCATTCATGCCTAAGGCACAGAAATACGCAAGTGATTACATAAAAGAACACAACCCCGTAAACTATGTCGATGACAAAGTTTCGAACGGGTGGACTATCGGAACAGGAAGCTACCCCTACACCGTATCAGCACCCGGCGGACATTCGGGCCCCGGAACGGGTGGACTTACAAGCAAGCTGTTCTGGGATTATTATGAATTTACCCGTGACGAGGACATATTGCGCCACGTTTCATATCCGGCGCTGCTTGGTATGTCACGGTTCCTTACCAAAACGGTGAAGGACTATGACGGTAAATATTTGACTTCTTTTTCCGCTTCACCGGAACAGATGCTTAACGGTCCTTACATAAGAGGCGGGAGATTTCATCAGACGGTTGGATGCGCCTTTGATCAACAAATGATATATGAAAACGGTAAGGACTTACTTAAAGCGGCATCGATATTGGCTGTTGAACCAAACGCCGACATAGAACTGCAAAGAAAACAGGTAGACAAATACAATCCGGTCAATATCGGATGGTCGGGGCAAATCAAAGAATACATAGAAGAAAAATTTTACGGAGAAATCGGAGAGTATAATCATAGGCACATATCACAGTTAATAGGTCTCTATCCGGGTACGGTTATTAATTCCGAAACTACCGCATGGCTTGATGCCGCCAAATATACTTTGAATGAACGAGGCGACAACTCTACCGGTTGGGCGCTTGCTCATAGATTAAACGCGTGGGCAAGAACAGGTGACGGTAACAGATGCCACAAGCTTTTAAGAGAGCTTATCGGAAACAGAACCATGTCGAACCTTTGGGATACGCACCCGCCTTTTCAAATAGACGGCAATTTTGGAGGAACTGCCGGCATTGCCGAAATGCTCCTACAAAGCCATGAGGAATATATATCGATACTGCCGTCTTTGCCTGATACTTGGACTGAGGGAGAGTATAAAGGGTTGCTTGCGAGAGGGAATTTTTGTGTAGATGTCAAATGGGAAAAAGGACAAGCAACACAAATAAAGGTCTTGTCTAAAAAAGGCGGGCTATTAAAAATTAAATATAACGAGTTACTAAAGGAAATAGAGACAAAACCTATGGAAGTTTATGTTTTTGAGAATCTATCGCCCAGAACAAAAGTCGAGCCACCAAAAAATCTTAAGATTGACAGAGAAGCCATGCGTTTATCATGGGAAGGCGAGGAGAATGCAGTCTTTAATGTATACAGAAGCATTGAAAGCGAAGCAAGGTATTTAATAATCGCGGAAGATTTACAAAGCGCAAGCTATACGGATGATATTAACTTTAGCAAATATGAAACTGTTACCTACAAAGTTACCGCAAAAAAAGAAAATGCCGAAAGTGTCGGCATTTTCAAAACAGTCAATCATGCAACAAAGTTGCAGGAAGATATTTATACGAATGTGATTCACGCTAATATTTAATGGAGGAGGTTTTTATGATGGAGAACTTGGAATTTTATAATTTGGGGTGTTTTGAACCAATACCCGGGCACGGTGGGCATGGGCTTGTCAGAGTTCCCGAACAAGTGCGCAATACTCTAAACGAAAGAGCAAGATTTATTGGAATGGAATCAGTGGGAGTAGAAATCAGGTTCGTTACCGACGCACCTAATATTGACTTGTATGTTTCTGTACAGAAGCCCGAGTTTGGAGCAAGGGGCTCGATTCGAGTATTTAAGGGGAATTTTCAATGTCAGAATCTTGAAGTTGAGTCGGGTATTGTTAGCATGTTTCGCATAAATCCTACGCCTTCTTTTGATTCGGCAAATGAAAAGATGTTAAACAAAGGCGGCTTTGCCTCGAATGTCTGGCGTATAGTTTTCGACCGCTCAATTTACGTTTTTCATGGCATTAACTTTCATGGTCACGATGTAAGAAAGCCTCATGAAAACGAATTACCGGCTATCGATTGGCTTGCGTACGGTTCTTCCATTACAAATTCATCTCTTGATGGTTATCCGCATGTCGCGGCTAAAATTCTTGGCTGGCAGGTTCAAAATATGGGACTCAGCGGGGCTTGTCATATCGAAAAAGAATTGGTTGATTACATGTTAGATAAACGGCATTTTGATGTGATAAGCTGTGAATTGGGTGTTAATATGCGTGGCATATATACACCGGAAGAATTTGAGAAAAGAGCAACGTATCTTGTTGAAAGACTAATGACTATCAACAAGCCTTGCTACATCATTACAATATTCCCTAATTTGGCATCAGAAGCTTATTGCAGAGAGATAAGCAATACTACGAGAAACGAAATGGCTTACAATGAAATCTTGATAAAGCTTGTAAATTCTTCAAATAATAAAAATATTCACTTAATTCATGGATATGAAATTCTTAGTGACACAAACGGACTTAGCGGTGATCTTCTCCACCCAACAACCATTGGTCACGCTCTTATGGGAATGAATTTGGCGAAATGCATGGGGAAGTAACCTCGCCGCTTCCCCTACATCTTTCCCTTAACCACCTTTAACCGTGTATACTCATCCCGGTCGCGTTCCTCCAACGTTTCTTGAATATGCTTCACGAGAGCCTCGTACTTGGGTATCGTGACGTTCTTCAAGGCGTTGGCGCGCTTCTGGGTTTTTTTTATGCTTACGGCCAGACGGTAAGCTGAGTTCTCTATCGTAGCAAGCTGGATAATCAAGTCTTTAACCTTATTAAACTGTAGCGACGCCTCGTCCAAAGCCGACGACGTCCCGGCGAAGCCGAACACGGGTTTGCCCGCTGTCGAATTGGTATACGACACGACAGGTATCTCCACGCCCATAATCCCCCGCAGCTTTATCTGCACCGATGTCTCCTCGTCGATTCCATGCCCGAGATGCTCAACTGTATTAATACCAAGCCTGATATTAGCAAGCTGCAACGCCGCATAAGCATCCGTAAACGTCCTCTCGATTGTCTCCTGCAACGCTTGCGCCTTTTCATTCAATTCCATAATCTCACGGATTAATACGTTACGCTTTTTGTCGAGCAGGTCGTAGCCCTGTCGCGATAAGCGTAACGTATTTTTTGCTGTTATGAGGTTGCCCTTCGTCGGGAACGAATTTGTGTCCATAAGAAATCGCCCTTTCTCAGAAGTCGTTCCTTTTAAAAATCATTTTCAGTGGCAGGTTTGTAGTAAGCTTCGAGTGTCGCTGTCGATATGCGGTCAAGCTCCGACGGCGGCAACAGCCCGAGAATGTCCCAGCCAAGCTGTATCGACTGCATGATGTCGCGGTTTTCGTAGCGGTTCTGGTTTATATAGCGCTCCTCGAACACCTTGCCGAATACCATGTATTTTTTGTCGACCTCGCTTAACTCGTCTTCGCCGATAACGGATGCCAGCGCGCGTATATCCATAACGCGGGCGTAAGCCGAAAAAATCTGGTTAGCCAAGTCCGGGTGATCCTCGCGTGTATAGCCCTTGCCGATACCGTCCTTCATAAGACGCGACAGCGACGGCAGTATTCCGACAGGTGGGTAAACACCCTTTTGGTGCAAGCCGCGGTCAAGCACGATCTGCCCTTCTGTAATATACCCCGTCAAATCCGGCACGGGATGCGTTATATCATCATTCGGCATAGTCAAAATCGGAATTTGCGTGACTGAACCGCCTCTGCCGCGCACGACGCCCGCACGTTCAAAAATCGAAGCAAGCTCCGAATACAGATAACCCGGATAACCTTTACGACTGGGTATCTCGCCGCGGGACGACGATATTTCGCGCAGCGCCTCGGCGTAGGATGTCATGTCCGTCAAGATAACGAGTATGTGCATTCCCTTCTCATACGCCAAATACTCCGCGGCTGTAAGCGCGGCGCGCGGCGTGATGATACGTTCGACGACAGGGTCGTTTGCGAGATTCAGAAACATTACGACACGCTCAATAGCGCCGCTTTCTTCAAACGTCCGCCGAAAATAGCTAGCCACATCATATTTCAAGCCCATCGCCGCAAAAACAACCGCAAACCTCTCGTCGGAAGCCGCGCCAAGCGACGCTTGCCGGACGATTTGCGCGGCGAGGTGGTCGTGCGGCAAGCCGTTGCCGGAAAAAATCGGCAGCTTCTGCCCGCGTATGAGCGTGACAAGCCCGTCGATAGCTGATACTCCGGTCTGTATGAAATTTCGCGGATAGACACGCGAATATGGATTGATTGCTTTTCCGTTAACATCGCGGCGTTCCTCGGCGTAAATATCGCCAAGACCGTCGATGGGGCGGCCTACGCCGTCGAAAGTTCTGCCGAGGATTTCCTCAGACAGCTTTATTTCCATTGGCTTGCCCGTGAATTTCACGGTCGTGTTCGACAGCGACAAATCCCACGTGCCTTCGAAAACCTGAATGACGACCTTGTCGCCGTATATTTCGACTACGCGCCCCAGCTTTTCCTTGTAGCCCGGAACTTTTATCAAAACGACTTCCTCATACGACGGCGCGTCGACGCCTTCGAGTACGATTAACGAGCCGCTTATTTCGTTAAGTCCGACATATTCCATAAAAACCTTCCTTTTAGGTGCTGATTAAACATGAATTAAACACGGATTAAACCCTTGGCACACGAAAATCCGTGCAAATCCGTGAAATCCGTGCAAATCCGTGTCTAAATATCTTTTTATCTTTTCAAGCCTTCATATCGCCGATTCGCTCATAAAACCTATCTATTTCGACTAGATAATCGGCGAGCTTCTCAGGCTCGTCGTTGCCTACGTCGTATTTGATGTAAATGATTTTCTCGAATATGCCGTCGGCTTTCAAAACGCTGACGGGTATACCGGCGGCTATAAGCTTTTTCGCTTTTTCATAGAGATACAGAATAATCTCCATCATCTTAAGCTGCTTGCCGAACGGTACGTACGTATCGACGGCGTGAAACGCGTTTTGCTGGACGAAGCCGAGCCGTATTACTCTCGTGATTTCCAGTACAAGCTTCTGGCTGTCGGGCAACACGTCCGCGCCGATAAGCTTGACGATTTCCATGAGGTTGCTTTCCTCGTACAGAAGCCGCAGCAGCTCGCGGCGGTGTTTCAGGAAGTCCGCACCGACGTTTTCGTCGTACCAGTCTTCTAAGTCGTCCAGATATTCGCTGTAGCTTGTAATCCACTGTATCGCCGGGAAGTGCCGCGCATACGCAAGCGATTTGTCCAGCGCCCAGAAGCAGCGCACGAACCGTTTTGTGTTCTGCGTGACAGGCTCAGAAAAGTCACTGCCCTGCGGCGAGACCGCGCCGATTATCGTTATTGAACCCTCTGTTTTGTTCAGGTTCTCCGTTACTCCCGCGCGTTCGTAGAACGACGAGAGCCGCGACGCAAGATATGCCGGGAAACCTTCCTCGGCGGGCATTTCTTCCAGACGCCCGGACAGCTCGCGCAGCGCCTCTGCCCAGCGCGACGTCGAGTCGGCCATTATAGCGACGTTGTAGCCCATGTCGCGGTAGTATTCCGCGATTGTGATGCCAGTGTAAATGCTCGCTTCGCGCGCGGCGACGGGCATGTTTGATGTGTTTGCTATAAGCGTCGTGCGATCCATGAGAAACCGCCCCGTACGCGGGTCGCGCAGCTCCGAGAAATCCTCAAGCACCTGCGTCATTTCGTTGCCGCGCTCGCCGCAGCCGATATACACGACTATGTCGGCGTCCGACCATTTCGCAAGCTGATGCTGCGTCATTGTCTTGCCGGTACCGAATCCGCCCGGCACGGCGGCCATGCCGCCCTTAGCCACGGGAAACAGCGTATCGATAATACGCTGCCCGGTGATAAGCGGCTTTGATACGTTCTTCTTGGCGGCTGTCGGACGTGGCGTGCGTATCGGCCACTGTTGAAGCATTTTTATTTCGTGCGGCGCGCCGGATTTGTCCTTAACGACAGCGATTACGTCGTCGCATGTGTAGCCGCCGTCCTTGCATATCGTGGCTATTGTGCCGGAAATGCCCGGCGGTATCATTATTTTATGCAGTACGCTTTCCGTCTCCTGAACCTCGGCGATAATGCTGCCGCCCGTGACGGCGTCGCCGACGGACGCGAGGAAACGCGCGTTCCATTTCTTTTCCATGTCCAAGCTCGACACATGGATACCGTTCGATATAAAAATGCCGGAATCGGCCTCGATTTCTTTCAGCGGGCGCTCGATGCCGTCGAATATGTTGTTAATAATACCGGGGCCGAGCGTTACGGACAGCGGTCTGCCAGTTCCGTGAACCGGATCGCCGGGCTTAAGGCCGGACGTGTCTTCGTACACCTGTATAACCGTCTCGTTGTCTTTCAGACGAATGACCTCGCCGATAAGGCGGCTGTGACCGACCATTACCATCTCGGACATGTGAAAGTCGCATTTGCCCTTGACAGTCAGAACAGGCCCCATTATTCCGTATATGTTGTAAGTCCTCTCCATCGGTTACGCGATGCCCCCTTATCCGTTATGATGCGCCGTTATTTTGAATAACGAGGCGTTCTGTCGTTCCTCGGCCAGCCGAGTTTTAAACGTGTAATCGATAAAGCCGCGCTTACCCGTAAAAAACATGATAAACCCGCCCAAGAAATCGTCGTCTCCGCTTTCTGTCTCGAAAGAAAGCCCCGGCAGACGATTTTTTATTTCGGCGGACAGCTTGAAATCCGCAGGGCGCAGAATTATTCTCACGCCGTCGCTTGCACCGCTGCTCGCATTCAATTCCGCCAGCGCGCCTTGGATAGCTTTCGCAAGATAACCCGCATAATCCGCAGACTTCGTAAACGCCGCAAGCTTGCGCTCGACGCCTTCGAATACTTCATCTTGCAGTTTATTCCGTAGCTCAATAAGCGCGCGCTTACTCTCCGTCGACGCTTTGATTATTTCGCGGTTCTTAAGCTGCTCAATCTTAAACGTCTCCGAACGAACCTTGTTCTCGGCGTTTTTATACGCCTGACGGTTCGTTTCGTAGCAGGCGTTTTCAAGCTCGGAGAGCATTGTTTCGTTGAGCTGCTTTTTGCGCTCCTCGGCCTCGTCCATTGCCATTCTATAAAAAAATTCCAGTTTCTTACTAACCTTCATATTGATGCCTCCGACATATTGATGTCTCCGATTAACCCAGCTTAACGCCTATGGCCTCGCGTATATACGCCGTCAAAAAATCCTTTGGCCGTTCTAAGCCGTGCCTGTCCGGGATTTCCACTACGAGCGGCGTCGTACGGTTTAGCTTGATGTCGTTAATTATTTCGGGGAACTGCTTTGCGAGCTTTTCTACGATAATGAGTACGGCTATCGACTTGTCGGCGACTACGCGCGTCAGCTCGGCTTTTATTTCGTCGCGTGTGTGAACGACGACGCCGTCTACGCCGACCAGCCGGAAGCCCGTGCGCGTATCGACGTTATCGCTTATTAGATACATTTTCATACAGGCCGCCTTCCTTATACGCGTCCCAGTATCGTAAAAGAAATGAGCAAGCCGTAAATCGCGATACCCTCCGCAAGTGAAACGAAAATGAGCGCCTTACCCATAATCTTTTCGTTCTCGCTCAGTGCGCCGAGCGCAGCCGAAGCGGCTGAGCCAGTCGCGATGCCTGTGCCTATCGTGCAAAGACCGGTAACAAGAGCGGCGGCGAGATAAGCCATGCCCTTGACGTTATCGGATACGGCGGCAACCGTTTCGGCATGTACAGAACCCGAGAACAGGAAGCACGTCGAGAAAATCAGGATACCGAAGAATGTAACGATATTAATGCCGAGAGTGCCTTTAAAGCGGCTTCCGCTGCGTTCGCCGATGTAAAAAATACCGAACGGTACGACGACAGCAAGCACCAACAGTACAAACAAAATACTCATAATCAAATTATTAGCCATAAAATGACCTCCTTATATAAACGTGTGTGAATTTTTATTTATATGAAACAAACTCAGTTCCGCTGCCTTCGTAAAAGCGGCTGAACATTTCATAGAACTGCAACCTCAACACCTGAATACCGACGACCAACCCCTCGAGCGCAAGCACCAAAATATTGCCGAGGATTAAAATAACCGGGTTGTGCGAGCCGGCCGATGTTTTCGACAGCAACATAACAACGCTCATCATACCGGCGTGGCTGAGCGCGAACGCGCCGACACGCACGAA
>CAZJLW010000033.1:0-9072 GCA_964546895.1 uncultured Eubacteriales bacterium | reverse complement strand
CCACGGCTATGACGGCAAAATAAAAAACCATACCGACAATACCGTTAGGGCCAAACAACAGCTTACCCCAGTTTTTATTTTTCAGATGCTTTACGATGTTGATGAGCATAACCATGAAAATCATAATGCAGCCGAGTGATATAGCCAAAATAAGCGTAGCGTTAATATTTTCTGACGGCAGCGGCAGCACCGCAGGGATTAGCTCTTCAAAGCCGAAAAAGCTACCGAACAAAAATCCGAACACCATACTCGAACAACCGATAACGCATACAATTGCGCCGAGGTCGATTTTCTTGATTTTATAAAGCAGATAACCAATAAGCGCAAGCACCGCGCCCTGTCCAAGATCGCTAAACATTACTCCGAACAGCAACGTATATGTTACAGCAATAAACGGCGTCGGGTCGATCTCGTTATACGACGGCAGTCCGTACATACGCACGAACAGCTCGAAGAACCGTATGATCGGCGGGTTTTTAAGCTTAGTCGGTGGGGGAGTATCCGTGTCGGCTTTGTCTTCCTTAATAAAGACGACGCGCTCGTCCTCGTCTATCTCGGCTTCGAGCCGCGCCGAGTCGCGCTCCGTCATCCAGCCGCAAAAAATAAAGTAGTCCTTCACCGTGCGCGCCGCCAGTTTTTTTGCGTCGTACAGCGCGTAAGTCTGTTTTATTTTCAGACACGCGGCAAGCAGCTCGTTTTTGTTGAAGTCGATAACCTTCATTGTCTCGGCTGTCAGCTTGTCGATTTTTTCGTTCAGCAGGTTCAGCGTTTTTATGAGCTGGTCGCGTATTTCCCTAGGCGTACCGTCGAACCTCTTGCCGTCAAACGTGTTGTTGTACTGTATTACCTCGAAATGCAGCGACGAAAATATCGAGTCGACCTTATCGCGGAACACCTCCGGTACGAAATATATGCCCCAGATGTAGTTTTTATCGCGCATACTGATTACAAACAGTATTTCAGGGTCGTCATACAAAAACGTCTCGAACTGCTTGAAGTTGCTGACGGGCAGCCGTCCGAACCGGTAGTTAATCCATTCGAAGTTGTCGAGGCTTTCGATTTTGAAGTCCAGCTCCAAAAACGGCTCGATGGATTTAATCGTTTCGATCAGTGTTTCGCGCTTGCCCTCTAAGTCTTTTATCGTGTTGTCGCGTTTTTCGTAGGCTTGATACGCTACCTCGATAACCTTTTCGGCTCGCTCGTTCGTTATTTCGCTCTTTGTCTTTATGTCCGAAAAATCCCAATTTAACGCGCTCGTGAACTTTTCGGCCTTATGCAGAATGTTCGCGTACGGGTTTGTGATTTGCATCGGCAGCAGCGCAACGTTGCCGGATATTTCGGACGACGCGTTTTCGAGTTGGATGTCGTACTTGGACAGGTACGTTTCGATTATGACGTCTATATCCTTCATGTTGCCCATTATGCTGACGTGCTTCATCTTCTCAATCAATCAGCCCGCCTCCGTTTCGCTTGAAAAATCCAAGCTTGCCAGAATTTCCTTCGCGTCCAGCTTATAGCGGACGCCTTCCAGCAGCGTGATTATATTTTTTATTTCCAAATCCTTTAAAAATAAATACTCCGCAGCCACGGCCAGTGAATGCGGATGCATTATCTTAGTCTCGGTGTAAACCCGCCGCATCTTGTCGCGGCAAATCCGTTCAATATTTAACGGCGCGTCACCCGCGCCGCACAAGTTTTTATAGTAGGTATCGTTAAGAGTTGCGAGCAGCTGCTCGGACGACTTGCACTCGACAAGCCGCGTTATATCGCCGGGATTAAGGCGGTAGTTAATCGGTACGAGGTATGAATATATGCGTCCGCGGTCTATGTCGTAGAAGTTTTTGAAACGGTATATCCACATGATGTTACGCAAATCGACCTCGACACCGACTACCCTGTCCATTACGAGCTTGTTTTCGCCGAACAGGTGCATTTTTGAAAACTTCGACAGCCGCATGTAGTAGTACAAATCCAGCTGCATTTCGAGATTAAATACCGAAGCGCCTTCCGTGTAGACGTTCGCGAGCATCGAATAAAACTCCGTATGCCTCAAGCTTTCGACGAACTCGAATACATCCTTTGAAGCCTTTAGCTTTTCGATGTCGATTCCTTTCAGGTAGCCAAACAGCGTTCCAAGCTCCGATAACGAATACGTAATGGGCTGTTTATCGTAAACAAGGCATAGCAGTTGCTTTAGCAGATTAATTTCGTGGCTCAAAAAAAAAGCGTCCAAGAAGCGGCGCACGTTAAAGTCGCTGATGAAGTTATAAATACGTTTAAATTCCACAGACAGCGAGATAAGGATTTTGTCCTCGATGTCGTGGCGGGTAAGCAGCCTGTCACCAAAACCCGCGAATGCACTGCCGTACGACGGGCTGGCGGTTAAAAACCGACCGATTTCGTCGACAGATTTGAGCGCAGACAGCTCGCTGTAGTTGCCGTGGTTAAACAGATGCCCCTTCATTGCCTTGATTTTTGCGTTTAAACCTCCGTAGTCCATTTGACTTACTCCGATCTAGCCTATTATTCTTGAAAAAATCTCGTCTTCCCATTTTTCCTTGTTCGTCACGAAGTCTGTTTGCAGCTGCGCGAGCGTCGTTTCCATGTGTGCTTTGACTTCCGCTACGCGCTTTGTCGATTCTTCCTGCGCGGCGGCGTACAGCTCCTTTATTCGACCGGCGGTGTTCGCTTCGATACGGTGCTTTATCTCTTCCGTGCGCTGATGTATCGTGTAATGCATGTTTTCCTTGTCCGAAACTGCCTTCGAAACAACCTCCGCGGCTGTCTTTTCTATTTTAATAAGGTCGTTAATTATGTCCTCCACTGTTATCACCCTCACCAATACTACAACTTTCTTTGGAATATTTCAACAGTAATAAAGTATAATTATTTCCGCCTTCTTGTGAAATTTTTGTGTGAAATACTTCGGGGTATTTACAAACATTTTGAATTGTATTACTATACCGTTGGATAAGTGTAAGCTTGAAGAAGTGGGGAAATATTGGTGATAAAAGCTAAACGAATCGCATTTCTGGGTTTGATGCTCGGAATAATACTTGTGCTGTCGGCGCTGGAGCATATGCTGCCGCCGCTGCCGCTTCTTCCGCCTAACGTAAAGCTTGGGCTGTCCAATATAGTGACGATGTACTGCGTGTTTTTTGTCGGCAAACGCGACGCGTTTATGCTGACGGTTTTGAAGTCGGCGTTCGTATTTCTCATGCGGGGGGTTATGGCTGCGTTTCTGAGTATTTGCGGCGGGCTTTTGTCAATCGCGGTTATAATGCTATTTGCCGCTTGCTTCGGCAGTAAAACATCGTATACGGTTATCAGCATTTTCGGTGCAGTCGCGCATAACTTTGGGCAGCTGATCGCCGTGTCGTTTTCGGTGGGGTCGTCGGTGGTGCTATATTATTTCCCGGTGCTTCTTGTTTCAGGTGTTATTATGGGCAGTGTTACGGGCGTTTTGCTGAACGTCGTGATGCCTGCGCTTAATCGATTTAAGATGAAAACGTAAGCCGCTTTGGAGCGCATGAAACGCTTCCGGGGCGGCTTTTTGTAAAGAGGGTATATGATGAAGAAAAAAATAATCAATGCCGCGATATGTCTGGCGCTTGTGGTATGTTTAATCGCGTGGAATACGAAGCCGGGGTTTTACAGAGCGGAGTTCGCCGGATTGTTCGATACGTACTCCGTCATAGTCGGTTATTCGAAAAATCAAAAACAGTTCAGTAAATACGCGCAAATTATTCGAGATAAAATGGCCGAGCTGGACGGATTATTCACGATATACGACGACGTAGAAGCCGGTAACAATCTAAAAGCCGTTAACGACAACGCAGGAATCGCGCCGGTTGCAGTTGCTGATGAAGTCATTGAGCTGCTCAAATATTGCAAAGAACTACACGCTGAGACAAACGGCGCGGTTAATATCGCGATGGGTGCGGTGCTGTCCATCTGGCACGATTACCGCACGGCGGGGACAGCGGGGACAATAGGGGCAGCGACGACGCGTAACGCAGTAGCCGCGCAGCTTCCGCCGATGGAGATTCTGCTGGAAGCGTCGAAGCATATTGACATCAACGACATCTTTATAAATGAAGAAAACAAAACAGTATTTCTGGCAGACCCGCTCATGTCAATAGATGTGGGAGCAATCGCGAAGGGCTACTCCGCGGGCATTGCAGTCGAACTGGCGAAGGAAGCCGGAATGACATCGGTGCTTGCGAATTTCGGCGGGAACACGGTGGGCGTGGGAAAGCCACAAGACGGCACGCGCGCACGGTGGGGCGTAGGGATTCAGGAGCCAGACTTGGACGCCGACGGTACGAAAAATATACTCGATACAGTGTTCATTAACGACAGCGCAGTCGTTTCGAGCGGGAGTTACCAGCGATTCTATATCGTAGACGGCAAAAAATACGGCCACATAATCGACCCGGCAACCCTCATGCCCGCAAACAGATACAAAGCCGTAACAGTCATTCATGAACAGTCGGGGCTTGCAGACGCATTGTCGACGGCTCTGTATATCTTACCGATCGAAGAGGGCAGGGTGCTGCTAAAAAAATACAACGCGCACGGGCTGTGGGTTAAACAAGACGGCACGTTAGAAGCGACGGACGGCTACATCGCCGTATCGAAAAAACTCGGTGGATACGGCGCCGCCGATTAATGAAAATTTCACAGTAAATGCTTGCAATATGTCACTTTTTAAACTAAAATGAAATTAATACCAATTTAGGAGGGGCATCAATGAAAAAATTGAGGATATTGGGAGTATTTACAATGCTTTTGATTATTATAAATACAACCGTCTTTGCGGCGACGTTCCGTGACGTGCCAAACACGCACTGGGCTTACGCGGCTATTTCCAATATTGCAGACAGGGGTTTAATGGTGGGGGATTCGCAGGGCTACTTTAAGCCCAACGATTTTATTGACAAATTTGAGACGGCCAAAATTTTGGCAAAGGCCGCCGGTTACAAATATACTAACATCACTGCCGAGGAGCAGGCATTTTACGACAGCGCCTACAATAAAAATAAGGCTTATATTCAACAATACATAAATGCGTTTAAAAAGTGGAATTCTACATCGGACAGGGAAATTGCTTTTTTGTTTGAACGCGGCATTTTGACGCCCGACGACTTAAATCAGTTTGTAATCAAGGACAACAGCGGCACCGAGCAGCTGCGCGCCCTGTCGCGTCAGGAAACCGCCGTGTTTCTCGTGCGTCTCATGGGACGTACGTCCGAGGCGCTCGCGCAGAACTATACGAACAAATTCGCGGACGACGCGTCTATTTCATCAGTAAGCGCGCCGTATGTTTATTATTTGAGAACTATTAACGTTATATCCGGCGATACCGACGGGAAATTTGTACCAAACGGCGCTGTTAACCGCGCATCGATGGCTATTATGCTCGACAACTGCCTGAAGCTTATGCAGACCGGCACAGTGCCGCAGCCCACGCCTATCACGCAGCAGCCCAGCAACAATACGCAGGTCAATGTAATCGACGGCTTCACGGGTACGGTCGACAAATATTTTTCGGAGCTTAAGGCGTTACAGGTTGTTCTTAATACAGGCGAACGCAAAATTTATAAATTCACGGCCAACGCGTCCGTAACTATAGACGGTTACCAGCGTACGCCGCAGGATTTGTTGCAGGGTATGAACGTCGTATGCGTTACGAGTAACGGCGACATTGTCGATATCAAGGCTCAATACGGACAAGCGGCCAACAACCCCCAATACCCGAATATCAATCAAAACGTAGCACCCGGTCAGACTTACAAGATAGAAGGTATTGTTTCGTCGATATCGGAGCAGGGCGGCAGGGCAATAGCAGTCGAGGTCAGAATGCTCAGCCCCCGCGACGAGATTACTACTGAAGTAAGAAACTTTTCTCTGACAAATGACTGCCAAGTAAAACGCAGCGAAGCCAATATCGCATTCAACACGATAGTAAAAGGCGATGTAGCGACGCTGACTGTCTCCGGCAATTCGGTTATGTCGATTGTCGTTGAAGAAAAAAACAGAAGAATAACTAACGGAATTCTTGTTGATAAAAAATTCGTGGACGCGACACAGACGCCCGTACTCTCAGTAACGGATGATAACGGTAAGCGTCAGGAGTTCAGAGTGTCCACCGGCAGCTATATTACACGTAAGGATCGCGGCGTTACGCCGTGGAACGAGCTACGCATAGGCGATGTCATCCAGCTTTACGCCGAGTACGATATTATTAAGGAAATGTACGCAACAGGTGTGAAGTCTATTGAGGAAGGCACTGTCGAGGAAATTAAGATTAACCGCTACGGCGCGGCTATTTCGTTAAAGGTCGGCGACTCGGCCAATAAGGATTACAATATTATAATGAACAATGTAGATGTATACTCGCTTCGTATCGGCAGTAAAATACGCGTCAGCTTAGACAGCAGAGAGATCGAAGCCGTTACGGTTCTGTCCGCACCTACGAACATGACTACGACGGGTTACGTGCAGTCTGTGAAGGCGGCGTCGATTGTTATCGGCATAAACGTGAACAACGTCGTAACTCCGAAGGAAGTAAAAATCGATGCAAATACCGTTATAATGGACTCCAGAACGCTTGCCAGACTTACGCTGACGCAGCTAACACAAGGCATGAAGCTCTATGTTGTATATTCAAGTACGACGGCGGATACCGCTATGGCGGTAACTGTCATTTATGACTGATGCAGCAGAATATACTGTTACAAGTAGGTGACGTCTGATGACCTCTAACCGAAACAATTCCAACAAAAGGACGGCTCCGAAGGGGACGGCTTCAAAAAGCACGGCTTCAAAAGGGGCGCGTTCAAAGGGAGTATCCTCAAGAGGGGCGCCACCGAAAACTGCTACGTCCGCAAGATACGCCGCGCCTAACTCGAATGGCCCGCGCAAGCGCCCGAAACGCAAGGGCGGCGTTATTAATGCCGCAGCGGATTTTGTACGACAGGACTTTCCGTCCATAACGGCAGCTGCTGGCGTTGTCGGTGTGCTGCTGGTCTTATGGGCTGTTGTATGGCTGTTCACGAATAAGAACGCCTACGAAGTGTTTTTAGAAGACAAGTCCATAGGATATGTTGCCTATAACAAAAACATTACTGCCGAAAGCCTGTACGACACCGCCATAAAAAAGCTTACTGCCGAGGTGGGTATTAACGTACAAGTTAACGAAAAGCTTGCGCTTAAACGCGTCCATTCGTCTAAAAAACAGACGGCCGATTACGTAGTCGAGGAAGTAAAAAAAGGATTTACGTATACGATTGAAGCTTGTGCGATAGTCGTAAACGGTGTCGAGCTGGGTTTTTTCAAGACTGAAAAGGAAGCCGAGGAGCTTTTTGAACGCGTAAAGAAACAGTATGTTCAAGCCGGTTCCGAGATAGTCGAGACAGCGTTCGTTGACGAAGTGAAAACGGTTAAGAAGTTTATCAATCCCGACGAGCTGACGCCGTACGAAATCGCGCTTAATTCGTTCAGCGCGAAGAAAATGAAAGAAACAGCGTATTCCGTAAGGAAGGGCGATACGCTCTGGGGCATCGCCAAGGAATTTTCTTTGTCTAGTGACGAACTGATTTCGCTTAATCCCGGGCTTGCGGAGAACTCCGTGCTTAGGGTCGGCCAGCAGATTACGCTTGTTGTGCCGGAGCCGATTATCTCAGTACGGACGGTCGAGCAGGTAAAATATACCGAGGTCGAACCGAAAACAAAAGAAACTCGCCTAAACACAGGCGAAAAGAAATCATACTCAAAGGTTATTCAGCAAGGGCGCGACGGGCAGCGCGAGGTAACGGCGCATATCGTGCGCATTAACGGCTTCCAAACAGAAAAAACCGTCGTCTCGCGTGAAATAACTGTGCCACCCGTTGCGGAGATAATCGAAGTAGGTACACAATGAGTTAAAAGATTATTTTTTTAGGAGGTTTACAATGCCTACACAAAATCCATACGCCTCATATGCCAACAACGCGATATACACCGCTTCTAAGGAGGAACTGACGCTCATGCTCTACGAGGGCGCGCTAAAGTTCACGAATCAGGCGATAGCCGCTATAGAAGCTAAGGACGTCGCGCGGGGCAGTGAGCTTATTATACGTGTCGAGGATATTATTAGGGAGTTTCAGGTTACGCTGGACAGGAAGTACGATATATCACAGAATCTGGATGACTTGTACGATTACATGTACAGACGCCTTGTCGAAGCCAATATGAAAAAGGACGTTGCTATTTTGACAGAGGTTAGGGACATGTTGCGTGAATTCCGCGATATGTGGAAGGACGCCATGAAGATTGCAAAAAATAAATGATCTGCCATACGGTAGGTTATTCGCGAGCGTTCGCCAAATGCGCAGGTTAGATTGCGTGCTTGGCCATCGCTCCGCGATATAAAGGGGACAGGGATATGTTCAAAGGAGTAATTTTTGATATGGACGGCGTGCTTATCGACAGTCAGCCGTTCCATTTTTATGTGGATAACATGGTGTTGAAGGCTTGCGGTGTGTCTGTGGACGAGCGGTTCGTGGAGCGATTCGCCGGGACGTGTACGAAGGATCGTATGCCGAAATATATCGCGGAGTTTGGGCTGGATAAGACGGACGAGCAGATGCTTGAAGTGTATGATAAGGTGATAAAAAAATGTTTTGATGAGTGGGCGCTTGTTGCGGTTGCGGGGATACCGGAGTTGCTTACCGCTATTAGGGAGAAGGGGCTACGGTTGGCTGTTGCTTCGTCTTCGTCAATGGATTTTATTACTGCGGCGCTTAAGCGGGTCGAGTTGTTCGACTTTTTTGACGAGATCGTAAGCGGGGAGCATGTTGCCGCCGGTAAGCCTGCGCCTGATGTTTTTCTGTGCGCCGCAGAGCGGCTAGGTTTTACAACAGACGAATGCGTTGTTGTTGAAGATTCCTCGAACGGTGTGCTGGCTGCGTACAATGCCAAAATAAAGTGTATTGGGTATATCAATGTTACGTCCGGCAATCAGGATTTAAGCAAGGCTGATATTATAACGGACAGTTTTTTAAGTGATAAGATATACGAATTCATATT
>CAZJLW010000032.1:21831-26708 GCA_964546895.1 uncultured Eubacteriales bacterium | reverse complement strand
TCTGATACCCGACCGGGTGACTGCGCCACTTATCATCAGCCAGATACTCCATCGAAATGCGGCGCTGCTTCTAGATTTCTCATAAATTATTTTCTTTCCCAAGCATATACTAACTGCTGCTTGCCGTGCGATATTAAAGCCCGTTGTACTGTGTTCAAAATTTACGGTTATTAAAGTACAATTTCAAATTCAATTTCGTGTTTTATAGGTATATTATCCATACCGATAAGAGGAATTGATGGTTTCAGTTTTCTTGAAATGTCCATTGAATTTATATGAATTGCAATAAGCTCAAAATTACGCTTTTGGTAAAACCTAATTGCATTTACGTCATCATTCGTTGTGATCAACCATAATCTTTTGCAATTTTGATTTTTAGCTACCTCCAAAACTTTATTGATTAGAGCTGTACCGATTCCTTTGTTTTCAATAAAACTGTTTAATGTAACAATTTCACATTCAAATTCGCAAATATGATAGGTAACAACGCCTAGTATTTTATTATTCTCAAGGTAGATAAAACCCGGCAGATTTATAGTATCAATTACTTTACCTTTTGATACTGATGGAGGACAATGCCATTCATCTAATAAAATTTGGTTTACTTGATTTCTGTATTCTTCACTAATTGGATATAAGCCCAATTATATCACCTCACATAATACAAATATCCTTATCGTTATAAAATCATTAAAAATCATAAGATAATCATTATTTTCTTTATCAGGATAGTACTACATACTTTATAGTAGTACAATAGTTTACTGAAAAACATAGTTCTAACTTGGGGTGTTGTCAAGGTAGGACTAAGTTTTAATACTTAAAAACCAATTGATATTAGACAAAATCTATTGTACACTTTATGAAGAAAATAATATTTATTCAGCAATTAAAATTTAGTTGCAAAAAACAAGATTATTTATATTAAGTGAGGTGCAAATATGATTCATAAAGGCACAAAAAAATTGCACACTGAAAGATTATTATTAAGGCGATTTACTTTAGATGATGCTCAAGAAATGTTTGATAATTGGGCAAATGATGGGGAGGTTACAAAATTTCTGAGTTGGCAACCACACGGAAAAATATCAGTAACTAAAGCACTCCTAAAAGACTGGGAAAATTCCTATCAAAATCCAAACTGTTATAATTGGGGGATAGTCTACGATAATAAATTAATTGGTTCAATAGGCTTTTTAAATCCCAATGACGACTTATTTGAAGCGGAAGCTGGATATTGTATGTCAAAAGATTATTGGGGAATGGGAATAATGGCAGAAGCATTATTTGCAATCTTAAAATTTGCTTTTGAAGATGTTGGCTTTAAAAGGATATATGCGAAACATGATGTTAATAATCCTAACTCAGGTAAGGTAATGAAAAAATGTGGTATGAAATATATTGAGACGTCAAACAAACCACTTGCATTAAAACCTGATGAGACTAAGATGTGTGATTGTTATGAAATTTTAAACGTTAACTTCACCAAATGAACATAATAGTTATATTTAAACAGTAAATTTTCAAATAATAAAAATAAAGTAATCCTGAAGTACGGCAGCCACCTTGTTAAAACTTGGTGGCTTGTTTTTTTGTCGAAAAAGGTCTTAGTCCAACTTGACAGCACCTCATGGGCAAACTGAAAAAAATTTCCGCAAAAAAACAAGCCGTCAAGATTTTACAGGGCGGCTTGTACTTTCGAATTACTTACATTTTCTTATGCTAATTATTATTAATTCCATTTCGCTGTCGGACGGTAATTCTCCCAAAGTATGAACGATTGCAAAATAAACCTGCACATTTCCTTTGAAATACCTGCCGTCTATTTCCCCGCAGCCCACTTACTCATCTTCTTCATAAAATCCTCATCCATCATAGGCGCGGCCGGTCCCACATGGTTCTGATACCCGACCGGGTGACTGCGCCACTTATCATCAGCCAGATACTCCATCGAGAAGAACTTATCGCCCGTCTCCTCCACATGCTTCTCCAGCATCGCCCGGAACTGCCCCAGCACCACCGCGTAAGCGGGATCGTTAATAAGCGAGCGCGTCTCAAGCGGATCGGCGTTCAAATCATAAAATTCCTCGCCGTCGCCCTCGACATACCGCACGTACTTATAATCCCGATTAGTAATCATTCTGCCCGGCTCGATAGTATAAGCCCACTCGGTATGCCACTCGCTTGCGACATATTCATGCGGCTCGTCCGCGCGGGCTTCCTTTAGCCACGGCATAAGGCTTACGCCGCGCGCGCCGTCGGGCGCTTTCAGCCCGGCGTAGTCGCAGAGCGTCGGCACCAAATCCAACAGCGACACAGTTTCTTTAGACATGCGGGCCTCTCCGGCAACGTCCGGCCCCGCGAAAATGAACGGTACGCGCGTAGTCTCGTCGTAGAAGCTGACCTGCTTCGTGACCATGCCGCGGGACGCCATGCCGTCGCCGTGGTCGGCCATGAAAACTATGAGCGTGTTATCGGCGTCGGCGCGCTTCTCGAGCGCATCAAGCACCAGCCCAATCTCAGCATCGACACGGCTCACATAATGATAATACGCCGCGAGATAATATCGGAAGTTCTCCTCAGTCCATCCCGCCGTTTGCGACTGGCGGTTATGCGAGCAGCATATGTACTGTACAGGCTTCGGACGGTTCACGATGTCCGAGAAGTCGAAATTTTCAGGCAGCGGCGGCAGCTCGCAGTCTACAGGTACGTCGGTGTGTACGTGCTTGTTTGCGCCGATCCAGCTGCAAATATCATGCGGGTTAACGAAATCCGCAACCATCACGAACGGCTCGTCGCCGTGTTTTTCAAGGTACTCGACGGACTTCACGGCGGTGTAGCGGTCGTGCATCGTGTCGCGGTTGACCGGCCATGCTTCCGTGCCTTCGACTGGAAGCGACTCTTCCGGCTCGCACGTAAATCCTCTCAGCGCACCGGCGTCATGCTTCTTCCCGAAGTGTACGCAGTCGTAGCCGTCGTCTGAGAAAATCGAGCCGAGCGTCGGTACGGAATCGGGCAGTGTCGGCACGAACGCCTTGCGGCCGTTGGAGTCGATGCCGGTTTCGTGCGGGTACAGGCTCGTCCAAAACGACGCGCGCGCGGGCTGACACAGAGGGAACGGCGTGATGGCCTTGTCGAAGGCGACGCCTTTTTTGAAAATGCGGTCGATGTTCGGGGTTTTGCAGTAAGTGTTGCCGTAGGCGGGTATCGCTTTCCACGTCAGCTGATCCGCAATAATAATGAGAATGTTACGCTTTTGATCCATAATTACCCTCCGTTTTTATTATTTGCAAATGTCTGAAAATAACGTTTATATCTTCGCGGCGCATTTCGCGTAAAACCACCGCAAAATACGCCGCTCGTATAAACTTAATTTTCAGTCGCTCGCATTGCTTGCCGTCTGTATCGGTTCGGCGTAATGCCGCGCCGCTCCGCGAACTGCTTCTCGAAATGCTTCGCGTCCCGATAGCCGACGGCTGCGGCTATTTCATACATTTTCATATTCGTCGTGAGTATCAGCTCGCACGCGCGGCTGATGCGCCGCCCGATGAGGTATTCGCTGAAGTTCACGCCTGTATGCTCCTTGAACCGCCGCGAAAAATACTGCGGGCTTATAAAAAACCGCTTCGCCACGTCCTCCATGCTGACATCCTCGGCGTAATGCTCGTCGATGTAGCCCTGCGCCTTTAGGATATCGTCGGGCGTCAGCTTCGACGCGCGCTCACACCGCGACACCGCCCCAGCGATAACCTCCGAGAAATACTCCCTCAAATCCAGCATCGAATCAAACCCGTTTATCCGGTCGATTATGGCGTCGGCGTTTTGCAGCTGACCTTCCTTTTTCAGTAAAATAACTATCTCTATGCATTGCAACCGCAAATCATGTATGAGCAGCGCCCGCTCGCGCAGATAATGCCCGAACATGCTCGCCGTTTCCTCACGCAGTGTTGCGGAGTTGAAGAACATAATGCTTTTGCGAATGGCCGCCGGGTCGAATACGGGGGCGGCTCCGCCCGCTGCACCACTTATCCGCTCGTAAAACCCTTCGCCCATCTCCCCGCGCTCGCGCATACAATCCAGCGTTTTCATAGCCTCGCGATAGCACTGCGGTATTTTGTTCACACCGCGTTGCACGCTGCCGTAAGCGATATAAAAATGCTCATGTCCCGCGCCCCGCAAATAATCCGCGATTCCCCCAGCGAGATGATACACATCTTTTTCCTCTCGCGTCGTCCGGAAAATAAACACGCTGTTGTCGGCCTTCGCCCCCATCATAAAAGGAGTGCGGCTGCGGTAACTTCTCAGCGATTCGCCGACGCTGCGTGTCATCGCGTCGCGGCTTCCGTTGCCGTATACGACTACGACGAAATACGAGTACGCATCGTCCGACGGCGAAAGCGCCCCGGCTTTCCCGTTCAAAAAATCCAGAAACAGCATGTTATTGCTGGAATTAAGCAGGTTTTTGTATTCCTGTTCCTTTTCGCGCCCGGCGTCGAGCTTCGCTTTGACGCGTCCTATGACGCCCGGCAGCTCGTCGATCAGGTTGATTTTTAGTATATAGTCGAACGCGCCGGATTTCATGCCCTGCTTCGCGTACTGGAAATCGTCGAACGCCGAAAGGATTACGACCTCAGTCTCGGGACGCAGCCGTTTTATTCCGGCGAGCGCGTCCAAGCCGGACAGCCCCGGCATTTTCACGTCCAGCAGCGCCATGTCAGTCGGCTCCGCCGTAAACATCGACACCGCTTCCTCGCCGTTCCTGGCGAAATGCACAATGCGAAATCCTGCCGCTTCCCAGTCCATCGCGTAGCGTAGCCCCTCGCGTATTATTCGTTCGTCGTCCGCGACAAGCACGGTGTACATGTGTCAATCACCTC